>CP016269.1:2728924-3074209 GCA_001880285.1 Flavobacteriaceae bacterium UJ101 | reverse complement strand
TTTGGAATGATAAATCAATGAGTTCTCAAAATTTAGCCATTACAGATTTGGATTTTCATAAAGGAAAATTATATATCAGTGGAATGAACAATACGGATTTTGCATCTGCTTTACGTGTTGCAGATTATCCTTTTAATGGGAATACAACCGTAGCAACTACAGATATTTATCATACTATTCATAATCAACAAGAAACAAAAGCACCTATTCGTACGATGTTGATTACAGAATTAGATGGAAAAGATTATGTGTTAGCTGCTTATACATGTACTCCATTGGTTTTATTTCCTTTAGATGAAATTAAAGATGGAGCTAAAATTACAGGAAAAACGATAGCAGAATTGGGTTATGGAAATACACCAGTTGATTTATTAGCTTATAAAGGACAAGATATGGAACAAAATACATTTGATGTCTTTTTATGAATAATAAAAATCAATCTGCTCAATTAATGATGAAAAATGATGTGATCAAAGCATCTAAAAAAGAAGGTTTGACAAAGTTTGAAGGTTTTGGAAAATTTGGAATGAAAGCGACTGATTTTCCAATGACGAGTATTATGCAATTGGCTGATTTAGATGGTTATCATTTATTAACTTTAAGACGAAACGTAGATAATGGAAATATTGAATTAGTAAGTTATTTAAAAAATTTATATTTCCGTTTAAGTGATTTTGAAAGTGAATATGATGTACCTGGATATGAGTATCCTGAAAGTCAAAAAATGATGCGTGACATTCAAAATATGATGCGCAAAGACGAAGGGCACGAGAGTTCGCACGATAAAAATTTATAATAGAATTAACTAGCCTGAGATTTTTCTCAGGCTTTACAATCTTATATGAAAACATATTTTGGTATTTTAATAGGCTTAGTTGTATTATTTTCATGTCAAAAAGAAAAAAATACAAATAGAAGAAGAACAGGAAGGAGAAAATACAATCGTAGAAGCTATTTATCCTTTAACAGATTCTATTCCGGTTAATGTTTTGAAGTTTTACATACAATTTTCTGAGCCCATGAGAGAAGGAGATTTTTTAAACCATGTTTACCTTTATGATGAAAAAGGAAATGATTTAAAAAAACGTGTTTTTTGATAATGTATATGAACTTTGGAGTAAGGATCATAAGACCATTACTTTATTAGTAGATCCAGGACGTGTTAAAACAGGCTTACAAGCTCACGAAAAAATGGGGAAGAGCTTTTGAAGAACAGAAACATTATGTATTGAAAATTGATACAACTTGGAAAAGTATAAAAGGTAATTTTTTGACTCAACCTTATGAAAAAAAGTTCGTAGCCATTTCTGAAGATGTGACACCTTCCTTTACATGAAAAAATTAAAATTGTTCAAAATGGAGAAAAAATAGAAGTTCAATTCAATGAAGTAATGGATTTTTTGCAATTGTTTGATTATGTAGAATTGATAAATGAGGAAGGTAATATTATAAAGAAAAATACATCGAGTAATGGAACATTGGTAACATTCTTTCCAGAAAATGAAGGAACGTATCAAAGTGAAAATTAATGTTCGATTAGAAGATATTGCAGCGAATAGTTTTATGGGTAAATTTGATCAACCTGTTGATGAAACAAAGCTTTATCAACAAAAAGGTTTTATTGTAAAAGACATAAATTTTGTAAAATGACACAAGAAATAAATGAAATATCAACTGATATTCCTGTTACAACCATTGTTAGACATCGAGTAAAGAGGAAGCTATAAAGGATTTTAAAAATTGGTTGATTACTATTGGAAATAAAGCAAAAAAGTATAATGGTTTTAAAGGCAAGTATGTAGTACCTCCAAAGAAAAATGATGGAGAATACATTGTTGTTTTTCAATTTGATAATATAGATAATCTTACACTATGGATGGAATCTAATGATCGTTTAGAAGAAATTGAAAAATTGAAAGAACTAGTAGTGGAAGAGATGGAGCTTAATTATGAAGAAGGTATTGATTTTTGGTTTACGACACCTGAAATGAAAGTACAAGGTCCTCCAAAATGGAAAATGGCTATTATAACATGGATAGCAGTATACCCAATGGTTATAGCACTATTATATTTTTATGGAGCTTTATTTCCTACCTTAGTTTTACCTTTAAAAGTATTATTGGTAACGTTAACATTAGTTCCGCTATTAACCTGGGTTTTAATGCCCTAACTTAACAAAACTGTTTAAATCATGGATCTTTAAAAATAATTAAAATGAAAAAAAATACAATTTTAAAAATACAACCCTTAAGTTCATCACCATGGCAACACAAAGATCCTTTTTTATTTTGTGCCTATCATAAAGATGCTTATCCGAAAGGAAATGGAAAAATGGGACCTGATGCATCTTTAGAAGGACGAAATATCGGACAAGATTTTGCTAATAAAGAAGGATGGAATATGTATCATGGAGAAACAATACCAGGTTTTCCTTATCATCCTCATAGAGGTTTTGAAACCATTAGTATAGCAAAAGAAGGGATGATTTGATCATACCGATTCTTTAGGTTCTGCTGGACGGTTTGGAAATGGAGATGTACAATGGATGACCGCAGGAAAAGGAGTACAACACTCAGAAATGTTTCCGCTCCTTAATGATGATAAAGAAAATCCTATGGAAATGTTTCAAGTTTGGTTAAATTTACCAAAATCGAGTAAATTTGTAGCACCACATTATAAAATGTTATGGTCAGAAGACATTCCTGTTTTAAAAGAAAAAAGATGCTAATGGAAAAATGATTGAAATTGACCTTATTGCAGGTGAACTTAATGATTTTAAAGCACTGAGCCCTACACCTGATTCATGGGCAGCTAACCCTGAAAATGAAGTAGCGGTTTGGACTATAAAATTAGAAGCTAATGCAAAATGGATCTTACCTGCTTCAAAACAAAACGTAAATAGAGGACTTTATTTTACAATGGAGAGTCTATTCAATTAGAAGGAGAGGAAATAAATGTTAATAACGCAATTTACTTAAAGTCCGATGAAGAAGTCACAATTCAGACAGGTAATAAAGATAGTTATTTATTAATGTTACAAGGGAAACCAATTAATGAACCAGTAGCACAGTATGGTCCGTTTGTAATGAATACTCAACAAGAGATACAAGAAGCTTTTGCAGAGTATCAACAGACCCAATTTGGAGGTTGGCCTTGGCCAAATGCAGAGCAAGTTCATGATATCAAAAAAGGACGATTTGCATTACATGCTGATGGAAAAGAAGAAATTAAATAATATATAATAACATGGAATATAAATTAATAGATAATCAGGACAAAAAACAATATGAATTCCACATAGAAGATCATATTGTTAAAATAGAGTATATTAAAGCTAAAAATCAAATTTATTTGACTCATACTGAAGTCCCTACTGCATTAGAAGGAAAGGGGATAGGCTCTGCAATAGTAAAACAAGTGTTAGAAGATATTAAAGAAAAAGATTTAACCTTGGTTCCGTTATGTCCTTTTGTAGCCGCATATATAAAACGGCATCCAGAATGGAGAAGTTTAGTTTTAAAAGGAGTAAAATTATAAATTAATAGATGAAAAAAGGACGATTAGAAGCTTTTAGTGATGGTGTATTGGCTATCATCATCACTATTATGGTATTAGAATTAAAAGCGCCTGAAGAAGCAACATTTGAAGCTTTAATTACTAAATTACCTATTTTTATTAGTTATGTAGTAAGTTTTACTTATATCGCGATTTACTGGAATAATCATCATCACTTATTACAAGCTACAGAAAAAGTAAATGGAACAATTCTTTGGGCCAATTTACATTTACTATTTTGGTTATCCTTAGTTCCTTTTGCTACTTCTTGGATTGGAGAAAACCATGTAGAATCTACTCCAGTAGCTTTTTATGGCTTTATTTTATTAATGAGTGGTATTGCTTTTTATGTATTAAGTATAATAATTATTAAAGCTCATGATGATAATTTTATAATAAAACAAATAGTCCAGAGAGATTATAGAATAAAATTAACTATAATTGTATATTCTACTGGTATTATTTTATCATTTGTATCACCTTGGTTGGGTATAATTTTATATATAATCCCAGCATTGATTTGGTTAATACCTGATAAAAAAATAGAACAAGTTTTAGAATAAAAAGGGAATTACAATACTAAAATTAATAAGCCTGCTGCTAGTCCTCCTAAAATTGGAAAAGTAATTAAATCGGAATTTAATTTAGAAAAACGACGATCTTTAATGGTTTCAATATCTTTTCGAGCAATAGCAACAGGTTTATCTTCACAATTCTTCTTGTGACCGTAAATACTATCTCGATCGGTTTTCTTATAACGAATTTTATATGATTTATGATTTACATCGTTAACTTTATAGTAAGCATCTTTCTTTAGACTTTGAATAGCTTCATCTTTTGTTAGTAAAATGGGCTTTTCTTTCTTTTTCTTCTTTTTAGCTTTTTTTCCTTCTTCTTTATCCGAAATGTCATTCTTAGTAATTTCACTAGGTTTTTCCATAGGTTTATAAACATAGCAATTGGCTAATGATAAACTAAAAACAATAATTAAAAAACGATAAATCATAGTTGTATTTTATGGAGCTAATTTAGGAAATATTTCTTAATTGTTAATTACCAAAAAATGTAAAGAGAAATTTTATAAAAGAAAAATACTATATTTTGACTATTCTATAATCTAATCAAAAATGCTTACTTTTGTTCAACGAAACGATTTTATGACACACGGAATAATTAATTTAAGTGTAGTACCCATTCGTGCTGAAGCTTCTGATAAAGCTGAAATGGTAACACAAGGTCTTTTTGGAGATCTTATTACGGTTTTAGAGGTGCAAAAGCCGTGGGTAAAAGTAAAAATTTTAGATGATTCTTATGAAGGATGGATGGATTACAAACAATTTTTCCCTCTTTTAGAAGAAGATTTTGTTCGTTATCAAAAAAACAAAAAATACTTTTTAGGCGAATACATCACATTTGCATTTAATGAAAATAGAGTGCCTATTACATTGCCATTAGGTGTTCAATTACCTTTTTATCAGAACAATGAATTTCAATTAGGAGAAAAATACCAAATTGAAGCTGATATTATTTCAGACATTCAACCTAAAGATTGTGTAGTAGAATTGGCTCATTTGTATTTAAATACGCCCTATTTATGGGGAGGAAAATCTATTTTTGGTATTGATTGTTCAGGTTTTACACAACAAGTTTACAAAATGTGTGGTATTATAATTCCAAGAGATGCCTTTCAACAAGCAGAATTGGGTACACCTTTAAGTTTTATAGAAGAAGCAGAACCCGGTGATTTAGCCTTTTTTGATAATGAAGAAGGGCACATTATTCATGTAGGAATTGTTTTAAGTGAAAATCGTATCATTCATGCACATGGGAAAGTAAGAATTGACCATTTAGATCATTCAGGTATTTTTAATGCAGAGTTTAAAAAACATACCCATAAATTACGAGTAATTAAAAAAATTATAGAATAAAAAAATCCCGAATTCATTTCGGGATTTTATATGATTTATAAATAATTTCTTATAAATATTCGAAAATTTCTTCAAAAATTTCCTTGTCAGCAAAGTGAAATAATGATTCACGTAGTGCGTTTTCAGTACTATCAGAACCATGTACAGCATTTTCTCCCATACTAGCTCCATATAATTGACGAATAGTCCCTTCAGCTGCATCAGCAGGATTTGTGCTTCCAATTAAAGTTCTAAAATCTTCTACAGCATTATCTTTTTGCAGAACAGCTGCAACAATAGGACCAGAAGTCATAAATTCAACTAGTTCTCCAAAGAATGGACGTTCTTTGTGTACTTCGTAGAAATTTTCAGCGTCTTGCTTTGAAAACTGTGTTAATTTTAAAGCAATGATTTTAAATCCTGCAGTTGAAATTTTTTCTAAAATTGCACCGATGTGACCTTTGCTAACAGCATCAGGTTTTATCATCGTTAAGGTGAAATTTGTTTTACTTTTCATTATAATATTATTTTTCTCTTTTGAACAAAGGTACAATAAAAGTTGTTTTATTATAATGCAATTTGAATATATTTGATGTATTCTGGAAATTATATAATTTTTACTTTTAATCCATTTTATATGGATTTTTATATTCTTTTTTACTTTTTCTTACGTTCAGCTCATGTTATTTATTAAATTTGTAATGATGAAAGAATTAGATATTGAAAAGCTACAAACTATATTAGCTACCAAGAAGAAAATTACACTTTTACCTCATAAAAACCCCGATGGAGATGCATTAGGTTCTTGTTTGGCTTTGTATACTTATTTAAAAGAGAAACATGACGTTAAAGTTATTTCACCAAACGATTATCCTCAATTTTTAAAATGGCTTCCTCATCATGAACAAATAGAAATATTTGAAGGAGGTTATAAGGGAGATATGCGTCGATTTATTCAAAATTCAGATCTTATTTTTATATTAGATTTTAATGCTTTACATCGTATTGATGAATTAGGAAATATTGTTGAAAACTCAAAAGGTTTAAAGGTTATGATTGATCATCACGAGCAACCTGAAGAGTTTGATATTATGTATTCAGATCCTTCTATGCCTGCAACTGCAGAAATGATGTATTATTTTATAGAAAAATTAGCTGGAAAAGAGTCCTTCAATAAAGATATTGCAACCTGTTTGTATACAGGAATTATGACAGATACAGGTTCTTTCCGATATCCTTCAACTTCTTCAAATACGCATCGTGTGATTGCTAATTTAATTGAATTAGGAGCTGAAAAAACAGAAATTCATGGAAATATATACGATAGCAACACCATTAGTCGTTTTAAATTAATTGGTAAAGCTTTACAGAATTTAGTTGTATTGAATGATTTAAGAACATCGTATATCACATTATCGTCAAAAGAATTACAGGAATGTAATTATAAAAAAGGAGATACAGAAGGCATTGTAAATTATGGTTTGGCATTGAGCGGAATTGTTTTTACTGCCATATTTATTGAAGATAGAGAAAAAGGAATTATAAAGATATCATTACGTTCAAAAGGAGATTTTGATGTAAATCAGTTCTCTAGAAACCATTTTGATGGAGGAGGGCATATCAATGCTGCAGGAGGAAGATCTGAATTATCATTAGATGAAACTGTTGCCAAGTTTAATCAAATCATACCTGAATACCAAGCACAATTAATTAATACAAAATAATAAATGAGATTATATTATTTATATATTTTTTTAGTCATCATTTCGTGTTCCAGTCCAAAACCCCAAAGACCTATTCAGCATCATAAAATGCAAATGGAAGAATCATTGGTGAAAAAAGATTTTGAATTGGATAAAGAAATTATAGAAGAATATATAAAACAAAATGATACTTTAGAGTTTAAAAATAATGCCAATGCATTTTGGTGGGCTACGTTAAATAAGAAGGAAAATGCAAAACCAATTGATGCTTCTGTACAAATAGCGTATACTTATGATGTTTTCAATTTCAAAAATCAAGAAATTTATTCGAAAGAAGATATTGGTGTACAATATGCTGTATTTGGGAAAACGAAACAAATTCGTGCACTTACAGAAGTTTTTAAGGAGCTAACAGAAGGTGAAAAAGCAATTTTATTAGTACCTTCGTTTTCAGCTTACGGTTTTACAGGTGATGGAAATAAAATTGGACCTGCACAACCTATTATTATTAAATTAGAAATACTAAAATTAAAACAATTATAAAATGAAAAGAATTGTCGGTTTATTATCTGTTCTTTTAATCGCTTCATGTGGTTCAAATGTTGAATTAGATAAAGATACATACAACAGTTTAGAAGATGGATTGTATGCTCATATGATGACCAATAAGGGAGATATGGTTATCAAATTAGAAGAAAAAAAAGTACCTGTTACGGTTGCTAATTTTGTAGGGTTAGCCGAAGGAACAATTGATAATAAAGCTAAAGTTAAAGGAACACCATTTTATGATGGTTTAACCTTTCACCGTGTGATTGATAAATTTATGATTCAAGGAGGAGATCCTGATGGAACAGGCCAAGGTGGACCTGGATATTCTTTTCCAGATGAGTTTGATTCTTCATTAAAACACGATAGAAAAGGAACATTATCTATGGCAAATAGTGGACCAAATACTAATGGATCACAATTTTTCATTACAGATACTGCAACTTTTCATTTAAACGGTCGCCACTCTGTATTTGGACATGTTGTAAAAGGTTTAGAAACGATTGATTCAATTGACGGTGTTAAAACCAAAATGGGAGATATGCCAGAAGAACCCGTTGTAATTGAAAAAATAGAAATCATCCGAAAAGGAAAAGATGCTAAAGCATTTGATGCAAAAAAGGTTTTTGAAGCAAGAGATTCAGCTGCTATGGTTGAAAAAGCAAAATTAGTAGGTGGTGAAATCCAAAAAGAAACACAAGAAAAAATTCAGAACGAGCGTGAAAAAATGATGGCTGAGATGAAAGCTAAAGCAGAAAAGCAAAAGCAAGAATTTTTAGCTGGAAAGGATGCATTATTGAAAAATGCTCAATCAACACCTTCAGGTTTAAAATATGTAATTGAAAAAGAAGGAACAGGAGAGCCTTATAAAAAAGGAGATGTAGCACGAGTTCATTATAATTTATTTTTAGAAGATGGAACAAAAGTAGATTCTTCTTATGATAGAGGACAACCTATTTCTTTCCCTGTTGGAGAAGGACGTGTGATTAAAGGTTGGGATGAAGCCTTAACAACATTCAAAAAAGGATCGAAAGTAAAATTAATCGTTCCTCCATCGTTAGGCTATGGAAACAGACAAATGGGACCTATGAAACCTAATTCAACTTTATATTTTGATATTGAAATTATAGAATAATAAAAGAAACTAGAGATGATGATTTTACAGTCAAATAATGCACTGTAATTTCATCATTCAAAACACAATTAAGATAATGAAAGACGGAATTTACGCTAAAATAACAACTGATAAGGGAGCTATTTTAATTAATTTAGAATACGACAAAACACCGATAACAGTAGCCAATTTTGTTGGATTAGCTGAAGGTAAAATTAAAAACACAGCAAAATCAGAAGGAGAACCTTATTATAACGGGTTAACATTTCATAGAGTCATTTCTGTAGCCAATGGTGATGATCAAGATTTTATGGTTCAGGGAGGTGATCCAACTGGTACAGGTTCAGGAGGTCCAGGTTATAACTTTGACGATGAAATTCATCCAGATTTGAAACATGATGGACCGGGTGTATTATCTATGGCTAATGCAGGTCCTGGTACAAACGGATCTCAGTTTTTTATTACACATATCGAAACACCTTGGTTAGATGGAAAGCATACTGTTTTTGGGAAGGTAGTGGAAGGTCAAGATGTAGTCGATCAATCACTAACGGGTGACGTAATGAATACAGTCGAAATTATTCGTGTTGGAGAAAAAGCTGAAAATTTTGATGCGGCATCCATTTTTGCTAAGGCTGATGAACTTAAAGCAGAAAAAGAGGCAGAAGCTAAGAAAAAAGCTACTGAAGAATTGGACAAAATTTCAAAAGGTTTTGAACAAACAGCTTCAGGACTTCGTTACCGAATTACAAAAACAAATGATGGAGTACCAGCAGAAAAAAATAAAACAGTTTCTGTACATTACACAGGTAAATTAACCAATGGACAAGTATTTGATTCATCACTTCAACGTAATCAACCCATTGATTTTCCTTTAGGAGTTGGACATGTGATTCCAGGTTGGGATGAAGGAATTCAATTATTAAAAGTAGGAGAAAAGGCAACCTTTATTATTCCTTCTGATTTAGCTTACGGATCTCGTGGTGCAGGAGGTGTAATTCCACCAAATGCTACTTTAATATTTGATGTAGAATTAATGGATGTAAAATAGACTACTTTTAGTAGCTCAATATACAATAGATCTGATGGTAATGGACTACTGTCAGATCTATTGTATTATAACAACATTAAAAAATAATTATTGAGACTAATTTTTTAAACTTATCTTTGATTAAATTTGTATTTTCAATGAGAAAACATATACCTAATATCATAACACTAGCTAATCTTTTTTGTGGATGTTTAGCCATTTTAGTTTTGGGTTATGCTATTCTTGTCAAAGTAGAGAACTTTTTTTCTTTAGGAGGTGAATATAATGATATTGATTTAAAATTTTTGTTTGAAATCATTACACTATTGATTTTTTCAAGTTTATTATTTGATTTTGCAGATGGATTGGTTGCAAGATTATTAAATGTAAAATCTGAATTAGGAGCCCAATTAGATTCCTTAGCAGATATGGTAACCTTTGGCGTATTTCCAGGCTTTTTGATGATATTTTTGATTCCCATTGAATTAAATTCTAAAGGAGATTTTAATTATTTTATTTTATTAGGTTTATTGATTACATTATTTTCTGCATTACGTTTAGCAAAATTTAATATAGACGAAACACAAACAGAAAATTTCAAAGGCTTAGCCGTTCCAGCGAATACACTTTTTATTTTATCATTAGCTTTGGTAAAAATATTTGTCCCCGAAAGTTTTTTAACTCCTTTAATCAATCATATAGGTTTTTTAATGATTATAACGTTACTATCTTGCTATCTTTTAGTGAGTAACATTCCTATGTTCTCTTTTAAAATGAAGAATTTTAATTTTTCTGAGAATATTCATCGTTATTTGTTGTTGATAATTTCAATCATTTTACTTGTTATTTTTCAACTAGTAGCCTTACCTTTAATCATTGTATTGTATATACTATTATCCATTATATTTAAAAAGAAATTTACATAAACCACATATAACATGAGTCTAAATCTTTCAAAACCACTTTGTTTCTTTGACCTAGAAACTACTGGAATTAATGTTGCTAAAGATCGAATTGTAGAAATTTCCATTTTAAAAGTATTCCCAAATGGAAATAAAGAAAGTAATACTTGGAAAGTGAATCCAACTATTCCAATTCCTCCAGCGACTTCTGCTATTCATGGTATTTATGATAAAGATGTAGAAAATGAACCAACATTTAAAGAATTAGCTCCAAAAGTATACGAAATCATTAAAGATTCCGATTTAGCTGGATTTAATTCCAACCGTTTTGATGTTCCTCTATTAGCCGAAGAATTACTTCGAGCAGAAGTAGATTTTGATTTGGCAAAGCATAAGTTAGTAGACGCACAAGTAATTTTTCATAAATTAGAACCTCGAAACCTTTCCGCAGCTTATAAATTTTATTGTAATAAAGATTTAGTTGACGCTCACAGTGCTGCTGCTGATACAAATGCAACTTATGAAATATTAAAAGCACAAGTTGAAAAATACGATGAAGTTAAAAATGATATAAAATTTCTAAGTAATTTTTCCAGTCATAGAAAAACAGCTGATTTGGCTGGATTTATAGTATTCAATGGAGATGATGAAGTTTTTACTTTTGGAAAGTACAAAGGACAAAAAGTGGAAGAAGTACTACAAAAAGATCAAGGTTATTACAGTTGGATACAAAATGCTGATTTTCCACTATATACAAAAAAAGTATTAACACGAATTAAATTGAGAAATTTTAATAAATAATATATTTACGCTACTTTATGTTTGATTTTAATATAAACCCTAATTTTATAATTGGTTTTGGACTTGCTTTTTTGGTTATGGGAATCATTAATATAGTGAAACCTGATTTACCATTTTTTTCAGTCAAAGGAAATCCAAAGCAAACACGTACAAAAGGAGTTATACGTGTTGTAATGGCTATAGCTTTCATTCTAATATATTATTTTAAAGTAAAGACTTAATTAATGCTAACTCCAAAAGGACGAAATATATATTTAATTCTTTCGGGAGCTTTAATAAGCTTTCCTTTGTATTTCTTTTTAGTGTGGAATGATGTAGTTGGAAGCCATGAAGCATCTATTGAAAAACAACATCATTATTTATCAGAATATTCCTTCTTAAGTTATAATGGAGTAAATTATACAGCGATTGTTTTACTTATTTTTTCTTTAAGTTTTATTTTACGCTTAATTAGTGAGAAAAATTATTTAAAGTGGATTGGAATTGGACTATCTATTTTAAATGGAATTTTATTTTTTCATTATTTACGTTTATTATTTACTTCGTTTTAAAAAATATATAATTTAAACAAACAAAATGATTTCTTATAAAACAAAATTTGAAAACTATATTAAAAAACTTCAAAATACAATTTGTGAAAAATTAGAACAAGTAGATGGTTTCGCAACATTTCAAGAAGACCTTTGGACTCGAGAAGAAGGTGGTGGTGGAAAAACACGTGTCATAACGAATGGAAAAGTTTTTGAAAAAGGAGGGGTAAACATTTCTTCTGTTCATGGAGAACTACCGGAATTACTACAAAAAAAATTAAACGTAACAACTGGAACATTCTTTGCCTGTGGGCTTAGTTTAGTATTGCATCCAAAAAATCCTTTTGTACCAACTGTTCACGCTAATTGGCGTTATTTTGAAATGTATGATAAAAATGGTAACATCATTGATCAATGGTTTGGAGGAGGACAAGATTTAACTCCCTATTATATATTTGAAGAAGATGCCATTCATTGGCACAAGGTTTGTAAAACAGCTTGTGATCACCATAACATGGATTTTTACCCTTTATATAAAAAAGCATGTGATGATTATTTTTGGAATACACATCGAAATGAAGCTAGAGGTATAGGAGGTCTTTTTTATGATTATTTAAAAGTAAATAAAGATCAATCTATGGAAGATTGGTATAATTTCACAACAGAGATAGGAAATAGCTTCCTAGAAGCTTATATACCAATTGTAGAAAAAAGAAAATCAACTCAATATATTCAAAATCAGAGAGATTGGCAAGAAATACGTCGTGGGCGTTACGTTGAATTTAACTTAGTTCATGATAGAGGAACTCTATTTGGTTTAAAAACAAATGGAAGAATAGAAAGTATATTAATGAGTTTACCACCTCATGTACAATGGGTATATAATTATATTCCTGAAGAAGGATCTGCAGAAGCCAAATTAATCGAAGTTTTACAACATCCTAAAGAATGGATATAAATTAAAACCAAAATTATATACATTTAAATTATTATTTTTTAGTAATTTTGGTTTAGTATGCAAGAGTCATTAAAAAAAATAACATCATTTCTTTTAGTAATATTGGTAATGTTGAGTTCAACATCCTTTATTATCAAAAAACATGAATGTCCTAAAATGACTAAGCATGAAAAAGTAAAGCAAAAAGATTGTTGTTCTGATGAAAATAAATGCTGTACTTCAACAGTAGTTTTTGAAAAAGACGCTTCTTCTATCGATTTTATTTCTACTGATATTTCTTTTGATTTTAGTAAAAAATTGTGGATTCAAGATACAATTTCTTTTATTAATTTAAACGATTTATTTATAGAAATCGGGAATAAAAAGAAAGTCAATTATATTGATTTTTATCCTCCCGATTTACCCCAGAAAATTTACATTCTTCACGAAACATTTTTAATTTAAAATAAATTAAAAACTTTAGAAGCATATAAGCTTATAAGGCTTGGTTGCTATTGTTTTTAATAATTCATTTTAAATTAAAATCATGCTTAACAAAAGTATTAAATTTCTAATAGACAATAAATTAGTAGCACTTATTCTATTAATTTTAATTATAGGAGCGGGAGTTATGTTTGCACCATTTAACTGGGAAACAAATAGTATTCCACGTGATCCGGTAGCCGTTGATGCTATTCCAGATATTGGAGAAAATCAACAAATTGTTTTTACAAAATGGGAAGGACAATCTCCTCAGGATATAGAAGATCAAGTAACATATCCTTTAACCACTTCTTTATTAGGAATCCCAGGAGTAAAAACTATTCGAAGCAATTCAATGTTTGGTTTTTCAAGCATTTACATCATTTTTGAAGAAGATATTGATTTTTATTGGAGTAGAAGTCGTATTGTTGAAAAATTGAATTCTTTACCAAAAGGATTACTTCCTGATGGAATACAACCTTCTCTTGGGCCTGATGCCACAGGTTTAGGCCAAATCTATTGGTACACACTAGAAGGTCGTGATGAAAAGGGTAATGTTACAGGAGGTTGGGATTTACAAGAACTACGAAGCATACAGGATTATTATGTGAAATTTGGCTTATCCTCAGCCAAAGGGGTTTCAGAAGTAGCTTCAATTGGAGGACATGTTCAAGAATATCAAATTGATGTAGATCCTGAAAAGCTACGTCAATACAATATCTCATTAAAGCAAGTTGTATCCGCAGTTAAAAATAGTAATAAAGAAATTGGAGCTCAAACTTTAGAAATCAATCAAATTGAATATTTAGTTCGAGGGTTAGGTTATATAAAATCTATTCAAAATATTGAAAATGCGGTAGTCGAAGAAGCTAATTATACCCCAATTCGTATTAAAGACTTAGCTCAAGTAAACTTAGGCCCTACAACACGTCGTGGAATTTTAGATAAAGAAGGAGCCGAAGTGGTCGGTGGAGTGATTATCGCCCGTTATGGAGCAAACCCTATGGAAGTAATCCAAAATGTAAAAGAAGAAATTAATGAAATAAGCAAAGGATTACCGACTAAAGAATTAGCAGATGGAACCATTTCAAAACTAACCATAATTCCTTTTTACGATCGAACAGAATTGATTGAAGAAACATTAGAAACACTAAATGAAGCGTTATTTTTAGAAATTTTGATTACCATTTTAGTTATTGTAATTATGGTGATGAATTTACGAGCTTCAGGACTCATTTCTGCATTATTACCCATTGCTGTTTTGATGGTTTTTATAGGGATGAAGTTTTTTTCAGTTGATGCTAATATTGTAGCTTTATCAGGAATTGCTATCGCAATTGGAACAATGGTAGATGTCGGTATTATTCTTTCTGAAAATATTATCCAATACATGGATCGTGCTAAAAAAACAGATTCAATAGCGCATACGATCTACAAAGCCACTTCAGAAGTTTCAGGAGCTATTGTAACGGCTGTTTTAACCACTATAGTAAGTTTTATTCCTGTGTTTACTATGGAAGCTGCTGAGGGAAAACTTTTCACTCCATTAGCTTATACAAAAACAATGGCTTTAATTGCTTCTGTAATTGTTGCATTATGGATTATTCCACCTTTTGCTGTGTGGATTTTTGGATTTAAAATACCCAAAAATACAATAGGAAAAATTTTCAATATCATCCTAATCTTTTTAGGATGTGTGGGTATTTATTATGGTGTTTATTTAGGTGTTGTTTTAATTATAATAGGAATCATTCAATTACTCAATCTTTTTAATAGGTTAGATGATTCTAAAACCAATTATATGACTATTGGTATCGTTGCATTTACCGTTATATATTTATTAAGTGAATATTGGAGACCTTTAGGTTTTCAAAAAGGATTATTATCTAATTTTTTCTTTGTAGCACTTATTATTTTAGGAATATTAGGTTTTTTCATCTTTTTTAGAAAACTATATGTTCGGTTATTAACCTGGACATTAGATCATAAACTAGTATTTCTCATAATTCCATTGTTTTTATTTTTATTTGGAATAACAGCTTGGTTGGGAATTGAAAAGATAACGGGAACCAAAAATAAGACACTTATTGAAAACTTCCCTGGAATCGGTAAAGAGTTTATGCCAGCCTTAAATGAGGGTTCTTTTTTATTGATGCCCACAACTTTACCACATGCTGGAATTTCAGAAAACAAAAAGGTTTTACAACAATTAGATAGAGCTGTTGCTCATATTCCTGAAATACAAACAGTAGTAGGTAAAGCAGGGCGTATTGAAAGTGCAATCGACCCGGCACCACTTTCTATGTTCGAAAATGTAATTAACTATAAACCCGAGTTTGTTTTAAATGAAGACAAAAAACCAGCACGTTTTAAAATGAATGAAGATGGTTCTTTTCCATTAAAAGATAAGAAGAAAACCGTTCACTGGGGTGAAGATGTAAATCCTTCAGACTTAATTTTAGATGAAAAAGGAGAATACTTTAGAAATTGGCGTTCTCATATTCATTCTCCAGATGATATCTGGAAAGAGATTATTAAAGTAACCAAATTACCCGGTGTAACTTCTGCACCAAAATTACAACCCATTGAAACTCGTTTGGTAATGCTTCAAACGGGAATGCGTGCTCCGATGGGGATCAAAATTAAAGGTCAAAATTTAAAAGAAATTGAGGCTTTTGGATTACAACTAGAGACCATTTTAATAGAAGTAGAGGGCGTTAAAAAAGAAGCTGTTTTTGCCGATCGAATTGTAGGGAAACCTTATTTATTAATTGATATTGACCGTGATGCTATTGCTCGCTATGGGTTATCCGTTGAAGAAGTGCAACAAACATTATCCATTGCTGTAGGTGGAATTCCATTAACCTATACAGTTGAAGGAAGAGAACGATATCCTGTTCGTGTTCGCTATCCTCGTGAATTACGTTCATCTCACAATGATTTAGAGAACATTTATATTCCTAATAAAAGAGGCACACAAATTCCTCTAAAAGATTTGGTAGAAATTAAGTATGAAAAAGGACCTCAATCAATTAAAAGTGAAGATACTTTTTTAGTAGGTTATGTTTTATTTGATAAAATAGAAGGAGAAGCAGAAGTCAACGTAGTAGAAAAAGCACAACATTTGATTCAATCAAAGATTGATGCTAAACAATTAATAGTGCCTAATGGAATTAGTTATAGTTTTACAGGAACCTATGAGAATCAAATTCGAGCAGAAAAAAAACTAAGCTTAATTGTACCTTTAGCATTACTTATTATTTTCTTGATTCTATATTTTCAATTTAAAAAAGTGAGTACAACCTTAATGGTTTTTGTAGGAATTATGATTGCTTTTTCTGGTGGATTTATTATGATTTGGTTGTATGGGCAAGATTGGTTTTTAAACTTTTCTTTCTTCGGACAAAATATTCGAGAATTGTTTCAAATACATACCATTAACTTAAGTGTTGCGGTTTGGGTTGGTTTTATTGCACTATTTGGTATTGCTACAGATGATGGTGTTGTCATGGCAACCTATCTAACTCAAATATTTGATCAAAACAAACCCCAAACCAAAGAAGAAATTAGAAAATCAGTTATAGAAGCTGGTCAGAAACGAATTCGTCCTTGTTTAATGACAACAGCCACAACCTTATTGGCTTTATTACCTATTTTGACATCAACTGGACGTGGTTCTGATATTATGATTCCAATGGCTATTCCAAGTTTTGGAGGAATGCTAGTAGCTTTAATAACGTTATTTGTTGTTCCTGTTTTATATAGTTGGAATGCAGAAAGAGCTATTAAAAATGAAAAGCGAAAAATTAAAAACTAAAAATGATGTTATTATATATAAAAAATAAAGAGATTCTGAAACAAGTTCAGAATGACCGTAAAAATATAAAGCGATTTCGTTTTTCGTTTTTCATTTTTCACTTTTCATTTATTTTAAGTTTCTTCAATTTTGTTTTTTCACAAGATAAGTTAGAAGATTATATCAAAATTGCTATTGAAAATCATCCAAAATTACAAGCTGATAGCCTACAATATCAGGCTATATTGGAAAGTGTAAATGAAGTTGGAAATATAATGGATACTCAATTTTCAGGTGGTGTATTTTTAAGTACTCCTGAAACACGTGTTGGTCCTCAGAATGTGAAATTAGGTGCAAAACAACAGTTTCCTTGGCTAGGGACTCAAAAGGCTCAAAAAGAAGTCGTTAAAACCCAAGCTGATGTACAATTAGAACGTATTCGAGATACCCAGTTTCAACTGAGATATAAAACACAGTTGAGTTATTATCAGTTAAGTGAAACCGAACAAAAAATTGTTATCTTAAAAGAAAATTTAGCCTTATTAGATACCTATGAACGGTTAGCTTTAAAGAATTTAGAAAATAACTTAGCAACGATGGCAGATGTTTTAAAAATTAGAATGTCTAAAAATGAATTGAACACTCAAATTGAAAATGAAAAAAGCAATTTAGAGGTTCAAAAGCGTGATTTTAATCGTATGTTGTATCGAAATAGGGAAGAATTTATACAAATTGAACCTTTAGAAGAATTGGTTAACTTACCCTTATTGGATTCTTTATCCAACTTTGAAAATCATCCATTGGTCAACCGTTTTGAAAAAGAGCGAACTGTTTTAGAAAAAGAATCTCAAGCAAACCAAAAAGAAAGTCTACCCAAAGTAGGTTTTGGGTTAGATTATGTATTGGTTTCTGAACGATCGGATCTAAATGTTGCAGATAATGGGAAAGATATTGTAATGCCAATGGTTTCATTGAGCATTCCTTTGTTTAATAAAAAATATAAAGCCAAAGCCAAACGATTACAAATTCAAAATGAAGCCAATTATTTAGCAGAAAAAGATCAAATTATCACTTTAGAAAACATGTTAGATAATACTTTAAATCAATTTGTTACAAGTAAAAAAAATGTAGAGACATACAATCAGAATATAACAGAATCTAAGCGGGTTCAGAAATTAGTTATTACAAATTATACCACAGGGCGGATGGATTATGATGAAATATTAGAAATTCAAGAATTAACATTGAGGTATCAATTATTAAAAATTAAGGAGCTTCATTCTTTGTATCAACAAAAAGCTTTAATGGAATATCTATTAACTCAAAATACAAACAAAAATGAATAATAATACAATTGAAATATCAGTAAAGAATATGGTTTGTAATCGTTGTATAAAAGTGGTTAGAGAAGAACTGATACAGCATGAAATAGATTTTGTTCGAGTAGATTTAGGAAAAATCTATTTTGATAAGGCATTATCCAATCAAACTAAGCGACAATTGGCAACTCTATTAGAAAAGGAAGGATTTGAACTATTAGAAGATAAAAATCAGCAATTGGTGAATACAATTAAAAGTTTTATCATTAAGCAAATTCATCAAAAAGAACATTTAGATTCAAATTTAAATACTTCTAAAGTATTAAGCAATGAATTAGGAATGGATTATACGCAAATAAGTAAGTTGTTTTCTCAAACAGAAGGTCGAACAATTGAACACTATACGATTGAACAAAAGATAGAGTATGTGAAAGAATTATTAATTTATGGGGAATTAACATTAAGCGAAATCTCTTATAAATTGAATTATAGTAGTCCACAGCATTTATCAAGACAATTTAAACAAGTAACAGGTATGACACCTACAGCATTTAAAAACAATGGACATCGTAAGACATTAGATACAATTTAAATTAAAAAAAATGAAAAAAATAGCACCCTATAGTATTGTTTTAGGTATTGGATTACTTTTAGGATGGCTCTTTTTTGGAGGAGATCATGAAAATAAAAGTATTTCAAATTCTCAACAAGAAAAAATTGAAGAACATCAGCATAACGAAGTTGAAGAATGGACATGTTCTATGCATCCTCAAATTCGTCAACCTGAACCTGGAGATTGTCCTATTTGTGGAATGGATCTTATTCCGGTAGAAGCAAATAATTCAAAATCAGAAACCATATTAAAAAATGATCAAATTAAAATGACCGATCATGCATTAGCTTTGGCAAATGTACAAACCACTCTAATTGGGTTTAACAACGTTGATGATACAATTCAAAACAACGAATTGGAACTATCGGGTCAGATAGAGGAAAATGAATCATCTTTATATACACAAACCGCTCATATAGGAGGAAGATTAGAAAATTTCAGTGTGACTTATGAAGGAGAATATGTGAAAAAAGGACAATTAATTGGTGCTATCTATTCTCCGGAGATTGTAACAGCTCAGCAAGAACTATTAATTGCTTCTGAAAGTAAAAAAATTCAACCTGAAATTTACCATGCCGTAAAACAAAAGTTAAGGCTATGGAAACTTTCTAATACTGAGATTAATGAAATTGAACGTACAAAAAAAATTAAAACAAATTTTCCACTATATGCGGATGCTTCAGGAATTGTTAAACAAAAAATGGCAACTATTGGAACACACGTACAAGCTGGAGCACCTTTATATACATTAACAAATTTGAGTAAGGTTTGGGTAATTCTGGAAGCTTATGAAAAAGATATTCAATATTTAAAAGTTGGACAGACAGTTTCCATTAAAACATCTGCTTATCCTGATGAATTGTTTAAAGGAACAATCTCTTTTATAGAACCTACTTTAAATACACAAACACGAACGATTCCAATTCGAGTAGAAATTGTCAATAAGAGCATGAAATTAAAACCAGGGATGTTGGCTACAGCTACTATTGAACATCAATCCAATCAAACGAAGCAACCCATGCTAATGATACCTAAATCAGCTGTTATTTGGACAGGAAAACGTTCTGTAGTATACCTGAAACCAAATCCTGAAGAACCTGTTTTTGAAATGAGAGAAGTAGAATTAGGGAATCGTATAGGGCAAAATTTTCAAGTGATACAAGGAGTAAATGAAGGAGATGAAATTGTAACCCATGGTGCTTTTACAATTGATTCTGCTGCTCAATTACTTGGAAAAAAAAGTGTAATGAATTCCTCAAAGGAAGATTTACAAAAAGAAGATACTGTATTTGAAGTAGACATAACATTTCAAAATCAATTGAAGTCATTTTATAATGCTTATATACAGTATAAAGACTTTTTAGTTAACGATCAAGCAGTAGAAGCACATGATCAAGCAAAAAATACATTAAAATTATTAAATGAAATAGATGAAAATACTTTGAGTGATTCCGCAAAATCGTATTGGCATACTTTAAAAAAAGAATTAAATACTTCACTTGAAAGTATTTTGACTTCTACTGATATTTCGATACAGCGAAATCATTTTAAACATCTTTCAAAGTATTTACTAGCAGCAATTAAAGCTTTTGGAATAGAACAAAATGTATATGAGTTATTTTGTCCAATGGTTGATGATGATAAAGGAGCAAGTTGGTTGAGTAACGATCATCAAATTTTAAATCCTTATTATGGCTCAAAAATGTTAAAATGTGGAGAAGTAAAACAAGAAATTATATCAAAATAATATACAAAAGATCAATAATTCGATATCAAAAGGGGATTAAATTAATAGAATATTTGCATAGAAAATCATTTTAAATAAAAAATATGAAAACATTAATCGTAACATTAGGAATTTTAGGAACAACCTTAATCAGTTGTGGTGAAAAGAAATCAGAAGCAGTTGCTATGAGTGATCAGGCTTATGAATTCAAGGTTTATGGAAATTGTGGAATGTGTGAAGAGCGTATTGAAACAGCAGCTAAAGATGTAGAAGGCGTTGTAAATGCAGATTGGAATAAAGACACAAAAACGATGAAAGTAGATGGTGGTGACCAAGAGGCTGTGGAAAAGGCCATTGCACAAGTGGGGCATGATACAGCACATTTTAGTGCTGAAAATGATCGCTACAATGAATTACCAGGATGTTGTCAATACGATCGAAAATAATTTAAAATTTAGAATAGAAGAGTGGAAAAACGCTTTTCTATTCTAAATTCATTTGTTTTAATAATTCATTCTGGGTTTGTTTTATTATATTTGGGAAAATCTAATTGAAAAAGTTACTTAGGATTATCAAGATCTAATTAAGATAACTCTTAAATATAAAATTATAATCTAAATTAATGAATACAAAAACATTATTACTATCAACAACTCTATTTGTTTGGAGTTTTATTTTTTCTCAAAAAACAACCCTTAACACATCTCTAGAAGATGAAAAAACAACCAAAAGTACTTCTAGTAAACTTGAAGATATTTTAAAAAATTCAACTAAAATCGAAGGAGTATTTACACTTTATCAAGATAATAAAGATGGATCTATACGTATTTTAATCAATGAAGATCAATTAGACCAAGAATATATTTATTTTGGTCAAATAGCCAATGGTACAGCAGAAGGAGGACGTTATGTAAAAGGAACATATAAAAAGTCAATTGTTTTTAAATTTGAGAAATACTTTGATCGTATTGATGCGATTAAAGTCAATACATCCTATTATTTTGATGAGAAAAGTCCTTTAGCTAAATCCAAAGACACGAATATTTCAGATGCGATTTTAGAAAGTTTTAAGATTGAATATGCTGATGAAAAGGGAAAAAACTATTTAATAAAAATAAATAATTTATTTGTAAAAGAAACTTTTTTACCTATTAAGCGTCCCTTAAATCCAAAAAAAGCAAAACCTACAGACTTTACATTAGGAGAATTAAATAGTAAAAAATCAAAAATTAAAAACATTAATAACTATTCAGATAATTTGAATATTTTATCAGAATTGGTCTACTCTAAAAAAACACCTTTAAATTCAGGATCAAAAGCTATATCAGATGCGCGTAACATAAGTATTCAACTCTTTCATAGTATTATTAAAATGCCTGAAAACGATTATATTCCTCGTAAAGATGATGCTCGAATTGGTTATTTTATAACACAAATAGATGATCAAACTTCAAAAGAAACAATTCATTATAAAGATCTTATTCATCGTTGGCATTTAAAAAAGAAAAATCCTGAAGCAACAATTTCAGAACCTGTTGAACCTATTGTTTGGTGGATTGAGAATACGACACCGTATGAATTTAGAGATTTAATAAAAGAAGGAGTATTAAGATGGAATAAAGCCTTTGAAAAAGCAGGCTTTAAAAACGCAATGGTGGTTAAAATACAACCTGATGATGCCGAATGGGATGCAGGAAATATCCATTATAATGTATTACGTTGGACGTCTTCTCCAAAAGTACCTTTTGGTGGTTATGGGCCTAGTTTTGTAAACCCTAAAACAGGACAGATTTTAGGAGCTGATATTATGTTAGAATTTGCACATCATACCAATCGTGTATTTTATGATAAAGTATTTGATGAGAAGAGTCAAAATGAACTAGAAGATCATCAATATTGTTCTGCAGGACATTTTTTACATCAAAATATGCAGTATGGAAGAACATTATTAAAAATAAATAATCGTTCTGAAGAAGAGTTATCCAAAATGCAAAAACAAGCTATGTTAGAATTAATTATGCATGAAGTAGGGCATACATTAGGGCTTAATCATAACATGAAAGCAAGTTATTTGTATACACCAGAGCAATTGTATGATAAAAATTTTGCTCATAATAGGGCATTAGCAGGTTCTGTTATGGATTATGTTGCTATTAATTTTAGCCCTGATCCTGAAACTCAAGGAGATTATTATTCAACACAAGTAGGACCTTACGACGATTGGGCTATTCAATATGGATATATGCCGGTAAAAACAGATCATGAGTTAATCGCTATTGCAGAACGTTCTAATGAACCTGAATTAATTTTTGGAAATGATGCTGATGATATGCGAGCTCCGGGAAAAGCCATGGACCCAAGAGTTATGATTGGGGATATTTCTAATGATCCTTTAAAATATGGAGAAGATCGTATGAATTTTATGTTGAATAAATTAGCTTCTCTAAAAAATAAATTTTATAAAAAAGGAGATTTTTATGATGATCTTAGAAGAGGATTTTACACATTAGATAGACAATATTGGATAGCTAATGGTGTGATATCCAGATATGTTGGAGGGGTTTACATTAATCGTTCAACTATGGGGCAAAAAGGTGAAAAAGCACCTTATACACCCGTAGAATATGAAAAGCAGAAAAAAGCCATGCAATTGTTAAGTCAATACGCTTTTGCTCCAGATGTATTTCAATTACCTGATGATTTGTTAAATTATACTGCAAAACGGAGAAGAGGCTATTCAAGAGATCAAGATCCTAAAATAAATGAAGTGGTTCTAAAAAATCAAAAAAGAATACTAGATCATTTAGTACACCCTAATACCTTAAATAGAATAGTCAATTCAGAAGCTTATGGGAATGAATATACCATTACTGAATTTTTAGATGATCTAACAGAAAGTATTTATAAGGAGGATATAAAATCTACTGTAACACCTAGAAGACAAAACTTACAAATAGAATATTTAGATAAATTAATTGAGTTATTAAAAAACAATACATTGAGTTCTGTTGAGAAATCAGCCGTTTTTGGACAATTATATAAAATTAATAAAATGTCTAAAAATAAAAAGGGGGATGATTTAAGTAAAGCTCATAAACTGTTTATTCAAAATAAAATAAAGAAAATAATTGAGTGATAAAATAGTTATATATAAAAAGAGAAGATAAACAATCTTCTCTTTTTATATTATTTTAATTTTAGAATATCGATTAACGAATGATAAAATTTAAAAAAATAAAAATCAATCATTATTCTTTTTTCTTTTCTTACAAATATTTACACTATTTAAAATATTCCCAATCCTTCCAAACAGCTTCAATTCCTTGTTTTTTTAGAACACCAACCATTTGTTCTGTAGTACGCTCATCTGAAATTTCAAATTGTTTTAAAGATTGTTTTTCAACTGTATACCCTCCGGGATTTGTTTTTGATTCAGCACTCATAGAGGTAATTCCTAGTGATACAATATGATCTCGAAAAACAGGGTGCTCACGAGTTGAAATAGATAATTCTATTTCTTCATCTAATAAACGATAAGCACAAATGAGTTGAACCAAATCTGCATCGGACATATTTACTTTAGGTTGAATTCCTCCTGAAAAAGGGCGAAGTCGTGGAAAAGAAATGGAATACTGTGTTTTCCAATACGTTTTTTGTAAATACTGTAAATGCAATGCTGTAAAAAAACTATCTGTTCTCCAATCTTCCAGACCTAATAAAGTTCCTAATCCAATTTTATGAATTCCTGCTTTTCCTAAACGATCTGGAGTTTCAAGACGGTAATTAAAGTTAGATTTTTTCCCCTTAGGATGATGTTTTTTATACGTTGTTTGATTATAGGTTTCTTGATAAACCAAAACTGCATAAAGTCCTTCTTTTATCAATTCTTCATATTCTTCTTGATCTAAAGGTTGAACTTCGATGGTTATATTAGAAAAAGAGTCTTGAATCAATTGAATAACACTTTTAATGTAATTGGCATTTACTATTTGATTGGCTTCCCCTGTGACCAATAAAATATGATCGTATCCTTTATCTTTTAGGTAGGTAACCTCTTTTAAAATTTCATTATGTGTTAACGTACGTCTTGGAATTTTATTGGTAAAACTAAATCCACAATACGTACAAATATTCTGACATTCATTACTCAAATAAAGTGGAACGTACATTTGCATAGTATGACCAAACCTTTTTTGTGTCAATGATTTACTCATTTGTGCCATCTGTTCTAAAAACGGTTTTGCAGCAGGCGATATGAGTGCTTTGAAATCTTCTAAATTTCGTTTGTTTTTTTGCAAAGCATTTAAAACATCTTGGGTTGTTTTTTGTTGAATATTTTCATGTATTGCATCCCAATTGTATTGATTTAGTAGGGTTTTAAAATGAGTCATTTAAAAAGGAGGTTAGAGGTGAACTTGCATGTGCTTTTTGATCTTGTGGCGCTAATTTTGCCTGATAAGCTGTCCTACCAGCTTGTACGGCTAGTTTAAAAGCTTTGGCCATTTCAATAGGATTTGGAGAAACGGAAATGGCTGTATTGATAAGGACTGCATCTGCACCTAATTCCATTGCATAAGCTGCATGAGAAGGAGCTCCAATACCGGCATCTACAATAACCGGAACATTACTTTGCTCTATAATGATTTCTAAAAATTCTTTGGTTTTAATTCCTTGATTACTACCAATAGGAGAACCCAGAGGCATCACACTTTGTATTCCAACATCTTCCAATCGTTTACACAATACGGGATCAGCATGAATGTAAGGCATTACCACAAAACCTAATTTGACTAATTTTTCAGCTGCTTTTAACGTTTCAATGGGGTCGGGGAGTAAATATTTTGGATCTGGATGAATTTCTAATTTAATCCAATTGGTTTGAAACGCTTCTCGTGCTAATTTTGCTGCAAAAATAGCTTCTTCAGCATTTCGTACACCAGAGGTATTGGGTAATAAATTAATTTTTTCATCATTTAAATAGGAGAGAAGGTGATCGTTTTCTTTTTCTATATCCACACGTTTTAAAGCGACGGTTACCAATTCACTATCAGAAATAGAAATCGCTTCTTTCATTAAATTCGGAGTACTGAATTTTCCTGTTCCTGTAAACAATCGTGATGAAAATGTTTTATCAGCTATTCGTAATAGATCTTTATTCATTTTAAGAGAAATTATGGTTTGAAAATAGAATGTATGGTTTCACTACTTTGATTTGAAAGAATTCCTGAAACGGCAATTTTATGAATTCCGGTTTCTAATAGCGGCTCAAAATCAGGTGATTTTATACCTCCTATAGCAACAATAGGAATAGAATAGTTTTGCTTTTTTAAATGTTTCAAAATAGTTTGATATCCTTCAATACCTAAAATAGGACTTAATTTTTCTTTTGTTTGAGTATATCGAAAAGGACCTAAACCAATATAATCTACTTGTTGTTCAATTCGTAATAAACAATCATCTAATGTATTGGCTGTACCTCCTATAAGACCCTTTTTAAAAATTTTTCTAGCTTCGTCGGGTGTTAAATCGTTTAAGCCTAAATGTAATCCATAAGCATTAACTTTTTGAGCTACTGAAGGATGATCGTTAATAATCAATTTAGCATGATACTGATCACAGATAATTTTTGCTTTTTGAGCTGTTTTTAATACAATAGATTCGGACGTGTTTTTCATACGTAATTGAATCCATGAAATACCTGCTCTACATACATTTTCAATATTCTTTAAATGATCTGCAGGGGTTTCACCTTGTGAAATATAATATAATAATGACTTCATCTTTATAATGTATGATATCCTAATAGAGTAGGATTTGAATTTAAAAATTGTTCGATATATAATTTTGCTTTTTGACATGCTACAACTAATGAGTTTCCTAAAGCTAAATAAGCCGTAATAGCAGAAGAAAAAACACAACCGCTACCATGTTTTTCGTATTTCGATAGTTGTTGTGATGTATATTGAATTACATTTCCATTGGTAAGAAATAATTCGTCTAATCCTTTTTGACTTTCACGATGACCTCCTTTCAGCAATACATTACATTGTGATTGCAATATTTGTATACTCTCAAGAATGGATTGATCAGGAAAAAATTGTTGAATTTCTTTATAATTGGGTGTAATAAGATAGAGGTGTTTTAAAATATCTATCATAATACGTTCATTTTCATGGAAGTAAAAACCTGTACTAGATTGTATTACAGGATCTAGTATAATTTTTACAGCTTTATTTTGAGCTTTTATACATTGAATTATTTCCAATAAATAATTCCAATCTTCAATGATTCCAATTTTTATATATTCAATGGAATAATTACTCAATACAGTATCCAGCTGTTTTAAAATATGCTCTTTTGGTGTCCAGAAACAAGCTGTAAATTGCTTTTCATTTTGAATTGTATTGGCTGAACAAACTCCAAGACCATAACATTTCAAGTTTTCAAATGTTTTGATATCAGCTAACATTCCAGCACCTGCTGAAGGATCTAAACCTGATATAGTTAATGCGATGGGGCGGGATAGAGACATGATTGTATTTTTTTAAATTCAACTATTGGATTTTTATTTTTCCAAATACTTCCCATAACGGCAACACCATCGTATCCTAATTTTATTGCTTTTGGAATCGTTGTAAAAGAAATACCTCCTAAAGCAATGGTCTTTTGATGAATAGAGTGTACATCAAATTGTTTCCCACTATAATTTTTCTTTGAAATAGAATGAAAAACAGGACTTAGAAATACATAATCAAAAAGAATAGGGGAGTTTACTATTCCCTTTAAGGCGTGAAAGGATGAACTTACGGTTTTATTATACTTTTTCTTAAAAAATAGTATATCATCTTCAAGTTCAAAAGCCCTTTTTACTCGATCATTTTCCTTTAAATGAATACCTTTTACATTATATTCATCAACAAGTTCATGATATTGATGTAGTACAATATTTGAATGATATTTACTTGGAATTTTATTCAAATAGTGACGTGTTTCTTCAATAGTTTGAAAAGGTTTTCTAAGATGAAATGTAGTTAAACCGAGTTCAAATAATTGTTGTAAAACCATCATTTCATTTGTACTATTTTCTTCTTGTGAAATAACAATTAGCATATCGTTTTATAAATAAACTTCGTTTCCTTTTTCTTTAAATTCTTCAGCTTTGTCTTCCATTCCTTTTGCAATAGCTTCTTGAGAGTCTAAGTTGTTCTCTGCAGCATAATCACGTACCTCTTTTGAAATCTTCATGGAGCAGAAGTGAGGGCCACACATGGAACAAAAATGAGCTATTTTTGCACCTTGAGCAGGTAATGTTTCATCGTGGTATTCTCTGGCTCTTTCAGGATCTAATGATAAATTAAATTGATCTTCCCAACGAAACTCGAATCGGGCTTTACTCAAGGCATCATCACGATATTGTGCTCCTGGATGTCCTTTAGCTAAATCTGCAGCATGGGCAGCTAATTTATAAGTAATGACTCCCGTGCGAACATCTTCTTTATTGGGTAAACCCAAATGTTCTTTAGGTGTTACATAACAAAGCATGGCAGTTCCATACCATCCGATCATTGCAGCTCCAATTCCTGAAGTAATATGATCATACCCCGGTGCTATATCCGTTGTTAAAGGACCTAAGGTATAAAAAGGAGCTTCTCCACAAGCTTCTAATTGTTTGGTCATATTTTCTTTTATTTTATGCATAGGTACATGCCCAGGCCCCTCGATAAAGGTTTGTACATCATGTTTCCAGGCTATTTTTGTTAATTCACCTAACGTTTCTAATTCTGCAAATTGGGCTTCATCATTGGCATCAGCAATACAACCTGGTCGTAAACCATCTCCTAAAGAAATAGCCACATCATATTGTTTTAAAATTTCACATATTTCTTCAAAATGGGTATATAAAAAGCTTTCTTTATGATGTGCTAAACACCATTTTGCCATAATAGATCCTCCTCGAGAGACGATACCTGTAATACGTTTTGCTGTCATAGGAACATAGTGTAAACGCACTCCTGCATGAATTGTAAAATAATCAACACCTTGTTCTGCTTGCTCTATAAGGGTATCCTTAAAAATTTCCCAAGTTAAATCTTCTGCTTTTCCATTCACTTTTTCTAATGCTTGATAAATAGGAACCGTTCCTATTGGAACAGGGGAGTTGCGTACAATCCATTCTCGTGTTTCATGAATATTTTTACCTGTTGAAAGATCCATGATATTATCGGCACCCCAACGGCATGCCCAAACGGCTTTTTCAACTTCTTCTTCAATACTTGAAGTAGTTGCTGAGTTCCCAATATTTGCATTAATTTTAACTAAAAAATTACGTCCAATAATCATGGGTTCACTTTCAGGATGGTTAATATTACACGGAATAACTGCTCGCCCTCTCGCTACTTCACTTCGAACAAATTCAGGTGTAATTTTAGAGGGTATGTCAGCTCCAAAACTTTCACCTTCATGTTGCTTGCTTAAAGAATGAACTGCATCTAATTTTTGATTTTCACGGATCGCAATATATTCCATTTCCGGTGTAATAATACCTTTTTTGGCATAGTGCATTTGAGTAACATTCTTTCCTTTCTTCGCTCTAAGTGGTTTTTTAAGATGAGAAAATCGTAAGGCTTGTAATTTTGTATCCTCTAAACGTTGATGTGTATATTTTGAAGTAAAATCTTCTAATTTTTCAACATCATTTCGATTTAAAATCCATTGTTCTCGAATACGTTCTATTCCTTTATGAACATTAATATCTTTATTATCATCAGTATAAGGACCGCTTGTATCATAGACTATTACTGGTGCGTTTTCACTCTTTTTTTGAGTAAAAGAATCCACTGTAGGAGAAAGTGAAATCTTTCTCATAGCTACTTTTATTTCAGGATATAAATCACCTGAAACGTATATTTTTTCTGAGTTAGGAAATGGAGTAGTGGTAATCTGTTCCTTAGAAGGAATTTGATCTTTTTTCATTCTTTAATTTTTTAAATTCTTTAATAAAATAAATGGAGTAAAATGGTCTAACCTCCTTGAGCTGCCTGAATAATCAAAATAGAATCATTTTCTTGAAGAAACGTTGTTTCCCATTTGTCTTGAATAATTACATGATGATTAACGGCTACTGCAATACCTTCTGAAGGTTGCTGTAAAGTGAAAAGAAGCCTTTTTACAGATATGTTCTTTTCAACTCTTTTTGGAGTTTTATTTACGTTTATTGATATCATTTTAAATCAATTTTCAGATTTCTAAAATTTTAATACCATAAACTTTATTGAAATTAATCTAAGGAATTAGACTAATTAAAAGGAGAATTTCGAATGAAATCAACTTTTTCCTACGACTGTACAAACAGTATCAGGTTCAAAGGGTAATTTCTCAGTTCTAAAAAATTAGAACACCCCTAAAGTTTATATCAGGACGAATATAATAAAAATGATTTAATAGAACCAATAATTTTTCGATGAGTGTTTTAAATTAAGTTAAAGCATTATGAAAAAAATACAAGTAATAAATTATAATAAGTCACAATATAAAATAAGAGAAAATTTATACTAACAATTATAAGTCTTTAATAAATATTTTGGAATAATCATTCCATTTTTTTATATTTGCCAAGTGAATAAGAAAGAAACCATATTAGCTTCAGCACTTCAACTTCTTACAGAAACAGGAATCCATAATACTCCTATGTCTGCAATCGCAAAAGTAGCGGGTACTGGAATGGGGACCATTTATAATTATTTTCCTAACAAGGAATTATTAATTAATGAGATTTATGTTAGTATAAAAGCTAAAGAAATGTCTATTTTTATAGATTTTGACAAAAGTAAGCCAATCAGAACCCAATTTGAGTTATATTTTACATCAATAATTGAATTTTTTATACAAAACCCATTGTATTTTAAATTTATGGAGCAATTACAAGCCTCACCAATTATTACTGAAGAAAGTAGAGAAGCAGGAAAAAAATTAATTTCACCTGTTATTGAATTACTCAATACAGGAAAGGAACAACGAATTATTAAAAATATAGAATCAAGTGAATTGTTAATATTTATAAGTGGTTCAATATTATCTTATTTGAGATGGTATTTTAATGAAATGAAAACGAATAATACATCGCTTAAAAATCAAATGAATTTGGTTTGGGATGCGATTAAAGAATAAAAAATTTATCATTAATTTGGAATGAACATTCATTCTATAAAAAATAATTATGAAAAAAAATATTTTAATTACAGGAACTTCAACAGGTGTTGGGTTTGAAAGTGCTATTTTATTTGCAAAAAATAACTATAGGGTATATGCAACTATGCGAAATCTTAAAAAGGCAGATGCTCTTAAAGCAAAAATTGCAGAAGAAAACTTAGATATTGAAATATTATCTTTGGATGTCACAGACCTTGAATCTATTAATCAAGCAGTTAGTACCGTTATAGAGCAAGAGGGGAAGATAGATGTTTTATTAAATAACGCTGGAGCCGGTTTTGCAAAAACAACAGAGCATGCTTCTGAGGAGGAAATAAAATGGGTTACGGATGTTAATTATCACGGTGTCGTTTTCTGTACACAGGCCGTTTTACCTTATATGAGAAAACAAAAATCAGGTGAAATTATTAGTGTAACTTCGGTGGGAGGTTTAATTGGACAACCATTTAATGAATTGTATTGTGGAGCAAAATTTGCGGTAGAAGGCTATATGGAAGCACTCGCAACTTATGTCTCAGATGCTTTCAATATTAAGATTTCATGTGTTGAACCAGGTGGAATTTCAACGGAATTTATGACTTCTGCTATTCAAAAGACTACAACAACAGAAGGTTTAGCGACAGGGGAGTATTTGCCTATTTTTGAACGATATATGGCTGGTAGTCAAAAACGAGCTAGTGAGAGTACAGAGCCTATATATCAAACAGGACTTCAAGTAGCGGAAGTTATTCTTGAAGTTACAAAAGCAGATAAAGCGCCACTTAGAGTTCGTACTTCTAGCTGGGCAGAAGCTTTTTGTAAAATAAAAACAGAATCTGATCCAGATGGAACAAAAGTAGTTGAGCAAATAAAAGGTAGTTTTTTATAAATATTAAGGTACCTTCTAAACTTATAAGACGATTAAAGCCTAGTTATGCATGACTAGGCTTTTTATTATTTCATAGGTTTCCAATTCAAAAATAGAATGAAATCCAAATTAACACCTACTATATGTCCCGATTTTGAACAACCAAGTTGACAGGAAAAGAAATGTATATATAATTATGTCAAACATAATGAATAAAAAATGATAAATTTGTTATATTAATTGATATATCAATTATATTTGTATCAATAAAATAATATAATGGAATTTAAAAACCCTTCGGAAACAATCTTCTACCAAATAGAAAAAGCAATAAAGCAATACCGAGTAATGGCACAAGGAAACTTAAACAAACTCGGATATAAAATAACGATAAATCAAATTATGCTAATGATACAAATTGAAAGGAACTCTGAAATAAGTCAAATAGAATTAGCAAAATTATTGTTTAAAGACGTTGCATCAATCACAAGAATGACAGAACTATTAGTTAAAGAAGATTTTATAAAAAGAGAAGAAAATAAAAATGATCGCAGAAAAAAAGACTTAAAAATCACCCCAAAAGGAAAACAATTATTGGATTTAGCAATTCCTATAATTATTGAAAACAGAAAAATTGCCCAAAATAATATAACCGAAAATGAGATGGAGGTACTTTTTGATCTATTAAATAAAATAATCATAAATACAGCAAAATGAAAGAAATACTAATTACGACCATATGTCTAGCTTGTCTAATTTCTTGCAAGAACACAAATGATAAGATATCATCAACATACATTGAACAAGAAAGTCAAGATAAAAAAATACTTGTAAGCAATAAAGATGATATTAAGCAGATAAACTCTAATCAAATCGATAGTATAGTGAAAATAGCAATAGGTGATTTGGAAGGAGTAGTGGGTTTTGCGGTTGGGGTTGTTAAAGATGGTAAAGTACTACATGCTAAAGGTTATGGCATTAAATCTGTGAATACAAACGAAAAAGTAACTAAAGACACTCCTTTTGCCATAGCTTCAAATACTAAAGCTTTTACTACTGCATCATTAGCCATTCTTGTAGATCGTAAGAAAATTAAATGGACAGATAAAGTGGTCAAGTTTATTCCTGAGTTTAAAATGTACAATGATTATGTTACCAATAATTTTACTATAGTGGATCTTTTAACACATAGAAGTGGACTAGGCTTAGGAGCTGGCGATCTTATGTTTTTTCCTGATGGATCAGATTTCACCATGAAAGATGTTTTAACTTGCTTTCAATACTTTGAACCTTCATCTGATTTTAGAACTCAATATGATTATGATAATTTATTATACTTGGTTGCAGGTGAAATTATTGCAAGAGTAAGTAAACAAAGTTGGAAATCGTTTGTACATAAGGAGATTATTAATCCATTAAAAATGAAAAACACATATAGTGAGATAGGCGAAGTAATAAATTTAGATAAATTGGCCAGACCACATTCTTTTCAAGATTCTTTAGTACCAATAAATCATACTCAAATTAATTCTGGAGTTAACGGAGCGGATGGTTCTATTTTATCTAGTGCTTCAGACATGTGCATTTGGATGCTAGCTCATCTAAATGAAGGAAAATATGGTAACGATTTAAAAAAACAGCTTTTTTCTAAAGAACAACAGGATGAGATGTGGCACATTTACACTCCAATTAAAAAAAAATCAAACTCCAGATATAAAAATCACTTTTCGGGATATGGATTAGGATGGTATTTATCTGATGTTATGGGAAATTTAAAAGTAAACCATAGTGGATTAGGACCTGGAATGGTTTCTGAAGTTATTATGATTCCCGATATCGAATTAGGCATTGTGGTTATGAGTAATTCAATGAAATCATACTTGTTAAATGCGGTGGTATCAAGAACCCTCATAGATACGTTTCTTAATGTAGAAAAATATGATTATCTTAAAAAAGCTAAAGATATTCAAAATAGAGTTAAAAAAGAAGATTCCTTTACCAAGGAAGTATGGGAAAAAGTTGAGAAAAATAAATTCAAATCTTTTGCTAAAGAAAGCTATATAGGTATTTATAAAGATCCTTGGTTTGGGAAAATCGAAATCTATAATAGAAAAGGTGATTTGTGGTTTAAATCGTATCGATCACCTAAACTTAATGGTAGAATGTATTTATATGATAGAGATACTTTTGCCATAAAATGGGAATATCGTGACATGAATGCTGATGCATTCGCTACATTCTCTATAGGGCCTCAAGCCAAAAATGGGAGAAAATTTATAATAAGACCTGTAATTACATGAAAATCAATATTTTAATTTTTTAATATTAATGAAATTAAAATAACTAAATATAGTTTCTTCATTAGCCTATTATTTAACCAAAATTTATAGGATCAATAAAAAAACTCCTGAAAAGGAGTTTTTAATCAAGTATCAATTTATCGATTGTTGTTTAGAGGTAATAAAAAACTGTGTTATGTTTTAAATTTTAATTTTTACGTTTTTCTTTCATTTTCTTTTGTATTTCTTTTTGAGTTTCTTCATAGATCTTGTATTGATCAGAAGAAAGTAATGTTTTCACCTCCTTGTCTTTAGAACTTTTTATTGATTTAAATTCCTTGTACTTGGCAAATTTACTTTTACCACTAGTTTTTAATTTTTTCATTTGAAGTGCATACTTATTTGTAATTTCTTCAAATTGTGGTTTCTGCTCTTCGGATAAAGACAATTTTTCAAAATACTGTTCTTTAATTTGCTCTTTTTGTTCTTCTGTAAGTTTTCTATCTTGTGCAAAAGCTATTGTGCTAAATGACAATAACACTACTACAATACTACTTTTTAATAATTTCATTTTTCTATTTTTTATTATTATCTAATTGTTACTCTAAAATAATAGTTTTATTTTTAATTGTTTTTCAAACTATGATGTTATCTGGCGCTTCTACTACTTTATAACCATTGTTGACTGATACATAATAGACTCCTCTAAAATAAAAGTAGGGTTTTCCTCCTATTACAATTCTGTTATAGCCAACAGGCAAAACACTAACTCTTACGCCTTTTGGCGCTGTAACTACAACATATCGTCCACTATTATACCTATAATAAAGACCATTGTGATAGTGATATCTAACGCCATTATATTTTACAACGACTGCTGTAGCAGGTAATGTTCTTACTGCTCTTACAACAGGGGTAGGTCTTTTATAAACAACTCTAGGACTTGTTGTTCTTACAACCGTTTTATGAGGTGTTTTTACTACTACTCTTCTTTGAGCATTTAATGTCTGTATTATAAAAAGCATTCCTATAATACTTAGTATGGTTATTATTTTAATTGATTTCATTTTTATTGTTTTACTTTTACACTACCCGTCAAAAGTATTATAAAAGACAAGTCTATTAAAATTTACTATACAGAGACTTAAAATGTATAGATGAAAAAGATGAATGTACCTATCAATATTATTACAAATCATATTTAACAGTTAAAAAAACATAACGTGATTGTGCATAATAATCCGATATGATAGAAAAAAGCTTCGTTATAATTATTTTGATTTATGGAATTGGGGCTACAAAATGTTCTTACCCCTAACCTGTATTCCCACTTACTGTCTTTTTTCTATAATAGAGATTTTTGCATTTAAAAAAGAGTACGAGTTTAGCGTCTGCTGGTCATCTTAAATAAACGCAATAGCAGTTTAAGTTTTCACTCAAACCGCTATTGTTTATACACCGTGTTAGGTGCAGTTATTGTTACTATTTTTAGTTTGTTACACGCATCGGATTATCTAATGCTATAATTACAGGTTCTAAATCCCTTGGACCTGGTTGTGTGTAGTTTACGTTTGAAAATGGTGTTGTTCCTGGTCCGCCTGGGTTATAAAAAGCATCATAACCACCTTCTAAACTTGGAATTTCTACGAATGTAATGTTTCTTGCTGCATCCTCATCACCTTCAATGATAATGTCTATGTAATTGTCTCTATCTTCCATATAGCAATCTCCATATACTGTGCCATTCAAACCTTCTACGTTTCCTAAATCTGATAAGCCCAACACTTTTAGGGTACCACCTTCAACTTGATAATCCACACCGACATCTTCGATTAAAACTATTGAACCGTCTGTATCTGTAGCATGAATTCTAAAAAAACGTTCATAATCTGTAGGTAGCACTCCACGAACTCCATCTGGTGAAAAACCACCTGAAGTTAGTACACGAAGTCGGAAATCGCCACCATCATATAAATCAAATTCGTCGTTTTGTGGCAATTGTGAATTTACAATAGGATTGCTAACACCTTCACCAATTGCTTGTGTTCCTACGTGGTTCAGTTTAGCGCCCACCAATCTTGGGCCATTATTGGGATCGTATGGGCTTGTAGTGGTTTCCCAAGATAGCCCCACAGCGCTTACCATCTGGTTATTTGGTCCAGCCAACATTAACGGCGTGTTACCTGTTACGATTTCTACTTTTACAGAAAAACGTGCATCTGGGTCTGTACTAGGCAGTCGGTTACCAAATTCACCAAAAACTACGATACAGTTACGTTCATTATTTTCAAAATTAGGTAGCATACCAATTGCCATTGGCGAAACCACTTCTCCTGTGTTTAATGTAACTTGAACATCATTTATATCTACTGTATTGGTTAATACAGGCCAACTGAACACAATAGGTATGCCATCTAAACCCAAAGCACCGTCTTTTAAAAACTGCTGATAAGGCGTTTTTAATATATACCCATTAGCTAATTGCTGTTGCGTTACAGTGGAAGTTAAGGATGCTGTATTACCGTTAGCACAACTAACATCAGACAGCCAAGCACCTCCTGCTTGTTCAACCAGTTGTTGAGTGATTTCTGCACCAGGCACTCCAATAATATCTCCAAAACCATATGATGCTGAAAGAATTTCTGGGGTTTCTGACCAATAGTCAGCTCCAATTAGAGTTCCATCATAAAAAAGAGACAAAGGTCCTTGCGGTAAAGTAACTGTTATTTCAACCAAGTTAATGGTAATCGTAGCATCCGTATTGCTTTGTCCATCACTAGCCTGCACAGTTAACGTATATGTTGTGGTTGGATTTAGTGCTCCTGAAACGGTAATGATTCCCGTTGCACTGTCTATTGCAAAAAGGTTATCGTCATTTCCTCCAGTTATGGTGTATGCTAAAGTATCTCCATCAACATCTGAGGCAATTAACGTGCCCACGGATGTGCCAATAGATGCATCGTTGGTTATTGAAAATGTTTGATTTTCGATTTTAGGTGCTGTGTTGTTTGCGGTATTATCGTCATCATCAGAGCAACTTAATAAAAGAGCTAATGTCCCTATTATTAATATTATTTTCGAATTCAATGCTGTTAACATAGTTGTATATTTTTAATATTTAATATCAAATGTATGGGCAATTTAAAACAGAGAAAAAAAAGATATACCTACAAAAAAAAAGTATCGACAAACAAGGAATATGTATCGATACTTTTCTAATAGGTTGAAAATATATTTACAAACCCAATCGTTTTAAAACTTCTTCTTTATAGGTTTCTCCAATAGGAATACGAATATTATTAATAACAACATTAGATTTTTGCAAAGCCCTAATACAATCAATATTAACAATATAAGAACGGTGTGTTCGAATAAAATTTAAAGGTAGTTTTTCTAAGATTGCTTTAAAACTTGATAATGTTAATAAAGGTTTTGCTTGATCTTTAAGATGAATTTTTATATAATCTTTTAATCCCTCAATGTATTCTATATCTTGTAAGTTAACCTTAATGTTTTCATATTCAGATTTCACAAAAATAAAGTCGTTATTCGGTTTTTCAGAAGAAGTATTTGATTGTGTTGTAATAGACTGTTCTAATTCATATTTCTCTTTAGCTCGATAAACTGCTTTTAAAAAGCGTTGAAACGGAATAGGTTTTACCAAATAATCAGTTGCATTTAATTCAAAGCCTTCTAAAGCGTACTGTGGATAAGCTGTTGTAAAGATAAATTGTGGAATATTGTCAACTGTTTTTATCAAATCTAATCCTGTTAAATTAGGCATTTCTATATCTAAAAACACTAAATCTACTTGATGTTTATTTAATAATGTTATGGCATCTAATGGATTATTACATTTGGCAACAATTTTCAGACCTTCTATTTGATTGATATAGGTTTCTAAAACATCTACTGCCAATGGCTCATCATCTATAATTACACACTGCATTTTAATCTAATTTTAATTTTAAATTGACCATAAATTTATTATCCTTTTCCACTGTTGTTAACCAATGTTTATCAGGATATAATAACTCTAAACGATTTTTGGCATTTTGCATTCCAATACCAGAGCTCTCCTTATTTTTAGTCCTATTTCCTATTATGTTAATACACTTAAATTGCAATTCGTCGTCTTTAACACTAATATCTATTTTGATCTCAGTATTACCATTAAAGTCTGTTCCATATTTAAAAGCATTTTCTATATAGGATATAAATAATAAAGGACTAATTTTTTGAATGGAAATCGCACCGCTGATATTCATTTTCACATTTTCATTTTTTGCTATTCTAATATATTGAAGCCTTATATAATTCTCAATGTATTGCAAATCTTCTTTAAGTAAAACTTTATTTTCATTCGCTTTATATAACATATATCTCATTAATTCAGAAAGCATAATAACGGCTTCTGGTGCATCATTAGATTTTTTAACGGTTAAAGAATAAATACTATTTAAAGAGTTAAATAAAAAATGAGGATTTAGTTGATTTTTAAGAACTTCTAATTCTGTTTTATTTTTTTGAACTTCAATTTCTGTTTTAATCCTATCGTTTTTTATCCATTGTTCGTACACTCTAATTATGGTTCCTATAATAATTATCACTGTATTGAAAAATATAATTATTATAAATTTTGAAGGTCGTTTATCTAACAGATTTTGATTCCTATAAAAGTCAAAATAGAATACATTTGAAATGATCAAATAGGTTACTATTAAAAGAACAATAATAGATAATAGATAAGGCGTTTTCTTCTTCTTAAGTAATAAATGTGGCACTAATAAACTATAATTAGTATAGAAAACTACAGCTCCAAACGTAATTCTCAAACAAATTTTAAGTGTAATTTCATTACCTTCTGAATACACAAAAAACAGGACAACTGAATACAATATTGCCCATATAAATATATGAATCAAAAACTGTCTTCTATTTTTTATTATTTGTCGCAAATTTAAAAATGATTGGAAGTATTTAATACTTTTTGCCCATGTTCTCTAAGTTCTCCATTCGGGCCTACATATCGATACAAGGCTTGTCTTTTAATTCCGAGTTCTTGAGCTAATTCATTGACCATGGTATCTCTATTTTTCATAGCAGCTTGTGCCATACGAACTTGAGCTTTGGTTAATTTAAACTTTCTTCCACCTTTTCTTCCTCTCGCACGAGCTGATCGAAGGCCTGCAATGGTTCGTTCCCTGATTAATTCTCTTTCAAACTCAGCTAGTGAAGCAAAAATACCAAAGATGAGTTTGCCTGAAGATGTTGTTGTATCAATAGTTGCTCCTTTTCCTGAAAGAACTTTAAATCCAATTCCTTTATCAGATAAATCATAAATGATATTAACCAGGTGCTTTAAATTTCTACCCAGACGATCTAATTTCCATACCACTAAAACATCACCTTCACGTAAGGATTTTAAACAGGCATCTAATCCTTCTCGATTGCTTTTTGTTCCAGAAGTAGTATCGTGATAAATATAATCTTCATTTACTCCTTCATTTTTTAATGCATCTATTTGCAAATCTAAAAGTTGACTTCCGTCTGATTTTGAAACCCTAGCGTATCCAATTTTCATTGAGTTTTTATTTTTTCAATTATCATGTCATTTAAACGACCGTTTAAGTGACAATTAAAATAATGTACATATTTTACTAGAAAATGTATATTAAATCGTAATTTAAACATCGTATACCAAATATACTGTTTTTTTAATTAATATAAAGACTTAATTAATGCCATTAATAAATTTACTTAAAGAAAGTGAAATTTCAGAATTTGAAAATCCAATAAAATTAACTGATAAAGAAAAAGATTCATTTTTTCTATTTAAAAGTGCTGATTTTGAAAAGTTGAATTTCAGAAAAAAGATTTCCCAAATAGGATTTATTTTACAACTCGGATATTTTAAGTCCAATAAGAAATTTTTTAATATAGAACAATTCTATGAAGAAGATATTAAACATGTATCGAAATTGTTAGATATTGATAATAAAATTAATATTTTTAAATATGGAACAATATTATATAATCATCGCAAAAAAATCCTTGATATATTAGGCTATCGTGATTTTAATAGTTTTAAACCTACTTTTGAAAAAGAAGCAGAAGCTTTGGTTAAAACCTCATTAAAACCCAAAGCCATTTTCTATTCATTAATTGATTTTCTTGAAGAACATAAAGTTGAACAACCTCGTTATTATGTTTTTGCTGAAACCATCAGTAAAGCTTTAAATGCTTTTGAGGTGAATTTAACAAATCAATTGGATGAAATTCTAACCGAGGATAAAAAGAAAACCCTAGATGATCTTATTGCATTACCTGTTTCTACAGATGAGAAAATAACAGCTAAAAATCCCTATCTAATTACCAAGCTCAAGAAACCCATCCAAAGTAAAGCCACTAAAAAAATACAAGCCAGTATGAAAGAATTCTTAATTGTAAAAGACCTCTATCAAAGCTATGGTAGCACTCTTCATCAAATGGGATTATCCGAAGAGCTATTAAACTATTATGCTAGTTGGGTTATCAAAGCCGAACATATTCAGTTCGATTCCATTCGAAATCCTTCCTTAAAACGACTCTATTTGATTTGTTTTATTATGTATCAGTACCGATTAAGACAAGACTATTTTATCGATACTCTTTTAACCTCCTATCAAAGCTTTTATAACAAAGCCGAGCAAAATGCTAATAACAACCTAATAGAACAACAGACGAACCAGAAATATTCCAATCAGAAGAAAAACTTCAACAATATTAAAAACATAGTTCGTTCTTCTAGAGATGAAGGTAAACAAGCGCGTACTATTTTGTATAAATCATCCTATAATCAATCGGAACAAATCATACATCTCAAAGAAATATTTCCAATGGAATCTGAATCATTAGAGACATTATTACTAAGAGAACTTAATAAAATAGAGCCTATTAATATTTTAACCATTAAAAATAAGCTTATTTATAAAGAACTTTCTAAAAGCTACTTAAAACTACAAAAGAAAGTAAGCTCCATAATTAAAAACCTTGAATTTAATGAAGTTACTTCTGATCCTAAGATTATGGAAGCCATTAATTTCTATAAAAAACATAACGGTAAATTAAATGATTATGCACCTATGGACTTTATATCTGATGGAAATGATAGAAAATCCGTCAAAGAAGATATGAAAGAACATGGTATGCATTTATATAAAGTAATCCTTGTAAAGGAAATATGTAGGCATATAAAAGCGGGTTCTTTAAATCTAATAAGCTCAGAGAAATATAAATTCATTGATGAGTATTTGATTGATATAGAAGATTTCAATACCCATAGAGAAAACTACCTTTATAGAGCTAATTTAGAAAAGTTGGGTGATTATAATGCTTTCATCCTTCAAATGAAACAAGAGCTTGAGGATCACTATACAAGTTCCAATATTAAATTAAAGGAGAATTCTCATATCAAATTTGATAAAGACGGAAAACCAAAGGTTAGTACTCCAAAATCAAAAGAAAATGAACTTGTAAATCCAATTGATTTATACGGCAAAGATCAGTATTTATCTTTGACCGATGTTTTATCACAGCTTCATCCTCTTACAAATATAGCAGATTGTTTTACTCATTTCAGTAGAAAGACTTCCAAACAAGAACTTCCTAACGATGTGTTATTTGCTTCTATTATTGGGTTAGGATGCAATATTGGAGTGAGAAAAATGGGTAAAATATCCAAAGGAATTACAGAAGATAAATTAGATTATGCTGTAAGATGGTACTTTAGCAAAGAAAATTTAGACCAGGCTAATAAGAATATTATTGATATGACTGATGAACTTGAACTTTCTAAATTATTTATAGAAAGAGAAAACGAACTACACACTTCAAGTGATGGTCAAAAGTTTGGAGTAAGTGTACCTTCACTTCATGCACGATACTCCTACAAATACTTTGGTCATGGAAAAGGGGTAACGGCTTATAGTTTTATAGATGAGAAAAACAGATTGTTTTACAACACTGTTATTACTGCTTCTGAAAGGGAAGCAAGCTCTATACTTGATGGATTAATGCATAACGAAGATATTGAAAGTACCATTCATTCTTCAGATACACATGGCTATACAGAAGTGATTTTTGGTATTTGTAATGCTTTAGATATATTATTCGCTCCTCGAATTAAAACGATGCATACTCAAAAACGGTACACTTTTAAAGAAAACAATCGAAAATACTATGAAAAAAGGGAGTATAAGATTCTTCCTTCAAAAGTAGACAGTTATATTAATATCAAATTATTAGAACAGCAATGGGAAAATATACTACGTGTACTGTGTTCTATCAAGTTAAAATACTCCAAGGCTTCAGATATTTTAAGAAGACTTAATTCCTATTCAAAACAAAATCCTCTGTACAAAGGATTAAAAGAGTTAGGAAAGATATACAAAACCATTTTTATTTTACGGTATTATTCAGAAGTAGAATTAAGGCAATCGATAGAAAAACAACTTAATAAAGTAGAATTATCCCATCAGTTTGCCAAGGCTATTTTCTTTGGAAATAATCAAGAGTTTAAGGTCGGAACAAAAGAAGAACAGGAGTTAGCATTAGGGTGTAGGCATCTCATTCAAAATTCTATTATACTTTATAACTATTTATTTTTATCTGAAAAACTTTCTGAAATCAAAGAAAAAGAAGAATACGAAACTACTTTAGAACAAATAAAACAAAGTTCAGTAATGACTTGGTATCATATAAACCTTTACGGAGAGTATAATTTTAAAGTTAGTAATAAATTACAATTTAATCTAAACAAGATACAAAAGTTAAAACTTGAATAAATAATATTAAAACATTGAATTTCAATCAATTAAATGTTTTATTATAAATTTTCTCCCATTTTTGGCTTGAGGCCCTATAGGTAAAAATGGAATAGCCCAAAGCATTGTAATGAAAGGAATTTCCGAAAATATAGATTTTAGCTTTGATTTCCATGACTTAAAACTAGATCGTTATAATCAATAACTTAAAAATCAGAGAATTGATATATTTATTTGAATTAAAAAATATAATAGAATTGGAGTATAATATTTTCTATTTAACATAATATAAATTATAATTTTATTTTAATTTATATTTTCGAGTTTTATTTTCTATTATTTTGATACTATCTGTAATACCATCTAATATAGATCCTGTTGGGCATAGTAATCGACACCAAATCATAGGATAAATTATAGTTGTTAAAACTGTGATAACAGCTATTATAAACCAAACACTCAAAATACTTAAACCAAATAAATCAGGAAACAATTCAAAATTACTCCAATTTCGTAAGCCTAATAAAATTCCTGTCAATATTATTATAGCGATTGCTGCTCTAATTCGTTTTATCCATTTGTTAGATATAAAAAATTTACGACTGGTTTTTACGGGGTTTGCATAAATGATTAAACGTTGAATATTCCCAAACGGACAAATATATTTACAATAGGTATTTTTACCCCAAATGGCTCCTAATAAAACAAATAAGGAATATAGTCCTACAAATGATGATACTGAAGTTCCTAAAAATGGATGAATAAATGATATATAAGTAAATGAATTATTTAAGAAAAAACCTAGATATAATACGGACAATAGACTTAATAAAATAATTGATTTTTTTGATTTTTTTGTCCATTTCTGTATACTAAATACAAACATCAAAAAGATAACAATGATATGAAAAATCCAGTAATTATTTAAACTAGCTTTTAAATTGAAAAAATTGACTTCGTTTGTATTCGTATAGTTAGAAATAGGATCTGGAATTCCTTCTTTGACTAGTTTAGAAACAGTAGTTGCAATTGCTTCTGAAGTAAGTGTTGCTCCTGAAACGGCGTCTATTTCTTGAGCCCCATTCATAATGGAAACCTCTTTAAATTGCTCATAAAATCCTGATTTTTTGATATCAGATAAGTAACTTTTCGTTTCTTTAGAAGCAATATGTTCTACTCTTTTAATCAAACCATCTTCTCCGATAATTACTCCGACATTAATATCTCCAGCATATCCTCTTACATTATGAATAATATCGGTACTTTCTAAATATAGTTGTTTGTTATGTGTTTGTTTACTCGAAATAACGGCATAATACATAGACATTGACGGATGAATTTTTACCAATTCATTTTCACTTGAAAAAAGAAGCGCATGTTTTTCTATATCTTTTTGAAGTTTTTCAGATAATCCAGGGTTACTTTGCTCATCGGCAGTAAATCCCCAATTACCATGAGTTTTTTCTTTATCTAAAATTAAACCATGCCCAAATACTTCATTATCAGCTAATTTAATCGTATTAAAAGAAGTTAATTGTGTTTTATTATCCACCCCATCTTTTCCGACCATTATGGGTTTAGAGTATTCTGTTTCAATGGATTCTAAACTGAGTATTTCTATGGTATGAAGAAGTGGCCCATTGATCCAAAAATAAGTGAAAATTATAGCAACAATACAAGTTGCTATAATTTTTATTTTCTCGTTTCTTATAAAAGAAAGGTACGTATTCATTATAAACTTTCAACTGTTTTATTTGTAATATCGACTACCCATTTGTTTAAATTTTCATCTGGTAAAATAGCATCTTGCTTATACAGAACATTTCCTGAAATTTCATCTACTGCTTTTTGAATAATATCTTTTTGAAAATAAGGATCATTGGCTACTAAAATAGGTATTACAATAACATTATCTTCTAGTTTTAACAGTTCTTCAATTCCTTTTACAGTAGGTTCTGTAGAATAACCAACCAAATGACCACACCATGAATAAGCAATACTTTCGTGCCCTGTTTTAATCTTTAAATATTTTCCTATTTCATCTACCATTTCTTCCCACTGTTGATTGTATTGCTTATCACCATACGCTACTAATAAAACTCCTTCGTTTTCTGCTTCTTTACTTAAGGCTTTAACCCTTCTTTCAACATTCTTTTTTAAGATAGTAGAATAATCTAAAGGTGGTGCGATACTAACTCTTGCTTTGGCTTTATATACCTCAATCTTTTCTTTATCGATCATATAATCTTTTGCTTTTGGATCTGCACTAATACCCAATATTACCGGAATATCATGATTATAGTGAGAACTAACGGTTAAAAAGATCGGAACCACAATGACTTCATCAAATCCTTCTTTATCAAACTCTTTCATTCTAGTTGCAATGGAAGGTTCTGTATACTCCATAAATGCGGTTGTTACCTTGCTTATTTTGGGATTAGCTAAGATTTCATCTTTTACTTGCGTTTCCATTTTTAACAACATTTCTCTCCAATTTTTAGAAACGGAACCATGATTTACAAGTAATACTCCTATCTTTTTTTCAGTGCTTCCCTCCTTTTCTGAAGTATTTTTGTTACATGAAAAAGTTAAAGTTACGATCAAAAAGAAATAAATTATTTTCCTCATAATAATGTTTTATTTTAATTTACAATTTATTTAGATTAAATAAAAATAATGACAAATATAAAAGAAGAATAATATAGAGGAAAAATATATTGATACATTTTTCCAATTATATGATATATGTTATGTTTTTGAAACTAAGCTCTATTTAGCGCTTATATTTACGAATAATCAAACGGTTATTTTTATCATAAGAAAAATAGCTATTCATCCAATTTAAACCAACACGTAACTTATTTTTAAATCCACTAATGGACATTAAATGAACCGTTGACCATATAAGCCATGCGAAAAAACCATTAAAGTGCATATTCTTTAAATCGGCAACTGCTTTTTTCTTTCCAATTGTAGCTAAAGAACCTTTATCAAAATACTTAAATTCTTTCTTAAAATTATTTAAAAAATTGTCTGCAAGATGCTCTCCCTGTTGAATAGCTGCTGGAGCAACCATGGGATGTCCATTAGGATATGTTTCAGTTTCCATATAAGCCACATCTCCAATTGCATAGATATTTTTGGTATTTTCTATACGATTAAAACCATTTACTTTTAAACGATTTCCACGCTGTACAATATCAGGTTGTATTCCTTCAGGAAATTGACCTTTAACTCCTGCAGTCCAAATTAGTGTAGAACTTTTAAAATTTTGCTTATCAGAAAGTACTACCCTTTCTCCATCGTAACTTTCAACTGCTGTATTCAATAGTACCTTCACATCTAACTTCTCTAAATCTTTTAAAGTATCTTTAGAAGATTTATCCGTCATAGCTGATAATAGCTTACCTCCTGCTTCTATTAAATATATTTTTAAAGGGTTTAAATGCAAATCAGGATAATCTTTTTTATAGATAAAGCGATGAAATTCTGCTATTGAACCGGCCATTTCTACTCCAGCAGGCCCTCCTCCTACTATTATAATCGTAGAATGCTGTTGTTTTTCTTCTAAATCACTTGTATTAACGGCTTTTTCTAAATTTTGTAGAATATGACTTCTAATATCCAATGACTCTTGAATCGTTTTTAAACCGATACTATTTTCTTCAACATCACTCATACCATAAAAGTTATTGGTACTTCCTGTTGCTATAACTAAATGGTCATAATCAATAATCCCAATATCTGTGTGTAAACAATTTTGTTCTTGAACAATTTGCTTCACTTTGGCCATTCTAAAAACAAAGTTTTTATAATTCTGAAAAACTTTTCTAATGGAAAAAACAATAGAATCAGGTTCTAACCCACTGGTTGCTACTTGATAAAAAAGTGGTGGAAATTGATGAAAATTATTTTCATCTAATAAAACAATTTGATAGGGTTTATTTTTAAGTTTCTTTATAAAATGAATTCCAGCAAATCCAGCTCCAACAACCACTATTCGAGGATATTTACTTTCAGGTATATATACTTTTTTTTCCATATGTAAATATACAAAAAAAGGCTTTTATGATAAAAGTCATAAGAGCCTCTTTTTTATCTTTTTTTAATTCTATTTTATAAATCTTCCGCTGTAGCAATTAGTTCAGCTAAATCTAAAACAGAAACATCTTTTTCTTTTTCTTTGGCTTTTACACCATCTGTCATCATGGTATTACAAAATGGGCATCCTGTAGCGATAATACCGGGTTTTTGTTCTAAAGCTTCTTCTGTACGCTCAACATTGATATCCTTATCTCCTTTTTCAGGTTCTTTGAACATCTGTGCTCCTCCTGCTCCACAACAAAGACCTTTAGACTTACATCGTTTCATTTCTACTAATTCAGCATCTAATTTCTGAATTAAGATACGAGGAGCTTCATATTCATCGTTAGCACGACCTAAATAACAAGGATCATGAAATACAATACGTTTTCCTTTAAAACTTCCACCTTCAATTTTCAAACGACCGTCATTTAATAACCCGTTTATAAATTGTGTATGATGCATAACTTCATATTTTCCACCTAACGAAGGATATTCATTTTTAATCGTATTAAAACAATGTGGACATGCAGTAACAATTTTTTTAACTTCATAAGCATTCATGACTTCAATATTCATCATAGCTTGCATTTGAAATAAAAATTCATTCCCAGCACGTTTTGCGGGATCACCTGTACATCCTTCTTCTGTTCCTAGAACGGCAAATTCTACGTTAGCTTTATTTAGAATTTTCACAAAGGCTTTGGTGATTTTTTTAGCTCGATCATCAAAACTTCCTGCACATCCTACCCAAAATAGAACTTCTGGCGATTTTCCTTGCGTCATATATTCTGCCATTGTTGGAACATTTAAGTTACTCATATAAGTTTATTTTATATTATTCAATGAAAATCAAATCATGATTTTCATTTTTATTTTTTAATCATGTCTTCCATCATCAAAGACTTCGATTTTCACTTCTTTCTCTACTAAATTGGTGAATTTTCCGTGAAAACGTGTCGCTTTAACAATATGATTATCAATCCAGTGATAATTTCCGCCTCTTGGTTTTCCCATTAAAAGGCTGTGATATTTAAATCCACATTTTGCTAACCATTTTTCTGTAACATCACGATGTTCTTCTGTTCTAGATGTAAAAAAACAGATTTGATGTCCTTCTGCATACCAATTATTTACAATTTCTAATGCATCAGGATAGTAATTAGCCGTAGCCATACGTTCTGGTTCTTCATTTGGAATGTCATCTCCAATGGTCCCATCAATATCAATTAAATAATTTTTAACTCCTTCTGATAAGACTGGGCTAATGTTTTGTCCATCTTCTGATTTACTTTTTAACAGGTCTCTTCCCGTTTCGTTTGTGTCCATTTTTTATGACTTTATGATGATTATTTATGAGTTCAAATTTATCTAAATAATCATATTTGGTTAACTTTTGTGTTTTAAATACACTTTAAAAGTCTATTTTTATCTAATTTATAATAAAACCTCTTTTATATTATCAATTTTATATGCTTTAGGCTTCATCCTTCCAATTTAGGCGATCTGCTTGTCCAAATTGCCAAGGAGCACTATTATTTTCAATATTAGTCATCATAATATTTAACTCTTGTGGAGCTGCTGATTGTTCCATTACTAGGAATCGTCTTAAATCTACAATAATAGATAAAGGATCAATTAAAACTGGACAAGCATCAACACAAGCATTACATGAAGTACAAGCCCATAATTCTTCGTGGGAGATATAATCTCCTAATAATTGTTTATTATCTGGCTTAAATTCTCCATTTTGATCAACGTTTTTCCCAATTTCTTCAATACGATCACGTGTATCCATCATGATTTTACGAGGAGATAATTTTTTTCCTGTAATATTGGCTGGACAAACTGATGTACAACGTCCACATTCGGTACAAGTATAAGCATTCATCAATTGTACCCAATTTAAATCGGTAGCATCACTTGCACCAAATTTCTCAGGTACACTTCCCTCTTCTCCTGCAGGAGCTGCGGCAAATGGATCTGCGTTAGGGTCCATCATCATTTTAACTTCTTTTGTTACCGATTCTAAGTTAGTTAATTGTCCTTTAGGTTCTAATTTTGAGAAATAGGTATTCGGAAATGCTAATAAAATATGCAAGTGTTTAGAATAGTATAAATAATTCATGAAAAATAAAATACCTGCAATATGTAACCACCAAGCTGCTTTTTCTATAATAACTAGCACAGTACTATTTTCAGGAAGTAAATGAGCTATATATTGTGAGATGGGAAAACTACCCGCTTGATGATATTCTCCCATTAATTGTAATTTATAATCAGCAGCATTCATGGTTAAAAATAAAACCATCAATACAAATTCAATATATAATATATAATTGGCATCATTCTTTGGAAAACCTTCCATCTCAGGATTCCAAAAACGTTTGATTCTTACAATATTTCTACGAATCCAGAAAACGACAACGGAAACAATAACTAAAAAGGCTAATAATTCAAAAGAAGCAATTAAAAAATCATAAAAACCTCCCATAAAAGAAAAAACACGATGAGTTCCAAAAATTCCATCAATGATAATTTCAAGTAATTCTATGTTAATGATAATAAAACCTAAGTAGACAATGATATGAAGAATTCCTGCTATAGGTCTAACCGTCATTTTACCTTGACCTAATGCTACACGAGCCATTGTCATCCATCGTTCAGAAGCATTATCTGTACGATCTACATCTCTACCTAACTGAATGTTACGTATTAATTTTTTTATGTTTTTAGCAAAGAAACCAAAACCTATTATTAATAACGCAATAAATAATACACTAGAGAAAATCTTCATATCAATTCAAAATTTGACTCAATATATAAAGATTTTTTGAAAAATATGTTATGCGTGAATAATAAATTTATTCTTTAGAATCATTCTTAATTTCTTCATTAACGTAAGGTTTATTCTTCTTACCAAAAATAGAGAAATGTACGTAGCGTTTCGGATTCTCTTTCATATCACGCAAAAGTAGTTCTAATTCTTTGGTTGCATGATCTAAATTATTGTAAACAGCTTCGTCTTTCATCAACTTACCAAGACTCCCTTCTCCTTTTTGAATACCCGCCATAATATCATTCAAACCAGTTAATGATTGGTCTAATTTAGCAATAGTTTTATCCAAATCTGCTTGGTCTAAGTCTTCTGCTACATGGTTGAAATTACTCATAGTAGCATCTAAATTATGTAAAGTTGAGGCTAATTTTGTTCGATTTTCTGCAACTAAACCCTTTGCTTCAAGGGCTAACCCATCAAAACTTTGAGCCGTATTATCAAATTTAGAAACAGTTTTGTTAACGGATTGAGCCATTTGATTAAATGAAATAATGGTTTTATCTAAGTTTGTAACCAAATTGGCAATACTTTTTTTATTTTCAGGTGTTGCCAAACCTCTTACCATAATTAAAGTTGAATCAACACTTCCTAAAACGTTCTCTAATTTTTGCTTTAATGGAGTTACTTCTTTAGCTAAGACAGACATCATACCCGATTCAGCTGTTCCTATAATATAATCCCCATCTTTTACAGGTGTTCCTTTACGTGACATTTCCAGCTTGATTTCAGCTCCAGACATCAAACCAGGTTCATGAATAATGGCCTTTGTATTTTTATCAAATTCAAAATCAGTATTGATGGTCATTTGTACCAAAAGGTTTCCTGTATCATCATCTGTAAAATCAATATCATCTACATGCCCTACTTTCATTCCATTAATTGTTACAGGCTTTGTTTCTTGTAATCCATGAACATCATCATAAACTGCGTATAAAACTGTACCTCTATTGAATACATTTTCTCCTTTTAAAAAATTAATTAAAAGAATAAATGATCCTATAGCAACTAACGCAATAATCCCTGCTTTTAAATTTTTTGACATAAATATAAAACGTTTAAAGTGGTAAATTTAGTGTAAAAATGTTAATTTTCATTAACTCATTTTATAACGTACTTTTTACAGAAACTCTTTCTCCATTTTTTAATGCAATAATAAAGCAATCCTTATACCCTTTTCCTCTTGCCTCTTTTTGCTTTTTCTTGATAGCTGAATAACTTGATGTTTTACCATAGGTATAGATGTAAATACCGTTATCATTTTGTACACGCTCAATGTCTTGTAACCCTTTAAAATTACTGGATTTTTTATTAATCCATTTTTTACTTGACATTAACTGAACTTTATACACAATACCTTCTTTTGAAGTGACTTGAGTGTTATTATTTGCTGTATTAGTTGAAGATGAAGCTATAACAACACCATTCTTTTTATCAAATTCCTTTTTATAAGAATCAAACGATTGAAAAATAGATTTGGCTATCTTGCTTTTCCCTTTAGAGGAATTAATAAATTGACGTTCAGCAGCATTTGAAACAAAACCTATTTCAATCAAAACAGAAGGCATTGCTGTTTCACGTAATACTAAAAAACCAGCCTGTTTCACTCCTCTATTTTTTCTTCCAATATTTGTGAAATGTTTCTGAACATCATCTGCAAACTCAATACTTTGATCTAAATGGGCATCTTGCATTAAAGTTAATCCAATAACAGATTCAGGAGAATTAGGATCAAAACCTTCGTATGTTACTTTATAATCTTCTTCTAATAAAATCACGGAATTTTCACGTTTAGCCACTTCAAAGTTATCCGCTGATCGATGTAACCCTAAAACATAGGTCTCAGAACCATAAGGTGATGTTTTAGCATTAGAATTACAATGTATAGAAATAAACAAATCGGCATGATTACGATTGGCAATATTAGCACGTCCTTTTAGTGTAATAAACTTATCGGATGTTCTAGTATAGATCACCTTTACATTACTTCCATAACGATCTTTAATTAATTTCCCTAGTCGTTTAGAGACATCTAATGTGATGTTTTTTTCATAAATCGCATACTTAGTACTTCCAATAGCCCCTTTATCATGCCCTCCATGCCCTGCATCAATAACCACTACAAAAGGTTTAATCTGAGCAAACGAAAGGCTAAACAAAATAATAAAAAAGGTTAAAAAGGACAATTTTCTCATGATAATTCGCGTTAAAATGATAGTTCAGAATATTTTTTGTTTATTTTTGGCATAATTTTTTACCCAACAAAAATAATAACTAGAATTTGATTTTAAGTTACACAAAATATATATTAACATTAATTTTTACTTTTTCTTTTATAAGTATATTCTATACTCAAGAAAATGATACTATTTATCTAGATCCCAAAAATGATACCACAATTCAGGATACTATTCAAATAGATACCGTAACAGTAAAAAGACCGAAAGGTAAATTAGAAGATTTTTTGTACTATGATTCTAAAGATCAAATTTCTAAATTAAAGGAAAAAAAGTCTTATTTAATTGATGATGCCGTTGTTAAATATACAGATATTGAATTAACAGCTGATTACATTGAAATTGACTGGAATACGGAAATCATTTCTGCTCAATGTAAGCGTGATAGTTTAGGGAAATGTAAAAATAAAACCATTTTCAAACAAGCTAATCAAGAAATGCAATATGAAACTTTTCAATACAATATTAAAACAGGTGTCGGAATAGCAACTAATGTACGTATTGAAGATGGTATACCAGATGGAATGATGGTCGCTGATAAAGTAAAGAAAATTAATGATTCCGTTTTATATGCAGGTGGTATTTTTTATACCCCTGACCCCGAATTTACTGGAGGAAAAACAGATGATCCTGATTTTTATATTGTTGCCAATAAAGCAAAATTTAAAAATGAAAAAATAGTTGTAACATCTCCTGCTCAAGCATATATTCATGGGGTTCCTACCCCTTTAATTTTACCATGGGGGATTTTTCCTATTGGTGGAGAGAAATCACGTGCAGGACTTATAATTCCTTCATTTGGAGAAAATAGTAATCAGGGATTCTATTTAGAGAATATGGGATTTTATGTTCCTTTTGGAGATTACGTTGACTTAAAAACAACTTTTGACGTATATACAAAAGGAAGTTGGAGTACGCATATCTTATCAAATTATAAAAAACGTTATAAATTTAGTGGTGGTTTTGGCTTTGATTATGAGATACGAAAAGAAGGTACAAAGGGACTAAGTGATTATTCTGAACAAAATTTAATTCGAATAAATTGGCGTCACACACAAGACCCTAAATCAAATCCTAATTTACGTTTATCAGCCAATGTAAATTATGCTTCTACTAATTATTTTAATACAACCCTAAACTCGGGAAATTATATTAATGGAAATAATTTAACAAACACAATATCATCATCTATAAACTTAACTAAAACTTTTGATAAGCTTCCTTTTACGATGTCTTTATCAGCAGCACACTCTCAAAACTCACAAACCAATTTAGTGAATTTGACTTTACCTAGATTTAATGTTCAAATGGATCGTCAATACCCATTTGCACCCAAAGTAGGTAGTAAAAAAGGATTATTACAAAACATAGGGGTTGATTACTCTTTTGATTTTGAAAATAAAGTACAAGTATTAGATGATAATTTATTTAAACAAGAAATGTGGGATAGTCTACAAAATGGTTTTCAACATCAATTATCAGCCAATACAGGTGTTACTTTGGCTAAATATTTTAATTTTAACTTATCAGGTAGTTATAGAGATGTTTGGTATTTGGAAACGATTAATCGAGCCTATAATCCAGATACAGATGCTGTTGAAGATACTACAGTGAATGGTTTCAAAACGTATAGAACTTTTAATTTTTCTTCTAGTGTATCAACTAATTTATACAAAACATTTCGTTTTGATAAAAATAATGACGATCCGATGATCAAGGCTATCCGCCACGTTATGACACCAAGTATTTCCTACTCTTTTACACCTGATTTTTCAGCACCTTCATGGGGTTATTATGACACCTATCGTGATGAAAATGGTAATTTAAATATTTATTCTCCTTTTGATGGAGGTATTTATGGAGCACCAGGAAGAGGACTCAGTAGTTCGGTTGGTTTAAGTTTACGACATAATTTAGAAGCAAAAGTTCGTGATAATAAAAATGATTCTGTAGGCTATAGAAAAATTAAAATATTTGATTATGTCAATATGTCAACCAGTTACAATATGGCAGCTGACTCTCTTCAATGGTCTGATTTAACTATGACTGGATCTACAAAATTATTTAACGATAAGGTTAGTGTTAATTTTAATGCTACTTGGGATCCTTATGATTTTGCTCCGACATTAGATTCAAATGGAGATTTTAATGGTAGTTATCATGTTATCGACAAAATAAGTCCTCGTTTAGTAAACTGGGGTATTGCAACCCAATATACGTTTAATAACGATACCTTTAAGTCAAAATCTGAACGAAATTCTAAAAATAAAAAATCCGATTACCCTTATCGTGGAGCTGTTCGTTATGATGTTTACGAATATGATAAAGACGGCTATGCTCGTTTTACAATTCCATGGTCATTAGGACTAAGTTTTAGTCATCGAACTACACGACAATTTTTAACTACTCAAAATTTTACTTCGGTTAATATAAACGGTTCTATTGAACCTGCTCCATATTGGAAAATTGGTTACAATACAAGTTATGATTTTACTTCAGGAGAATTTGCAGCATTACGTTTAAATCTAACACGAGATTTAAGAAGTTTCAATATGACATTTGGTTGGGTACCTACGGGAACCAATCAAACATGGAATTTATTTATTGGTTTAAAGGCTAATATGCTTCAAGATATTAAATATGAAGATGATAACCCACTGATTTTAAATCAGTCTAATGGTGGATTCTAATAATAAATATACTTTTAAATATTTTATAAAAAGGTTTTTAAAAACACTTTATAAAGGAGTAATATTACTTTTCAGTATTATTGTAGTTTACCTTATTATCGCGTTTATTTGTTCTCAAATTGTTTATTCTGAGAAAATCATTCATAATTCTCCTCAAAAACCTTTTCATGAGATTTATATAACTTCAAATGGAGTCCATACTTCTTTTATTATTCCTTATAAAGAATTTAATGATTTTATTAACATTAAAGATTTTAAAGATTATAAGAATCAAAAATTTATTATGATAGGCTGGGGAGATGAAGATTTTTATATGAATGTACCTGAATGGAAAGACTTAACCTTAAAAGTGGCTATAGCTTCAACCCTATTACCTACTAATTCTGCTATGCATGTTACTTTTATATCTAAACCTCTTGAAGATGAAAATACAAAAAAAATTATGCTATCTAACTTAAGCTATCAATTATTAGTTAAAAATATTAAAAACTCTTTTCAATTGGAAGAAAATAAGCCTATTATTTATAGAAATAAAGGCTATTCGACTTATGATAATTTTTACCGAGCAAAAGGTAATTATCATGCATTCAACACTTGTAACTCTTGGACAAACCGTATAATGAAAGAAGCTCAATTAAAACATACATTTTGGACTCCTTTCCCATTTACTATAATGAATTTATATAATCAGTAGAATTAAATGATCTAAGTACATAAACAGCTAATAAATATAATATTTACTAGCTGTCCTTTTTATTTTCTCGTATCTGGCATAATTAATACGGGAATGTTTGATTCCTTTAAGACATCATGAGTAACGCTTCCCACTATAGCTTCATAAAATACACCATGTCCGTGAGAATTAATAAGTACCATATCAACACCTAATTCTTTTGCTTTCACTAAAATCGTTTTAGAGACAGTAGACTCTTTTCTATCTATTACTTCTGACTCGTAAGGAATACTTAATTTTGAAAAGGGTTCAATTAATTTCTTAAACTCATTTTCACTAGATTCCTTAACATAATCATGATCAACCATTTCTAAATCATTTACGTGAAGAAAGTAAAATTTCACGTTTTCACTAAAAAAAACTTTTAAAAAGTCTATATCAAGACTAATACTAAAATCAACAGGCATTAATATTTTTTTCATCATTATTTGGTTTTAAATTAAAATAACATTCAAAATTAAGACCTACTTATAACTTATTAAAATACAAAATGTTTATATCTTATAACAAAATATTATAAGACTTTTTAGATTTTAGCTTCTCCCCCCATTTATAGTTTGTTAATCTTTTGGGTTGTGTAACCTTTTGAAGTTGCTATTTTGATGAAATAGTAACCTGATATTAAATGAGCTGTATTAATCCTTATGGATTCATTCTTTTTAATTTTATGTAATGATTTGCTATATACCGTTCTTCCTTTCATATTAATTATTTGAATGACTATAGGATCGTTATATACTTCTTCTTTAAATAATATATGTACTTCATCATTAAATGGATTAGGATAAACCTTATTATTTATTTCAATTTTTGATGAACTAAAATCTAAACTATAATTATCTTTTTTCTTCTCCTGATATATATCTATACTTTCTATAGCAATGGGACCCCAATTATTTGGTTTATATGATCGTGCAAAAACAGTATAACTTCCAGATTGATCAATTTTGTACCTATTTAAATCTGAATTATATTCAATTGCTTCTTCTCGAATAACACCATCATTTCCCATAGGATCTGTTCCATCTAAAGTAAAATAAATTTTAGAAGAAGGATCATTATTTTCTAAAATAATAATATTATCATTTTGATTATTTTTTGATATAATAACTTCATTTAATGTATGATTCATTCTAATTTCATCAAACCGATTAATTACATCATCAAATCGGGTTGGTAGAAATCTAATAATTCGATTAATCTCCTCATGCCATTTATCAGTCAAATCTTCTCTAAAACCCCAGCGTGCAACATCTAATATATACGAATTACTTAATTTACTTTCAGCTTTTCGAATCATTTGTTCAAAATAGTCGGTAGTTAAAATACCATCCTCTTTTCTTAAATGTTTATAAACTGCATCTTTAACATGAGTATAAAATTCTAAATTTTCAGAATCTTTCATATTACCAAAAATATATCCAGGTCCTTCTAAACGGCTTCCCCAATGAGATTCATATTTCCAACCATTATCATGCCATAATAAACCATCACTATCATTTAAATTAAATTTAATGGTTTCTTGTTCATAGATATTCATTAATCCTCTAGCTTCATATTCAATATCAGTGCTTAAATACAATAACATCATATCGATATAACGCGGCATATCTACACGCTCTTTAATTGCTTGATAATCGTAACGAATTGGATCATCCTTTATTTCCTCCCATTGTTCTTCATATTGAGATTTTTCTACCTCTCCACTTCTCCATTTACTATCTCTATTATCTAGTCGAACATAATCATCTTCATCTCCACCTATATAAGATTCAGCAAAATTTTCATCAAAAGTTTCACGTAACGTTTCTATACCATAATATTTTCCATTAATAAATACATGAACAAATTGTGTTTTTACATCTTGATGTCCCATATCCAACATAGCATTATGTAATAAATAGTCAGAAAAGCGTAACCAGCCAAAATCAAAATCATTGTTTAAAACTCCATCTTCCCCTATTTTTAGTTCTAAACGACTAAATTTTTTAGTTGGTTTGTGCGCAGATTTATATTCTTTAAAAATATCATAATTAAGCTTTCCTGCATACTTTTTTCTAAAATAGAACCGTATATTGTTCTTATCATAATGGTATGAAAATGCTCCAAATTTCTTTATTCCTGCTTCTATTGAAATACCATCATCCATTTCTTCTCCATTAAAATATTCAAATGTTGTAGGTTCTTCATCACCTTCCAAATCATCATTATCTTTAGATATTGAAACAATTGGAAGTTCATTTAAAGCCTCTAAATAATATCTATTATTAAATAATTCTTCATATTTAAATTCTTCATTATTTTTAGAAATAATATAAGTATGAGTTAATAGTTCTGACTTACCATCGTTTGTTATTGCTAAGGCTTTTACAACTGTAGTTTGATCAATTAATAAGGGTTCTGAATATATATGCCCGTTTTCATTAGAAGGGTAACTACCATCTAAAGTATATATTATTTTATTTTCTTGTGATGTTTTTAATATTAATTCAAAAGGGCTATTATAAATTCCTCTAACTTTTGAAGCACTTAAAGATAATTTACGAATACTTTCTTCATTTGACTCATAGGGTGTTCCTCCTTCTAAATAAGTTTCAACTATACCCGAAACATTATTTTTATTTCCATAAGTTTGATTATATGATGTGTAGCCGTATTCTATAGAGCTTAATTCATTTAATTTATCTGTATTATTATTTTTTGTCAAATATAAATCTCCACCACTTTTCTTTAATTTAAAATTAAGATGATGATTTCCTTTTTCAGGATCATTATCTGCATATAAAATTTCAAAACTTTTAGCAGGAATAAAAATATTTTTTAATTCAAATTGTTCTAATTGTTTTTTTGTATTTGAAAGGAAAATACCTTCTTTTATTAAAATAGGGTAATCATGAGCATTATAAAGTTCTATCCAATCACTATTGATTAATTTTGTTTCATTTGCAGCTACTTCATTAATATATAACTTTTCAATTTTTGAAAGTTCACTTTCTATTCCTTCAATCCAAGGGGTTGTTTGATCTTCATCATATATAATGATAAGCTCAGGCACTTTATGACTATCGTGCCCTCCACTATACATATTTAAAGCATTTTGTTGATTTCCTTCAATAATAAAAACTAAGTCATCTTCATTTTCCCATCCTCTTAACCTCGTTTCATTAATAATCTCTCTAAGGTTAGGCGTTCGTTCATTTAAAGTATGATGATCTTCATCGAAAAGTTTAAATTTCCAATTTACAGATAATGAAGATTTTTGTCTTGTAGAAATAGAATAATCTTCTTCAGTAAATTTTTTCCCATCTCCTATCTCAGTATATAGCTTCACAGCTCCTTCTTCAGATTCTTTTTTAGAAGTAAATTGTATATAAGCTTCCTTAACATTAGCATTTGCTGGAATTTTTACATTTTTAAATCTTAGTCCTACTATTTGAGAAGTGTCATCATCAATCCCTCCTAACTCTAGATCACTACTTGATAAATCTACAGAACCTGATTCTATCTCTTCTTCAGCATCATTGTCTTCATCTTCAATATAATAACTATTTGATACCATATTACTATTATAGATAATTATTAATTCTGGAGCATTCTTTTGACCTGAATCGCTACTCTTCATCGTAATTGATTCTTTTTTATCTCCATCAATGATAAAAACAAAAGCATTATTATAATCATTGTCTTGAATTGCTTGCTGTAATAAAGAAGCAATATTGGGAGTTCGTTCAATACGAGTTCGTTGGTCTTTTTTATCTATTGGAGGAATATCCCATAATACAGTTTCTTCAAAAAAGCTTCTTTGGGTCAAATTATAAGGACTAGACTGAAAAGGTGCTGATTTTCCCTTCTCAATTTTTATTTTTATTAATTCTTGTTCATCTGATGTATCATCTGATGTAAATTGGATATACGCTTCTACTATTTCAGTATCATTAGGTAAATCAATTCTATCAAATCGTAAGCCTACTTTTTGAAGTTTCGAACCATCAATTCCACTAATCTCTAAATCACTACTACTAGTTGATATTTTACCTGTTTCAGTCCTTTCTTCAATATCATTTTTACCATTGTTAATTTTAAAGGAGCGTTCGTTTCTAAATTGTCCATTTATGGCTATAGATGCAATCACACATAAAGCCACAGCATAATAATTTTTCATTTGATCTATTTTTATAGCCCAAAAAAAAACTATTTAAATGGTTGGGGACAAGTTAAAATGATAACTTATCCATCATTTACTATTAGATTTATGTACAAAAGATTTTTGAATAAAAATTTAAACTTGCAGTTTTTCTCCTTTTATAGTTCCCATAATTTGATTGGCATGAATTCTAGAATTTTCAATAAACCATGTATTTGTTCTAAGCCCACCACAGATTACACCTGCCAAAAAGATTCCTTTTACATTTGATTCTTGTGTTTCAGAATCATATTGTGGTGTTTTTAATCCATCATCTTGTAAATGAATACCTACACTTTTTAAAAGCTCAAAATCGGGTTCATAACCTGTCATAGCTAATACCCAATCATTTTCTAATTCTTTTTTTCCTTGAGGGGTATTAATGATAATATTTCTTAATGTAATTTTTTCTACTTCAGATTGATAATAAGCCTTAATACTTCCTTCTTCTATTCGGTTAATAATATCAGGTCTTACCCAATATTTTACACGATGACTCACTTCTTTTTCTCGAATAATTAAAGTCACATCAGCTCCTTTGCGGTAGGTTTCCAAAGCGGCATCAATAGCTGAATTTGAAGCACCTATAACTGCAACTTTTTGATTAATATAGAAATGGGGATCATCATAATAGTGTTTCACTTTAGCTAAATCTTCTCCTGGAACATTTAATAAATGAGGACGATCGTAAAAGCCGGTAGCAATCACAATATTTTTAGCCTGATATGTATCTTTTGAAGTTTGAATTATAAAAGTTTCATCTTCTTTTTTAATAACTTTTTCTACTTTTTCAAACAGATGAATATTCAAATCCCAACGTTGTTGAACTCTTCGAAAATATTCTAATGACTCGTTACGAGTTGGACGATTGTTTACAGACATAAAAGGTACATTTCCAATTTCTAATTTTTCAGAACTGGAAAAAAATGTCATATTCACTGGATAATTATATAAAGAATTAACTAATGCTCCTTTTTCAATAATTTTGTAACTCAATTTGGCTTTTTTAGCTTCAATCCCGCAAGCCATTCCTATTGGTCCTCCTCCAATGATTAATACGTCTAACATATTTTTATAATTTGATATAAAAGTACAAAGGTTAATATCGTTATCAAAAACACAACCTATTATTTTTTTAATCTTTCATAAATTCTTACAATCATAATTTTTGTATGTTTGTTACTTTCAGATGAATCAAAATGAATAAAATTAAAGATACAAGCTTAAATATTGCAAGGGTGTTAATTGTAATCGGGTTTATTATAGGGCTAAAAAGTTGGTGGCAAACAATCTCTCATATTAACGATGAATCCTATACACTAATACCAGAATTCACAAAAGGAAAATACCATGCTTGGTATCATGCTTTTAGAGAAGCAATAGGCGATTTGTCGGTTATGACAATCATTTTGATTCTATTCTTTGGAAAGAAATCATGGAGAACCCCTATTACTTGGTGGATAAGTTTTATTCTTTTAATAGGCTACTATGCCCCTTTTTGGATAGGTACTCCTTTTGTTCCACAATTAGCAGCACCACACTTAACAGCTGAATTAGTTCACCTTGGTATGGCTATACCTCCTTTTATAGGACTATTAATAGCTAAAAAATACTTCAATATTAAATAAATTACTTATTAATTTAATTATTTACATTCTTTTATTTCTGGTTTTCATTCAACCATTTAATATACTTTTTGCGATTTACTTCATGAGCAGCAAGTGAATTAGCAAACTCATGATAGCCCCAGTTTTCAACACTCGCACACATGTACATATAATCGTGTTTCGATGCATTTAAAACAGCATCAATTGAACTAGGTTCAGGAATATTAATGGGAGCTGGAGGTACGCCATAATTTAAGTAAGTGTTATAAGGTGATGGTTCTCGTAAATGTTTGAAAAGAACACGTTTTATTATGGTATCAAATCCAACACGTTGTTTAACAGCATAAATTACAGTTGGATCGGATTGTAATTTCCAGTTATCTCGTAAACGATTTAAATACAACCCTGCCACCTTTGGACGTTCATCTCTTTTGGCTGTTTCTTTTTCTACAATGGCTGCTAATGATGTTATTTGTAAAGGAGTCATTCCTATTTGATCTGCTTTTGCTTTTCGCTCAGAAGTCCAGAATTTTTGATATTCTTTTGCCATACGATCTACAAATTGTTTAGCAGAAGTATTCCAATAAAAATTATAAGTATTAGGTAAGAATAGTTGTTTTACATTTTCCTTTGTTAAATCATTACTTTTCAAAAAATTAGCTTGAGAAATATAATCTAAGATAGCTGTTGAATCTGTTTCAATCTGTTTAGCCACTTTTCCTGCTAATTCATTAATGGTTTCAACATTATTAAATTGCACCTTAACTTCTTCTTGCTTTCCCGAACGTAAATGATTCACTAAATCATTATTATTCCATCCTTTTTCTATTTTATATTTTCCTCCTTTTATAACATTCGGATAATTTTTCTGTTTTGCGACCCATTCAAAATCTTCTATATTTTCAACAAAAGGAGCAATTTGGTCTTTTACATCATTAAAAGAAGCCTTTGATGAAATATAAATAAAGCCTTCTTTTTGTGTTCTTTCTAAAAATATTTTTTTAGCATATTGATATCCAAAAACACCTCCTACAATCAATATTACTAAAATTCCTATTCCTATTACTTTTTTCATTTTTAATTATTTCATTATTTTTAAGATTAAATAGAGTTTGCCATTATCATTTTGGACTAATGCTAACTACATTTCATCATTATTAAATAGTTGGTATAAACTCACATCTAAAAATTGACGGTTTAACTGTACCCAATTCTTTTTAACCATTGTTTTGATAAATCCATTTTTTTCAAATAAACGTTTTGAAATCGTATTACTCTCAATAACATCAGCATACAATTGATTTAAATTAAGTATTTTAAAGGCATAATCAACAATTAATTGAATAGCTTCTGAGGCATATCCTTTATTTTTATTTTGACTCTCTCCTATTAAAATTCCAATCGCAGCTCGACTGTTTTTTACGTCTAAATCAAATAGATCTACAAAACCAATCGCTTCATTTTTTTCTTTTAAAACAATAACAAATCGTAATTGTTTCATTTCAAAAATATCACGTGATACATTTTCTAAATACTGATTTAACAAATGTTTAGAATAAGGATGTAATGTTTGAGAATCTAACCAATAATTTGTTTGATTTTCCCATTCGTACAGAATCGAAATATCTTCAGGCTCTAAAGCTCGTAGTTCAATATTTTTAGAAATTAAAGTCATCCGTATCTATTTCTCCTTTGAATACAAATTTTGCAGGTCCTATCAATTGTATATCAGCTATGATTCCTGTATCTTTTTCATTAAAAGACACTTCTAAATTCCCTCCTAAAGTTTTTATATGGACATGATTATTTGTAATTCCCTTTCTGTATGCAGCAATGGCGGCTGCGGTAACTCCAGTTCCACAAGAATAAGTTTCATCCTCTACTCCTCGCTCATAGGTTCTGACAAATAAAGTGTCCTCGGCTATTTTCTCAATAAAATTAACATTAGTCCCTTCTTTAAAATAAGGAGCCCCATTACGAATCTGTTTACCTTTGTTAAAAACATCAAATGTTTCTACATTTTTGACAAACTCTACATGATGAGGAGATCCAGTATTAAGAAAATAATGATCCTCAAATTCTTCTATTTTTTCAACTTGTGTCATTCCTAATGCAATTTTGTCAGGAAAAATGGTTGCGTCATGCAATCCATCAATCGCATTAAAAGAAGTTTTATTTGAAATTACGTTCAAATCATGAGCAAAACGTACTAAACTCCTACCCCCATTTCCACACATCGTACTTTCATTTCCATCTGAATTAAAATAGTACATATGAAAATCTGATTTTTCATCATCTTGTAAGAGCATCAAACCATCTGCTCCTATTCCAAAACGTCTATTGCAAAGGTTTTCAATTAACTTTTTATCAACGGGAAAATTTTTCTTTCGATCATCTATGATCACAAAATCATTCCCTGTTCCTTGATATTTATAAATAGAAAATTTCACTTTATGGATACTTTATCTTAATTTTATATCGCAAATATACGTCAATAAATAGTTTTAACATATTCTTAAAAAATGTTAAAAACGGGTTAAACGAAAAATTGATGCAATATTTGGGCATTGTTTTTGTTTTTATACTAAATGTTAAAATGTAAATTAAAAGAATCATAGATAAATGAAAAAAATACTAGGATACACAGCAGTAGGAGTTTTAAGTGCCGGAATTACACTTGGAGCTTATAAAGGTTTCTTAGAAGAACAACCCCAAAATCAGTCTATTGAAAAAACGGAGACCGAGCTTGTTACAACCAATGCAAGTTATGATTTACCTAACATCTTTGGTGCTCCCACTACTTCAAATAATCCTTCAGATTTTACTAAAGCAGCAGCAAAAACAGTTAATGCTGTAGTGAACGTAAAGAATTATTCCAATAGGCAGAAACAACAATATATGGATCCTTTTGACTTTTTCTTTGGAGGAGGTCGTCAACAACAGCAACCACAAAGTGGTGAACCTACTAAAATGGGACATGGTTCAGGAGTTATCATCTCAGCTGATGGTTATATTGTTACCAATAATCACGTGATCGATAAAGCAGATCGAATTGAAGTTACATTAAATGATCAACGATCTTATGATGCTACTTTGGTAGGAACAGATCCAAGCTCAGATATTGCTTTATTAAAAATCGATGAAAAAGCTTTACCGTTTTTACCTTTCTCAAACTCAGATAATTTAAAAGTTGGTGAATGGGTATTAGCAGTAGGGAATCCTTATAGTTTAAATTCAACTGTTACAGCAGGTATTGTAAGTGCTGTAGGACGTAGTTTAAATTTAAACCCAGTTGAGTCTTTTATTCAAACAGATGCAGCTATCAATCCTGGAAATTCAGGAGGTGCATTAGTAAATACTGATGGAGATTTAGTTGGAATTAACTCTGCTATTAGTTCTCGTACAGGAAGTTATATTGGTTATGGTTTTGCAGTTCCAACCAATATGGTTAAAAAAATTGTAGAAGATATTAAAAAGTATGGTTTTGTCCAACGTGGTTTAATTGGTATTAACCCAGTAGATCTTTCTGATGAAAATCTTGTAAAGAAATATAACAAAGCAGAAAATAAAAATATTGAAGTTCAAAAAGGTGTTTTAATCTATAATATGGATGAAAATGGTGCTGCAATTGAAGCTGGATTAGAAAAAGGTGATATTATTAAACAAATTGATAATCAAAAAATAACAAACAATGCTTCTTTAATAGGATATTTAAATTCAAAACATCCTGGTGATACTGTAAAAATTACAATCGATCGTGATGGTAAAGAAAAAGTATACAATGTTGTTTTAAGAGATAAGCATGGAGTAGCCAAACTAAGAAGTAAAGATGAGTTAACGGTATCAGAAGTTTTAGGTGCTGAACTAGCAGAAGCTCCTGAAAAATTCAGAAAACGTTACGGAATTGACTTTGGTGTTCAAGTTACAAAATTGAATAATGGTAAAATTAATCAAGTTCAAGGTTTAACAACAGGATGTGTTATTTTAGCTATCAATCAGAAAAAAGTATCTACTCCAAAAGATGTTGACAAAATACTAAAAGGTTATAAAGGAGAAGTAAGTTTAGTTTTCCTAGACAAATATGGTAGAAAAATCTACGGAGGATTTGAAATGGATTAAACATTTTCGATATACAAAAAAGTCCCGAACTATTTCGGGACTTTTTTTATGTTCTTTTTGCTAAGACCAAAACTCTATAAAATAATAAACATGCTATTAAAATAATACCAAACATAGTATACCATGTTATATTATAGCCTAATTTTTCTATCATAGTCATTCCTACTTTATGACTAAAAATATGCGATAATGAATAAGCTAAGGTATACAATCCCATATATTCTCCTTGCTTTCCTCTTTTTGAACGATTCATAGCAAGTGAATTTGAAAAAGGAAAGTTTAACATCTCTCCTACTGACATTAAAATCATCCCTATTAATAAAACACCTATCCAACTGGAAAAAGAGACAATTAACACACTAAAACCTATAGCTAAAGCACTCACTATTATGATTTTTATTTTACTAAAGCGGTCTTGTTCAAAATATTTAATTAAAGGCATTTCTAATACAAAAATTAAAAAACCATTTAGCCCTAATATATATCCTATCTCCTTTTCTGATAATCCTGCTACATTTTTATAAAACAAAGGCATAGTTGAAAAATATTGCATAAAAACAAAACTTACTAAAAAAATGGCTGTTAAAAATAATAAATACAAAGGATCTTTATATGCAGATACTTTAACTCCTGACCTATTTTTTTCTTCTAAATGGGATTTTTTAGCTCTCCTTCGATCTAATAAATAAATCAAAAGAAAACTAGCCAAAATACATGTTATTCCATCCACCCAAAATAAACCTGTATAATCCAATCCTGCTATTATAATTCCTCCAAGAGCAGGTCCCATTGAAAATCCTAAATTAATAGCTAACCGAACCAAAGTTAGAGAACGTGTTCTATTTTCAGGTTTACTATAAGTTGATAAAGCTACAAATGTTGCAGGTCTAAACATATCAGCTACAACAGTTAAAAAGAAAAAACCAAAGCATAATTCCCAAAATTCCTCTAAAAATTGTAATCCAATAAAAATAAAGCCTGATAAAAATAAACTACCAAACATAACACTATAAAAACCAAATAAATCGGTTAATTTACCTCCTAACCAAGCACCACAAGAGGCTCCTATTCCAAAGCATACCATAATCCATCCTACTTCATCTAACGTATAATTCAAATCATTCGTTAAATACAGTGATAAAAAAGGTATTACCATCGTTCCTGCACGGTTAATAAAAGTAATAAATGCTAACCACCATACTTCTCTAGATAACCCTGAAAAGGATTTTTTATAATCGGTTAATAATCTAATCATCTTTAATTATTAAAAAGTGAAATTTCATCATAAAAAAAGTCCAGTTGTAAAACAACTGGACTTTATATTCTATTTTAATTTTATTCAATACACATCAATAGAAATACCAGCGGATTAATTTAATCTGCTTATTCGACTTCGTAATATAGACGTTGTTTTGTAACATTATATCTATTGATTTATTGGTAAATGTAAACATTTATTTGATTCAATAACTTATTTTATAAAAAATCTTTTATCAAATCGATATGATTCTACTTTTTTAATTTTCACGTTTGAAAATAACGAGTGAAACGGATTAATTACATAATTAAAGTCTCCCTGTACTACTACTGAAGGAACTTTCATCATTAAAAATTGATTTTTAGTAATAAATTGATCTCCTATTTTTTGTGTTGAATCTGAATGCGGTAAGCTATTCCAATCTCTTGGAAGTCTTTTAGGTTGAAAAAAAGGAGTATCATCTGGAATAGTGATAGTAATTAATTGATAATCTTTAGGAACAATTTGTAAAGGTAAATGCACTGCTAATTCAGCTGTACAAAGCGCTCTAGACTGAGCAGTATACAAAACAGGAACACCTTTACTATTCCAACGTCCTCCGGCTAATTCTGCTCCTCTACCACTTAAATCTCTTGCAAATTGTTTTTTGCTTAATCGAAAGACTTCCATTTAAACCAATACTCCGTATTCTATACGAGTTAACTCATCTTTTAATAATTGTATCCCAAATGTATTGTCTAAAAGATTTTTAGGTTTTCTTCCTCCTAAAGCTACATTTTCTAATTCCAACCATGTATTAAAAGCTTCTTTCGAACCAAAAACATCTTCTCCTTTTTTATAAAGTAATGTTATTTGTAATATTTTTTCAGAATGAATAGGGTCAAATGCTTTTTTATCTTTTTTATAACGTTGCATAGAACGAGGTGAAAGATGTAAATAATGACTCCATTCGTTTAATGAAAAAGGAAAATTTTGGATTAAAGAATCAAAAAAAGAATATTTTAGACCTGCACGAACAGCATCAACTAATGTCAAAATATCTCGATCATCAATCGCACTATAGTTAATAATTGTATCATTCAATTTTAAGTTCCTCATCCTTTCTCTTCTTATTATTATTTACAAATATACGAAATATATCGTTAAAAAAACGACATTTGTCACTATTTTTTAATTGATTGATACAAAAAACGTCCCGAATTCATTTCGGGACGTTTAATTTACATTATATAATATAAAATTTAATTCTCTTTTTTATACAATACTTCTAAAGGTTCTTGATAAGCTTCTGCTCTTTTCCCTTTATTTAGTTTATCAAATCGTTCTCCAACTTGACCTGTTAACCATGCAGGTAAAAAGCTAACTAAAAAAGTTAATAACCAAAAACCACACATAGCCATGGTTAAAAATAACATAAATCCGAAAAATTTTTCCATTGTATTTCTTATTTAGATTTCAAATATATTGAATAAATTCACGTTAATGAAAACTTTTATTAAAAATTTTCATCTTCAGCATAAGCTTCCATTTCTTTTTCATAAAATTCTCCTGCTTGATCTAATAAAGAAGAAACTTCTACTGTTAAATCTTCTTCCTCTCCTTCTAAATCATCAAACCATTCTACTTCATCAGTAGCTAAATTGATTAAAAATCGAGGATAATCTGTATGCAAAACAAAAATATCATCTTTTAATGCAGCATTGTCAGCTAATAAAAATTTAGGTAAATTCATTTAATTTTTCTTTAATTTAAACAAAGATAATCTATAAAATTGAATATTATAGCGTAAAAGATTCTTTATAAAGGTAGAAAATTACTATTTTTGTAAGATGCATCGATTAAATTACCAGGAATACTTAAAAGAATTGGTAACATATAAAATGCCTTTTGGTAAATATAAGGGGACTCTAATTTGTGATTTACCTGAGCATTATTTAGTTTGGTATCATTCTAAAGGTTTCCCAAAAGGGAAATTAGGTAATTTAATGGCAACGATGTATGAAATTCGATTAAATGGGTTAGAAACCTTATTAGATCCTGTAAAAAAATTAAAAAAAATAGAGTAACATTGTCAACTATTACATCAAGAAAAACACTTTATGACTATCAAGAAAAAGCGATTGAAGAAATTTTTGAGCGCTTAGATCAGTATAAAGAACGCTATAACTTATTATTTCAACTACCAACTGGTGGAGGGAAAACGGTTATTTTTTCAGAAATTGTTCGTCGATATCTAGAAAAAAACACTAAGAAAGTATTGATTTTAACACATCGAATTGAATTATGTGGACAAACTTCAAAAATGTTATCGGAGTTTGGTGTAACCAATAAAATTATTAATAGTGATGTTAAACAATTAGAAGATCAGGGCCATTACAACTGTTTTGTAGCGATGGTTGAAACATTAAATAATCGATTAAGCGATGATTTATTAGACTTAGAAAATATTGGTTTAGTCATTATTGATGAAGCACATTATAATTCTTTTACCAAACTTTTTAAATATTTTGAAGATTGTTTTATTTTAGGTGTTACCGCTACCCCTTTGAGTTCTAACATTAAACTTCCTATGAATGAAAATTACAAAGAATTAATTGTAGGAGAAGATATAGCAACTTTAATTGAAAAAGGTTTCTTAGCAAAAGCCACTACGTATTCTTTTAATGTAGGATTAGGATCATTACAGGTTGGAATTAATGGTGATTATACAGTGAAATCTTCAGAAGCTTTATATACCAATCATACCATGCAAGAAAAATTACTGCATGCTTATGAAGCAAAATCAAAAGGTAAAAAAACATTAATTTTTAATAATGGAATTAATACGTCCATTTATGTTTATCATACTTTTCGAGATGCTGGATATGATATTCGACATTTAGATAATACGAATACTGCTCAAGAACGTAAAGAAATATTAACTTGGTTTAAAAATACTCCCAATGCTATTTTAACTTCTGTAAGTATTTTGACAACAGGATTTGACGAACCTACTGTTGAAACGATTATTATTAACCGCGCTACAAAATCATTGACACTCTATTTTCAAATGATTGGTCGTGGATCTCGAATTATGGGGAATAAAAAAGAATTTAATGTAATTGATTTAGGGAACAATGCTGCTCGTTTTGGTTTATGGAGTAACCCTATTAACTGGTATAAAATTTTCAGATCTCCTAATTATTTCTTAGAAAATCTAACCAGTGACGAAGCCATAGAACGACAGTTTCGATACCAAATGCCTGATGAAATTCGTGAACAATTCAAAAATTCTGAAGATGTATCATTTGATATAAAAACAGCCTATAAAGAAGTTGCTGCAAAACATTTAAAATCAAATTTGGTTTTAAAACAATCATTAGAGCAACACACTAAAATTTGTATTGAAAATAGTGAAGATATGTACGATGCTATCCATTTAGCAAAGTTATTAGATGATGATATAAAAGATCGAATTAAACAATACTCTTATTGTATTAGTAAAAGTACACGTAACTTTTTAGAATGGTTAGAAGAAGATTATAAAAAGAATCTTCGTACTATGATACGAAAGCACGATTTTGGGGATGAAGAATGAAATCACTATGTCAAATCAACAAAAAATAACATCATTCCTTCTAAATCTAGAAATTAAAGAGTTAAATCCTCTTCAACAAGCTGTTTTAGATTGCTATGATTCATATACTGATTTTGTCATCTTATCACCAACTGGATCAGGGAAAACACTTAGTTTTTTACTACCGCTTGTTTTAGATCTAGATCCAGCCTTAAAAGGAATTCAAACTCTGATTATTGCTCCTACTCGTGAATTAGCATTACAAATAGAATCGGTTGTTAAAACAATGAAAACAGGTTTTAAAACCAATTGTGTTTACGGAGGACATAAAATATGGATTGAGAGAAATGATTTAAGTGTTCAACCTTCCCTATTAATTGGTACTCCAGGAAGAATTGTTGATCATATCGAACATAATCGTCTCAATTTAAAGCATGTAAAAAACGTAGTTTTAGATGAATTCGATAAAACATTAGAATTTGGTTTTGAGAAAGATATTCAATTCATTTTAAATCAATTACCTAAAAATAAGAAACAACTTTTTACTTCGGCTACACAAGCTATTGAATTTCCTAATTTCATTCAATTTAACAAGAAACATGAAATTAATTTTTTAGAAAGTACAACCCTAGAAAAAAGGTTGCAATTCAAAAAAGTTGTTATTGAAGATCGTGATAAATTAGTTGACTTAAAACAACTTCTATATGATTTAGGTAACGAACCAACACTTGTTTTTTGCAACCATCGTGAACCTGTCGAACGCATTAGTTATATGCTAAAAAAAGAAGGTATTGTTCATGATATCTTCCATGGAGGTTTAGATCAAAAAGAAAGAGAACGTACTTTAATTAAATATCGAAATAAAAGCTGTAATCTTTTAATTACAACTGACTTAGCTGCTAGAGGAATTGATATTTCCATGATTCAAAATATCATACATTATCATCTTCCTGTATCAGAAGATGCTTTTATTCACCGTAATGGTCGAACAGCTCGAGTAAATGAAACAGGAACTATTTTCTTACTTTTAAACCCGGATGATACACTTCCTGAATATATTAAAGAAAACATTACTTTATATCATCCTGCAAAAAATATCGAATTCATTACAAACCCTCATTTTGAAACGCTATACATTGGGAAGGGGAAAAAAGACAAAGTCAATAAAGGTGATATTTTAGGTTTTCTTAGTCATCAAACCGATTTAGATAAAAATGATATTGGCCAAATCGATGTTCGTGATTATTTTTCTTATGTTGCGATTACCCGTTCTAAAATGAAAAATACTTTAAAGCAAATTCGTAATAAAAAAATTAAAAATAAAAAAGCTAAATTTGATGTTGCGAAATAATCAATTTTATATTTAGATGAAATTTAAACTCCACTCAGAATTTCAACCTACTGGTGATCAACCTGAAGCAATTAAGCAATTAGTAACAGGTATTGAAAATGGTGATGAAGATCAAGTTTTACTAGGTGTTACCGGTTCTGGTAAAACATTTACAGTAGCCAATGTTATTGAAAAAGTGCAACGTCCTACGTTAGTTCTTGCCCATAATAAAACATTAGCTGCTCAATTATACAATGAGTTTAAAAATTTCTTTCCTGAAAATGCAGTAGAATACTTTGTATCCTATTATGATTATTACCAACCTGAAGCGTATATAGCACATTCAAATACCTATATCGAAAAAGACTTATCTATTAATGATGAAATAGAAAAACTACGTTTAAGTGCTACTTCTTCCCTCCTTTCGGGACGTCGGGATGTTTTAGTGGTAGCATCTGTTTCATGTCTATATGGTATAGGGAACCCTGTAGAGTTTAATAAAAGTGTCATTCACATTCAAGAAGGGCAAACCATAACACGTAATAATTTATTAAACCAATTTGTCACTAGTTTATATTCTCGTTCTGATGCCGATTTTCTAAGAGGAAATTTTCGAGTTCGAGGAGATGTAATTGACATTTTCCCTGCTTATTCAGACTATGCTGTACGCATTCATTTTTTTGATGATGAAATTGAGCAAATTGAAACATTTGATGTTCCAACAGGAACTATAATAGAAAATTATTCTGAAATCAATATTTATCCTGCAAACCTATTTGTGACTTCACAGGACATCTTACAAAATGCCATAAAAAATATTCAAGATGATCTATTAAAGCAAGTTGATTTTTTCAAAGAACAAGGAAAAAACCTTGAGGCTAAACGTATTTTAGAACGAACCGAATTTGATTTAGAAATGATTCGGGAATTAGGATATTGTTCTGGTATTGAAAATTATTCTCGGTACTTAGATGGAAGGAACCCCGGTTCACGCCCTTTCTGTTTACTTGATTATTTTCCAGATGATTACCTTATGGTTATTGATGAGAGCCATGTTACCGTTCCACAAGTCCATGCTATGTATGGAGGAGACCATTCTCGAAAACAAAACTTAGTAGAATATGGTTTCCGACTACCTTCTGCTATGGACAATAGACCCTTAAAATTTGAAGAATTTACGCAATTACAAAATCAAGTTCTTTATATAAGTGCTACACCCGCTGATTATGAATTAGAAAAATCAGATGGTGTTTTTGTTGAACAAGTGATTCGTCCAACTGGTTTATTAGACCCTATTATAGAAGTACGCCCCACTGAAAATCAAATAGATGATTTAATTGAAGAGATTCAAAAACGTGTCGAAGAAGATGAACGTATTTTAGTTACCACCCTAACAAAGCGTATGGCCGAAGAAGTAACGAAATATTTCACTAAACTTCAAATACGTACGCGTTATATTCATTCTGATGTGGATACCTTAGAACGTGTTGAAATTATGCAAGATTTACGTGCTGGTCGTTTTGATGTATTAGTAGGAGTCAATTTATTACGTGAAGGATTGGATTTACCCGAAGTTTCATTGGTTGCTATTATGGACGCTGACAAAGAAGGCTTCTTACGTTCCCATAGATCTTTAACGCAGACTGTAGGACGTGCTGCACGTAATTTAAACGGAATGGCTATCATGTATGGAGATAAAATAACCAATAGTATGAAAATTACTATCGATGAAACCAATCGTCGTCGTGAAAAACAAATAGCTTATAATGTTAAAAATAACATTCAACCAAAGGCTTTAAATAAATCCTTAGATAACGATTTAGTCAATAATCCATATCAGAAAAAAGATTTCACTCTAGAAGTTACCAAAGCTGCTGAAAACGAAAATGAATATCTTACAAGACCACAAATAGAACAAAAAATAAAAACAAAACAAAAAGAAATGGAACAGGCTGCCAAAAATTTAGAATTTATTCTAGCGGCATCTATTCGTGACGAAATAAAGTGGCTTAAAGAAAAATTAAATTCGTAATAAAAGCCAAAACTACTTTATAGGATCATTTTTTCTTAAAAATATTGAACCTAGCACAGTTTAAAACTCACTGATGTACTCAATACACTATTGCGAAAATGATAAAAAATCCTTTATTTTATTACCTTTTTACATAGTGAAACATAAAATAAAGTATCAATTACACTTGTTTCGTATTAAAAAAATTGTAAATTGGACGCAGAAAAAATTGTAACATGAAAAAAGTTGTATTTACACTACTTGCTCTAAGTAGTACGATGGTGTTCTCTCAAGAGAAGACATCTATTACATCGCAAGAGCTTCGCGATGAGATAAAAAATGAAGTCAAAGAAGAGTTGAAAAATGAATTGCGCGCAGAGTTAGAAGCCGAATTAAGAGAAGACTTAATAAAAGAAGCAAAAGCGAGTATTTCTAAAGAAGATTTCCTATCCAGAGCAAAAGATTTAATTTCAAGCAGAGTAAAATTAAGTGGTAAAGGATTATTACGTCTATATGAACAAGACTGGAATCAAAGACGTTTAAGTTATTTAGATGCTAGCGGCAACCCCGTAACAACCGATGGAGTAAATGCTCCAAGAGATACCAATGGAAATATTTACGGAACCCAACGAACTACTGATCCAGATCGTTATTGGAGTCGTTATAACTTCTATTTAAATATAGATGTTAAGTTTAATGAAATGTTTGCCTTACATTCTCGTATAAGAACTGGGCACAAACAATATTCTTTCGTAACATTCGGAGGTCAAACCCAAGAACGTTTTGGAATAATGTTAGATCAATTTTATTTAGATATCAAAAAAGGTAATTACCGCTCTAAAATTGGTAGACAAGGTGCTATTTGGAACAATCAAAAAGGTTCCCAATTTGATATTCCAACTCATGATGGTATTACCGTTGGAGCAAATTATGACTTAGGAAGTAATTTGAATTTTGATATTGAAGGTGCTTATTATGATGAATATTACCGAAACAACACCTCTTTAGAGAAACATGGAAAGATGTACGGTTATGAATTAAATTTAAAAGGAGGTGGAGAAAGAACTTCTTTTGGATTACATCAAGGATGGATTTTTGCAAACCACTTACCTACTCGTTATCAAAATAACGCAGATGATACCAGTGGTGTAAAATATCATGATGGTGATTTAGCTGCAGATTATTCAATTTTTACTTCTGGAGGAAAATTAACATTCAAAAAATTGAAAAACTTAACTTTCCAAGCAGACTATTATCATAACTTTAAAAATTACGACACTAACCCTGTTTCCGATTTAATTTTTGATGCTAATGGAGTTAATACTTTTGATGGTGCTACTTATGTTGATGCAAATGGTGCTACACAAGAAGTTGCTTACGATGCTTCAACAGCTCCTGATTTTACAGATCAAAAAAATGGATTTGTAGGAACCGTATCTGTTGGAGGAATGTCAAAACCAAAAGATTGGTATTTAGGAATATCGTACCTATACATGGAGAAATATGCCGCTATGGACTATTTTGCTCAATATGATTATGCTAGATGGGCTTCTTCAAACATTAAAGGTCCTGAATTTAAAGCTGGATATAGAATTAACAAATTCATGAAAATGCAAGGACGTTTATTCTTAACTGAAGAAATTAAAGGTTTACAAGGAGCAGATCCAAGTTACACTCGCTCAGGAAATCGTTTCCGTTTAGATTTAAACTTTAATTTCTAATTCTATAATTATTTACCCTTTTAAAAAATGAAAAGCTATTATGCTTTACAAAATTTTGTTTAACATTAAAACTTATAATATATGAAAATAGCATTGCACTGGAGAATCCTTATTGGGATTGTAGCAGGATTAATTTTCGGTTTAGGTATGAATTTTGCCACCGGAGGACAAATGGATAGTGGATTTCTATACGGTATAAAAACCTTTTTCTCTTATATGGGAGAAATTTTTGTTCGCTTATTAAAAATGATGGTAGTACCTTTAGTATTTGCCTCAATTTACATGGCCATTGTAAATTTAGAAAATATTGCTGAAATTGGAAAAATAGGTAAAAAAACCATAGGTTATTATTTCTTAACAACAGCTTTAGCCGTTGGAATGGGGATTGTAGTAGTAAACATTATTCAACCAGGAAATGTTGATGCTCAAACTGTTGAGAAATTGAAAGCTGCCATGGATATTCCTGCAAAAGTTGCAAAAGCAAGTGTAGGTGAAAAAAATTCTGTGGAAATTGTGGTTGATACTATTGTTGGAATGATTCCTAAAAACCCTATTAGCGCATTAGCTAATACAGAAGTATTACAAGTTATCTTTTTTGCAATATTTATAGCATTAGTATCCGTAAACATTCCTGTAAAATCAAAAGCTTTCGCAGATATGGTAAGCTCAGTTGATGCCATCATGCAAAAAGGTGTTGGGTTTATCATGAAAATTGCCCCTTTCTTCTTATTCTTCTTAGTTGGAGGAATCTTCATGAAAGTAGGTATGGATGCTTTAGCTCCTTTACTTAAATATGCAGGTACTGTATTAATCGGATTAGGATTACATGGATTTGTAACATTACCTTTATTAGTATGGATTTTTACAAAAACAAATCCATACAAATTATTAAGACAAATGACTACTCCTCTTTTAACAGCCTGGGCAACGGCATCTTCTGCAGCAACCTTACCTGTTACTATGAGAACTTTAGAAGAAGAAGTTGGCGTTAATCCTAAAGTCTCTAATTTTGTATTACCTTTGGGTGCAACTATCAATATGGACGGTACGGCATTATACGAATCAATTGCCGTAATTTTTATTGCAGGTATTTTAGGTATTGATTTATCATTTGGAGATCAAATAGTTATCTTTATTACCGCTTCGTTGGCTGCAATGGGAGCTGCTGCAATTCCTGGTGCCGGATTAGTTACCATGGGTATTGTTTTATCAGCAGTAGGAATGCCATTAGATGCCATAGGAATTATTTTAGCTGTGGATGCCTTATTAGATCAATTCCGTACAGCTATTAATGTTTGGGGTGATGGTACTGCATCTTATGTAATCAATCATTCTGAGAAAGACCATTTGGATGGTGAATTAGATGGAACCGTAACAGTAGAATAATTATTAATCTAAAAATTTAATATTATGACAAATATGCAATTACCCAAAATAATCGGTCGTTTTATGTTCGATAGCATTACGACAAGTTTCTCTTACAAAGGAAATAAAATGTTTTCTGCTGTTTATAGAAATCCTAAAAATGGTATTAAAATGACTATTTTCACATTTTTCGATGAACAATTAGATAAACAAACCTTTGGTATTAAAGTAAAGGGGTCCACAATTCGTGGAGTTCAATCTTTTGATAGAGTTATTGAGGTAGCCAATACAATTGTTGAAGAAAATGATAGTTTCTTAGCAGACGATGAGTAACATATTCATCAGTTTATGATAATTAAAAACCATTTCGAATGTATTTCGGAATGGTTTTTTATTTTATAAGTAGAAAGAAACTTTAAACTTTTAAACAAACTGAACTAAATGATTCTGAATATAATCATATAAAACCCTATTTGTTTCTCCTAAAACGGCTTTATATTCTGTTTCAAAAACATCTAGTTGAGGAAATTTTTGATACAATTTAGCAAAATCATCTACGGATTTTTCTTGATCAAATAAGGTTTTATTTTTTATATAGACATCTAAAACCTTACTTAAAACCACTACCATTTCATTACACTCCAACCTTGCAAGGGTCTTCAAAAAAACAGGATGTGCCAAAAACTGACCGTATTTATTTTCTAATAATTGTACGAAACCTCCTTGAGAAACTTGAGCATAAATATGCGTATAACTATAAATTGTTTTCTGTTCATCAGAAAATTCATTCATAATTCGCATATCACCTGACTGTACAATAGCTTGATAATAAATGCTTGATAAATTCAACAAATACTCCAAAGGTTTTTTTATTTGAATTAATTCTTGTTTGATTTTTGCATCTACCTGTAATACAGATTTTTTCATATTCTTTTTATTTTATAGCCTAATCAATTTGATCTAATGTTTTTTCAAAAGCATATACATTATACCAATTTTGATTTTCTACATTTTCAAAAATAGTGATAATTCGTGATTTAAACTCTTCCAGTAGTCCATGATGACTGATAAAACCAATCGATTCATGAAAAGATTTATGCATACTTTTATAAAAAGCTTCTTGTTTAGGTCTCTTTTCTTCAGAAAAAGTCTGTGCTATTTCAATATTATAAAGCATAATATCTGCAATTAATCTAGGTTCAACACCAATCTGAATAAAATGTTTAATATGTTTTTGGGCTACTGAACGACGCATTTTAGGCTTTCTACCATTTGTCGGGAAATACTCTTTTGCAATTTTGGCTTTACAATCATCTATTAACTTATCCTCCTTAGGATTGAATACAAAATCATAAAACGTTTTCACTTCCTTAAAACGCTCATACAAATCCATAATTTGCTCTTGCAATTGATCTTTCTCTAATTCTGAAAGATATTTCTTTAAAGCTCTTTTACTCATTTAAATCAATTCAAAATCAGCAGATTCATTCAAAATAGGATAATGCCTTTCTTGTACAGAGAACATTTTTCCTTCAGCATCAATCTCTTCATAACCAAAATAAGCATCTAGATCTCCTATTTGTTCTATTCTAGGATTTTTAACCAATTCCCTTTGTTGATTATTTAATTTTTCATTTAACATGATCCCTAAATCAACTATAGATTCGGTAGTATCTTTCTTAATTTTTACATTTCGATAAACCACATCTAACATCTTTTGATCATTTTGAGGAATTTGATTATACTCTTCATAACCTTCTGAAAGATCATCTGTTTTACTGATAAAATCCAATCCTGCAATTAATGAAATCCAATTTAAATAACGAGTATGTTGCCTTTCTAAATCATTTTTTGAACCTCCAGCTTCGATTAAAACAGTACAATAACCTTTTTTTTGTAGATTATCTCCAAATGCATTTGGATAAAATTCATCTGTATAACGACCTACATGGTCATAAGCATACTCTTGAAGCTCTTTATTCATTGCTGAAATAATACCCATAGTTTGCTTACGTTTATTCGTTACTGTTCTTTCTTTATCTTCTGAAGGTGCTAAAAAGGAAATTGTAGCAGGGTTTGAAGTGCCTTCTACATTAAAAATAGTTCTTTGATCATGTAAATTAAAGCAAACAAGAGGATTAAAATTATCAATAGCTTTTTGTAAAACTTGTGTTTCAGGAGCTTGTTTTTTTATAAAATCACGATTTATATCAATATGCATAGCATTCCTTCGTTGAATCAATTCTGTTCCATCTGGATTTACCATTGGAATAATTTGGAGTGTTAATCTTTCTAATATTTTTTTTGCATATGGATTTTCTTGATCCTCTAATAAATTAATTAAATCAAAAATGGCATTAGTTCCAGTGGCTTCATTCCCGTGCATTTGAGTCCAAAGCATAACCTTCTTTTCTCCTTTTCCAAATTCAAACATATGAATATTTCTTCCTTCTACTGATTGGCCAATAATTAAGTAATTTCTATTTACTAATAATTTACAAAGTAGTTTATAATCTATCAGTCTATTATGAATTTTCTCTTCTTTATATTTTGAATAATTTTTTATGCTAAATTTCATTTTAACTATTTTTTGCAAGTTACCTAATTTATATTTAAGAATAAATATTTACATTTGTAAAACAGTTTTACAAATGTAAATAATGAATTTATCATATATTCAATTAAAATATATAAATAATTATTTTTCAACGAATTAAATGTTTTAATATGAATTAATACTTTAATTTTACTTTAAAATGATATTAATAATTTTAAATTTACACAAACTAATTTTTTACAATCGTAACATATGGATATTAACAATAGAATTGAGTTATTAAAAGAACATTTTGGATTAAGTAATTCAGAATTTTCAGACAAAATTAATGTACAACCCTCCTCTCTTTCCCATATCTTTTCGGGAAGAAACCGACCTAGTATTGACTTTATTTTAAAAGTAAAAAAAGCGTTTCCTAATGTTTCTTTAAATTGGATTTTATTAGGAGAAGGAACAATAGAAAATACTTCTATTGAACCTTTCACACTCTCTTCAAAAAACACCCCTCCTACTCCAACTGTACCAAATGAAGAAAATTATGATCTTGAAAAAATTGTCTTTTTTTATAAAAATGGTACTTTTAAAGTATATAATGCTTAATTTTGAAATATAAAAAGCTACAGTAAAGTCATGAAGCATCTATTTTTCTTACCTATCTTATTCATTTCTCATTATTTTTTCAGTCAATCGTTTGATGCTCAAAAATATACTTATTCTGTTATGCTTAATGAAAAAAGTGATGAAATCAGAGTTTATGCAAATCTAGACTTTAAAAAACTTAGTAAAGAAAAAGAGTTTTTAAAATTAAATTTAGTTCAACAAATTCCTCAATCTTCAACAGGAATGAAAATAACGGAATTACAACTAAACGGTATTAAAACTGATAATTTTAGACATTATCAAGATACTATATCGATTCCTATAGCAGCTCAACATGAAAAATTTTCAATAGGAATTAAATATAAAGGAAAACCAAAAGACGGTTTGATTATTTCTACTTTATCAAACCAAAATAAAACCTATTTTTCTGACCATTGGCCTAATAGAGCACGGTATTGGTTGGCTTCAATAGATTCTCCTTTAGATAAAGTAAAAGTTGAATTTAAAGTTTATGCACCTAAAGGGTATCAAGTAGTATCTAATGGGGCGCTAAAACAACAACAGCATTTTGATAAATTCAGTTATTTCAATTGGGAAACAAATTATGATATTCCTACCAAAGTTATGGCAGTAGGTGTAGCTAAATTTAAATCTGAAATTTACCAAAAAAGACCCATAAAAGTTTCTGGTTATACGTTTGATGGTGATGTTCATCATTATCATAAATCTACTGAAATTTTAAAATGGTTTGAAAATAAAATAGCATCCTACCCTTTTCAAAAATTGGCTAATGTTCAATCTAAAACGCGTTATGGTGGGATGGAAAATGCAGGATGTATTTTTTATAATGAAAAATCAGTACTATCAAATTCTGAACAACTTATTGCTCATGAAATAGCTCATCAATGGTTTGGAAATTCGGTTACAGAAAAAAGTTTTACTGACTTATGGTTAAGTGAAGGTTTTGCCACTTTCTTAGAAAATCAGTACCTAAAAGATACAAAAGGTATTGTAGCTTATGAAAAAGCCATGCTAGAAGCACAAAATAGTATTATTAAATTTCATTACCGCTTTCCAAAGTTTATTATGGTTCCTTCTAAGATTGAAGATCCTAATTTAATGCTTAACCCCTATTCTTATCAAAAGGGAGCCTGGTTTTTACATACATTACAAAAAGAAATAGGCGAAGATTTATTTTGGAAAATTATTCGTGAGTTTTATCAAGAGTTTAAATTTAAAAATGTTGACTCTAATGATTTTAAGAATTTTGTAGAAAAAGAATCTAAAAAAGATTTAACACCACTTTTTGAATTGTGGCTCTATAAATCTGAATTACCTCCATTCAACTTATAAATCGAATCCGTATATTTGCAAAAGTATGAGTAGTATAGATAATAAAATAGCAAGAGGAATTGTTAAAGCAGTTTTAGGATTAGTAGGGCTCGCTTTATTGTTATATTTCCTATATCAAATACAAATTGTTTTTGTTTATCTTGGTATAGCAGCCGTTATTGCTATTATTGGGAGACCTTTAGTTCTTTTTCTAAATGAAAAACTACGTGTACCCAATGCGATTTCAGCTATTCTTACTATGTTTTTATTTCTTATAATACTTACTGGTTTTGTGAGCTTGTTTGTCCCACTAATTACACAACAAGCAGATAACTTATCACTATTAAATCAAGATAGTTTTAGAACCAATTTGGAATTACAGATTTATCAAATTATAGAATACTTAGAAAAATATAAAATTGATCTATCCAATAATTTTCTAAATATTGAAAACATTATGGATGAAATCAGTAATTTTCTTCCTGATTTTTTAAATAGTGTATTGGGCATTGTGAGTTCTTTAATTATGGGGATTTTCTCTGTATTATTCATATCATTCTTTTTATTGAAAGATCGAAGTTTATTAAAAAATATGCTCTTTAGTGTTGTACCTGACAAAGAAGAAAGCCATTTAGAAAATGTATTAGACAAAACTAATGATTTGCTTTCTCGATACTTTATCGGATTGATCATCCAAGTTTTGGTTATGTTTACCTTATACATCATTATTTTACTATCATTTGGAATTAATAATGCCCTTATTATTGCTTTTGTATGTGCCTTAATGAACCTTATTCCTTATATAGGTCCTTTAGTTGGAGCTATTATCATTTCTTTTTTAACTATGAGTCATTATATCGGAGAAGGTCTTCCTTTTAATACAGGTGTTCTTCCCAATACAGGTTATGTACTTATAGCCTATTTAGCAGCTCAAATGATCGATAACTTTATTAATCAACCTTTAATATTTTCAAACAGTGTTAAATCACACCCTCTAGAAATATTTATTGTGATTATTATTGGTGGAACTTTATTTGGTGTTGTAGGAATGATTATTGCAGTTCCGGCTTATACTGCCCTTAGAGTTGTTTTAAAAGAATTTTTTGGACAATTTAAATGGGTACAATCCATTACGAAGAATATCTAGTGAATTCACAACTCTTACACCCTACCATACAACGATTCATTAATGAAAATCTACAAAACGATGTTCAAAAATTATTATTATCAAATAAAAAGATTGAACACGTTTCTATCAAAGAAATTGTTAAACAAATAGAATGTAAAAAGAAATCTAAAAAGAAATTGCCTACTTGGTTTGAAACCCCCAATATACTCTATCATAAGAAAATCAATATAGAACAAACTTCTTCTGAAATTACAGCTCATTATAAAGCTCAATTATTTTCTGGGGAATCCATGATTGACCTAACCAGTGGTTTTGGTGTAGATGCTTATTATTTTTCTAAACAATTTCAACACATTACTTTATGCGAACGTAACAACTCTTTATTAGAGAAAGTAAAACACAATTATCAACAGTTAGATGTTTCAAATGCTTCATTTTACGAAGGAAACAGTATTGAATATTTAAAAAGTATTCAAAACCCTATTGATTTAATTTATGTAGATCCTGCTAGAAGAAATGAGGAACAAAAAGTCTTTTTATTAGAAGATTGCATGCCTAACATAATAGAACTTCAATCTTTATTATTTGAAAAAAGCCATCGTATTCTTATCAAACTCTCTCCTCTATTTGATATTAAAGAGTTAACACGAAAACTAAAAGGAATCAAAACCATTTATATCATAGCAATAAAAAATGAGGTTAAAGAGCTTTTAGTAGAGTTAGAAAAAGATTATAAACAAGAAACCACTATTGTTTGTGAAAATTTAGAAACATCTCAACCTACATTTACCTATTCTATAAATACCCTATCATCCACAATACATTACGCTTCAGAAGTAGCTTCTTTTCTATACGAACCTAATGCTGCTATCTATAAATCAGGAGCTTTTAATTTAATTGCAACACAATTTGACTTAAAAAAATTAGCTCAAAATTCCCATTTATATACTTCTGACGTAGTTGTAAAAGATTTTCCTGGAAAAATCTATAAAGTTAATACTCTTTTAAATCCTCAAACGAAAACATTAAAAAAAGCTCTAAATCAAACACATTATAATATCATTTCACGCAATTATCCTTTAAAAGTTGCTGAAATTAAAAAGAAATATAAATTACTAGAAGGAGGTGTTGATTTTATCATTTTTACACAAATCAAATCCAAAAAAATAGCGCTTTTATGCGAACGATTTTCTTGATAAGTTTTTATTTAAATAAACCTTATAAGGTGCTATAAATTAATTATTTCAATTATTTCATCAACCGTTTGACGAGCTGTTTTTCCTACTCCATAAATGGTTGCTGAAGCAAACCCTGTCCATGAACCATATCCTACTAACCATACCCCCGGTTCTTTAACAGATCGTGTATTCCGCGTTTCTATTTTACCATTTTCTATAATACCTAAAGAATTCAAATGTTCAAGATTAGCTTTAAAACCTGTACACCAAATCACGACATCAAAATGTTCACGTGTACCATCTTTCCATATAACACCTTCTTCATAAAACGATTCAAAGGGACGAACAGCATTCAAAACATTTCGAGAGCGCGCTTCTCTTACTGTTTGAATTTGCACAATATTATTCAATGAGACTTTATCATTCTTAGAAGCTTTACCATAAAATTTACGTGTTGCTTCCTCAAATAAATAACGTCCATCAATTTCTTCTGGCAAAAAAAAAGGCTCTTCTAATGTTACCCATTGCGTTTTAGCTACTTTTGATACTTCTGCTAAAATTTGAGCTCCTGAATTTCCTCCTCCAACAACCAAAACCTTTTTTCCTTCTAATTCATTAGTATTTTTATAATTGATTGAATGAAATTGCTTCCCTAAAAAAACGGATTGGTTAGGATAATAAGGTATGAAAGGATTTTGAGCCGTTCCCGTAGCACTTACCAACGTTTTAGAATAAAAAACTTCATCTTGGCTTATTACTTTAAATAATTCCCCTTCCTTTTTCACTTCATGAACTCTTGTATTTCTTATAATAGGAAAGTCGTATCGCTTTTCATATTCTTTTAAGTAATACAAAAAATGCTCTTTTGAAGGGTATTCCTCCTCCCCTTTAGGCATCATCCAACCTGATAAAGAACTGAATTCAACTGGAGAAAATAATCGTAAACTATCCCAAGTTTGATTCCAAGCTCCACCTGATTGCTTTTGATCATCTAAAATCACATAATCTAGCTTGGTTCTTCGTAAAAAATACGCCACAGACAACCCTGCTTGTCCTCCTCCCAATACAATTGTATCATAAATTTTCATCGTACACAGTTTTTAATCGTTTAAAAGCATTTTGAATTTTAATTAAGGGAGATGCTATATTCATTCGCATAAATTGTCCATAATTTTGATCAAACCAACTCCCTGGAGCAAAACCTAGTTTTGCTTTTTTAACTAAAAAATCTTTTAATTCATCATCTGATAAATTCAATTTTGTAAAATCCAGCCAGATTTGATACGTTCCTTCTGCTGGATACATTGTTATCAAAGGTAATTCTTTTTTAAGATACTCTTTAATCCAAGAAAGTGTTTCTTCTAAATATGAAATTAAATCATCTAACCATGGACCTCCTTTTTGATAAGCCGCAATAGTGGCAAAAGTAGTGAAAGCATTTCCATGATTCAAATGCATTGATTCTACTGTATGCTTTAATTGTTCTCTAGTCTCATCATCTGAAATATACAAATACCCATTTGAAATACTTTGCATTCCAAACGTTTTAGCAGGCGATCCTAACAAAGCAATATGTTTTGAATCATTAAAAGAAAGAATACTAGTAAATTGATGGCCTGAATAAATAATATCAGAATGAATTTCATCACTAATAATTCTTACATTATATTGATTTGCTAAATCAACAACTTTTTGTAATTCTTCTAGTTTCCAAACACGTCCAATTGGATTATGAGGATTACATAACAAAATCATTTTTACTTTTCCAGATTGTAGTTTTTGCTCTAAATCTATAAAATCTATTTTATATTCACCATCAACAATTTGCAAAGGATTTTGTATAATTTTTCTACCTGATTTCTTAATAACTTGGGCAAATTGATGATAAACAGGTGTTTGAATTAAAATACCATCGCCTAGCTCTGTAAGTTCCCGAATCAACAAGGCAATACCTGTTAAAACTCCTGGTATTTGAATAAAGTTTTTATAATCTAAAAATAAATTATGCCTATTCTTATTCCATTCTACTATTGCTTTAAAAATAGATTGAGCATCAAACTCATACGCATAAATACTACGATCAACAAGTCTTTTTAACTCTTTTGTTATAGGCTCTGCAACCGTAAAATCCATATCTGCAATCCAAAATGGCAAAACATCTTGTGTTTCAAATAAGTAATGAAGCATTCTAGGATTTTCTTTAGCAAATTTGTGCTCAAAATTTTTATTAATTTGATCAAACTGGTTCATTTTTTTTATTTTATAGTTCTATTTAAAGTAGACGATAAAAATTTAAAATGATGCATTAGAGCCAAATATATTTTTTAACATGAAGTTTTTCCTTTACAATCTTCTTTTTGTTCGTAATCCAAAATACTTCCTTTTCCTCCTTGAAGTATCACACAACAATCTGAAAATAATTCTTTTAATTTTTTTCTACCACGTTGAATTTTTGAGCGAACCGTTACATAATTCATATCCAATTGTGCTGCAATTTCTTTTTGAGAAACATTTTCTAATTCAGAAAGTGTCATAATAGCTCTATCCTCCTCAGGAAGAGCATTAACAAATGACGTAACGCATTGACTTAATTCTTTTGATGCTTCATGATCTTCGTGATCTTCAGGAAAAGAAATATCCTCCACTTCTTGTGTGATCATTTTCTTCTTTCGATAATAATCAGTTATAGTATTCTTGGCAATAGCATACACCCAACTTTTTAAGTTCTCCACCTCTTCTTGATTAGACTTAGCTAGTTTATAAAAAACTTCTTGGGTTAAGTCTTCAGCATCCTCCTGATTATTAATTCTTTTTCTGATGTAAAAGAAAAGAGGTTTATATAGTTGTTCTATTTGATTTTGCATTTTTAATGATAAAATTAATAAATAATGAGTATGAAACCTTATTTAAAAATAAAAAATCACATAAAATATAATGGATAAAGCTCTCTATTTTTAGAGAGCTTTTTAAGTCTGATATTATTGTCTGAGTGTTTAGCAGCATCCTGACCCACCACAACATCCAGAATCACAACAATTGTTTCTACCTTTTACTATTATTTCTTTTGTTTTCATAATGATATGTTTTAATGATTAATATTTGATTTGTTTGTTGTTTTTAACAACACTTATTTTCTTGAATATTTTCTTCTTCTCTCTTTTCATTTCCACAACATGATATTGGTGTTGTTATTTTTACTTCAGGAACTGAGGCACAGCATCCTCCTCCTTGTTGTTTTACTGTTTCTTGAGAATTTCTTTTATTCGTTTTCATAATTTGATATTTTTTATATTTTGTTTTTCTATTTACTAAGACGTTTGTTTTTTAAAATGATGCAGAATATTTAAAAATTTTAGCAACAACTTGTTATAGTAGTATTTTCTTTTTCTGTTGAACAGCAATCATTAAGCTCACTTCCAATATTGGAACTACATACACCTGTTTGAGGTAAGTTTAATTCAACTCTTTCTGCTGCTTCAATATCACCATCCATATAGGCAACAATGGAACGTACTTGTTCATAACCTGTAGCCATTAAAAATGTAGGTGCTCTTCCATAACTTTTAGAGCCAACAATGTAAAAATCTTTTTCAGGGTGTCTTAATTCTTTTTCTCCATGAGGTCTAACAGTTCCACAACTATGAATATTGGGATCAATCAATTCTGCCAAATCAAAAACAGCTTCTAGTGATGCATCTAAATCAATTCGAATTTCCCGTATCATCTCCAAATTAGGTCTTGAACCCGTATTACTGATAATTTCATCAATATTTTGGATATGCTCTATTTTTCCATTCAAAGTTCCTTCTATTTGAATTCCTTGATCATTTTTAAATAATTTTAAAATATGGAAGGGTGTATAAACATTTAATTTTCCACTGTTAACTAATTTTTCAATTCGGATACCTAATGTACCTCTTGCCTCCAATGCATCATCTTCTTTACCACCGTAAACTGTGGCAAGGTCTTTTTTTCTCAGAACCCAATTAATCTGTGTTTTAGGATACTCTTTTTGAACATCTGCTAAATCTAAAAGAACATTAATTGCCGAATGCCCTCCTCCTACAACCAAAACATTTTTGTTTTTGTAACGCTCTAAAGCATCTTGCTTAACATTAGGAATTCCATAATAAATAGCATCTTTCAACTCTTGTTCTCCTTCTGCCAAAACTCCACCTGAACCAATAGGATTCGGTTGATTCCAAGTTCCTGAAGAATCGATTACACCTTTTGCTTCGTAATATTTTATTATGCCCTTTTCATTTACTTTTATAACAAACGGTTTTATTTCTCTTCCTGCTGTTTTTACTTTATCAAGCCCTTTTCTTCCTATGGATTCCACTTTCGTATTTAAATGAATATGAGGTTTAATTGAAGAATGTTCAGAAAGAGGTATAAAATAATCTTCTACTAATTCTCTACCTGTTGGAATACCTTCTTCATTAGGCATTGACCAACCTGTTTCCAGCAATAACTCTTTCGCTACTTGATCAACATTATATCTCCAAGGAGAGAATACTCGAACATGTCCCCAAGACAAAAAATTACTTCCAACTGATTCTCCTGCTTCAAATAATATAAAAGGGATTTTTCTTTTTGTTAAATGTGCTGCTGCCGCTAACCCTATTGGACCTCCTCCAATTATTGCTATAGGTAATGTATTATTTTGCATCTTTACTAATTTTTTAATTCACTATCTAAGACGAGAAATAAAAAAAATGATGCATATTATTTATAAAATAAAAAACATCCCGAAATAAATTCGGGATGTTTTTCAATCTAAACTATTTAATTATAGGGTTATCCACATTTAGAATAACCACAACTTTTACAAACAATACAGCCTTCTTCAAAGACTAATCCTTTCGGATCTTCACAGCTTGGACAAGCGTGATCTTTCATGGTAGCACCATCTGTCACATACTTTTTCAAAGCACGAGCTACTCCATTTTTCCATGTATTGATATGTTCATCGTATAAATTTAAATCAGCTATTAAATCTACAGCAGATGTAATTGGCATACCATGACGAAGTACTCCTGATATTAATTTAGCATAATTCCAATATTCTTTGTTGAAGGAACGTGATAATCCTTCAATTGTAACACGATAACCATCTTTATCCATATATTGGAAATCGTAACGGGAAGCACCTTCTTCTGTTCTATTTTTGATTACCCAACCTTTTTCTACGTATTGTGGAACATAGATTGCATCTTCTAATTTACCTGTAAATACTTCATAAGGGCGTCCTTCTAGAAGACCAATAACTGCTACCCATTTTTCATAATCATTTTGAAAACGTAAAATTTCAGCTTCTAATTTTTTAGGTCTTGTAGGTGCATGATGTTCTTTAAATTGAATAGCTACATTTTCTAAAGCAGATTCTAAATCTTTTTTATCTTTATCTTTCTTATCATCATTTGCTACCAATACTCCTGAACGAGATCCATCACGGTAAACAGTAATTCCTTTTAATCCTTGTTTCCAAGATTCAATATAAATATCACCTACTTGATCAACACTTACATCAGAAGCTAAGTTAATAGTAGAGCTAATAGAATGTGTTGTATATTTTTGAACTAAAGCTTGTAATTCCACACGTTTCATCCAGTCAATTTCAGGTGCTGTTGCTCCTGCATAAGGACTATCTGCAATATCAGATTCTCCTGTAACTTGCATCCAAGTTTCCAGTTTTTTGTGATATACATCAAACTCTTCCCATGCATCTCCTAAATCATCTACAAAACTTACTTTTGCTGATTTATCATTTTGGTTGATTTTTCTTCTTCTTTTATATGATAGTAAAAATACGGGTTCAATTCCAGAAGAAGTTTGGGCTAACATACTTAAAGAACCTGTTGGAGCTACAGTAGAAATTGAAATATTACGACGACCGTATTTCATCATTCTTTCGTATACATCTTTGAATTCTTTTTGCATCATTTGAACGAACTCAGAAGTATCTTCATATTTTTTATTAAATCCTGTAAAAGTACCTCGTTCAATTGCCATATCGATAGAAGAATCAAATTCACCACGTAATTTAACTTTCATAATTTCATCAATTACAGCTAAAGCATCATTACCGTCAATTTTTAATCCTAAAGCTGCTACACAATCGGCAATAGCTGTAAAACCTAATCCTGTTCGACGCCCATTTTTCCCTGCATCACGAAGTGTTTCCCATGTTTTTCTTTCAACACTTTTAATATAATCTGGTTCTGGATCTCCATCAACTTTAGCAATAATTTTATCTACAGCTTCTAATTCTAGATCCACTAAGTTATCCATTAAATGTTGTGATTCGTAAATCACTTCATAAAATTTATCAAAATTAAATTTTGCTTCTTTAGTAAAAGGATTTTCAACAAAAGAATATAAGTTCACTGCAATTAAACGACAAGAATCTCCCCCTTGCATTGCAATTTCTGAACAAGGATTAGTAGAACTATTTTCAAAACCTGGATAAACAGATGATGTTGAGTACCAATGTTGACGATCCCAGAAAATTAATCCTGGTTCAGCTGTATTATGTGCACAACGAATTACAGTATTCCATAAATCTTTTGCACGAACCACTTTTGTATATTCTGGATCAGGTGAATCGATAGGCCAACGTAAGGTATAATCAGTATCGTTCACTACAGCATTCATAAATTCATCTGAAAGACGAACTGAGATATTCGCTCCTGTAACTTTTGTTAAATCTTGTTTAATCGTTACAAAATCCTCCACATCAGGATGTGCAATATCTATTGTTAACATTAAAGCTCCTCTACGACCATTTTGTGCTACTTCACGTGTTGTGTTAGAAAAACGATGCATAAAAGAAGCTGCTCCTGTTGTAGTTCCTGCAGCATTGGAAACATTGGCTTTATTAGGACGTAATCCTGAAAGATCTACTCCTGCACCACAACGTCTTTTAAATAATTGGGCTAATTGTTGGTCAGAATAACAAATTCCACCGTACGAATCGTATACAGGTGGTACAACCACACAGTTACTTAATGAAGCAATCATATACTGATTTCCTAAAGCAGCCATAATACTACCCTGAGGAATGGTATACTCAAAACCTTTAAATAAGTTATAAATCTTCTTTTCTGTTAAAGGTTTTCTATTTTTTCCGTATTCAGAAAGTCCTTCTTTTTTATCTTCAAGATGATAGTTAGCTTCAATTCTAGCAAATTCTTTTGCCATACGCTTGTGCATATCATCAGGTGTTAACTCTGTAAATTTTCCTTCATTATCTTTGACAGCATACTTATTCATCCAAGTTGTTGCTGCTAATTCATCTTCCTTGAAATACTTTTTTGAAGACTCTAAAACTTCCTCATAAGTATATGTTTTTTGTTTCGTACTTACATCGCCCATTTTTTTCTGCTAATTTTACGTTTTTTATGATTAGTTAATTAATTGATTTTCCATTCAAAGTTTCAAATTTACATTAAACTTTTTCTACAAAATTTATTTTCCGCATCTTTTTTTTAACACCAAATTGTTGAAAAACTTTTATTTTTTTTACATTTCATTTTTTAAAACCTTTCAATCCCTTTTAAAACAAAGGTTTTGCAATAAATTCAAATCAACACTCATAAAAACTCATCGAAAAAAAATATTTTTTTCTGTAATTTATTTTTTAAAATAAAAAAAACTTCTAATCAATTTTGATTAGAAGTTTTCATTTTATATTACCTAATAATTTTATCTAATAGAATCAAGACCTGTTTCCGCTTTATCATCAAAATAATCGTCAAATTTTGAGCGTCTTTTTTTCTTTTCTTGTTTCCCTCTATACCATAATTTTAATTGATTAACTAAATAGTACATTACAGGAACAATAATTAAAGTTAAAAATGTAGCAAAAGTTAAACCATAAATTACAGTCCATGCTAAAGGTCCCCAGAAAATAACGTTATCTCCTCCAAAATAGATATTAGGATTTAAATTTTTAAATAATCCAAAGAAATCAATATTTAATCCTACAGCAAGAGGCATTAGTCCTAAAACAGTAGTAATGGCGGTTAACAATACCGGACGCAAACGCGAAACCCCTCCTGCTACAATAGCATCGTATATATGTTCTTTAGGAAGCATAATATTTTCAGGAATTTGTAATTCGTGTTTTTTACGCGAAATTAAAAGCTCTGTATAATCCAATAATACTACTCCATTATTCACCACAATTCCTGCCAGTGAAATAATTCCCATCATTGTCATCATAATAACAAATGGTTTTCCTGAAATAACCAACCCTAAGAATACTCCGATAAAACTCAAGAAAATAGCAATCATAATAATCGTTGGTTTTGAAATAGAATTAAATTGGAATACCAATAATAACATAATCAAACCTAATCCTGATGCTAAAGCTGATAATAAGAACATCATATTATCTTCTTGTTCTTCCATTTCTCCTGTAAAACTAAACTTTACACCATTTGGGGTTTTAAATCCTTTTAGTTCTCCTTTTAATTGATTTACAATTTCAGTAGCATTATATCCTGGTAATACATCTGAGTAAACTGTTACAACTCGTTTTAAATCACGGTGTTTAATAGCTGTAAATGAAGATACATTTTTCTTTTCTGTAACTGCAGATAATGGAACTTGCTTCAATTGCCCTGAGAGTTGATCTCTAAATACAATTTGTTGATTGAATAATGAATTGATATTATAACGATTTTCTTCATTAAATCGAACATAAATATCATAATCGTCACCATCTTTTTTATAAGTCCCCGATTTTTCACCATAAAGTGAACGACGAATTTGTAATCCAACTTGTCCTACAGCAACACCTAATTCACCTGCTTTTTTACGATCTACTTCAACTTGAATACCTGGTTTTGACTTGGTTACATCTAAGCGTAAATCTTCAATACCATCTACTCCTGTATTTTCAATATAATTTTTTATATCATTCGCTGTAATAATTAACTCATCGTAATCATTTCCTGTGATTTCGATATTCACTGGATAACCAGCCGGAGGTCCTGCTGCATCTTTTTCAACTGTAATGGAAACGCCTGGATATCCTTTTACAGCTTCTTGAATTTGTTTTTGAATATCTTCTGAATCAACACCTCTTCGATACTTGTATTCTCGCATAGAAACGGTAATTTTCCCTTTATGAGGCATTTCAGCGGTAGATCCTCCATCTGTTTGCGGATTCCCTGCTCCTTCTCCTACCTGTGATACAGCTGATTCAACCATATAATTATATCCATCATCATCTGTATATTGTTTCAATACATCAAAGATTTTCTTTTCTACATCTTTTGTGATAGCGTTGGTTTTTTCAATATCAGTTCCCTGTGGATATTCTATATAAGTAATAATTTGGTTGGGTTTATTCTCTGGGAAAAATTCAACTTTTGGTTGAGCCATTCCAACTAACATAATTGAAAAAACTAATAATGCAAATGTCCCAATCAAGAATGCAATAGCGTGCCATCCTTTTAAAGCAAAACTTAAAAAGCTTTTATATACACGTTCCATCCATGTTAAAATACGATTTTGGAAGAAATTGGCTGCTGGTTCTAATAAAAATCGATACAACCATAAAAAGACAGCTGCAAAAATTAACAATGCTCCAAAACCAAATACTCCAGACCCTAATTTCCCAAAAAGAATAGCTAATACACCTGTTCCAACTAAGATAGCGGTATATAAAAATAAGGCTTTATTGGTTATTTTTCCTTCTTCTGTTTTCATGAATTCGGCTGTTAGCATCGAATTGAAGAAAATCGCTACAAATAAAGAGGAGCCTAATACAATAGATAAAGTTTTAGGGAAATAAATCATAAATTGCCCCATTGTTCCAGGCCATAATCCTAAAGGAATAAAGGCTGCCACTGTTGTTGCTGTTGAAATAATAATAGGAAAGGCAATTTCGCTTACTCCTTGAATAGCAGCTTCTTTTGCAGACATTCCTCTTTCATCCATCAATGAATAAACATTTTCTACTACTACAATTCCATTATCAACAAGCATTCCCAGTCCCATCACCATAGCAAATAAAACCATTGTGTTCAACGTAAATCCTAACATTTGTAAAATCATGAAAGAAATAAACATTGACATTGGAATCGCAAAACCAACAAATAAGGCATTTCTAAAACCTAAAAAGAACATCAAAACTCCTACAACCAATATTACACCAAAAATAATGTTGTTTACTAAATCATCTACTTGGTTAACGGTTCGATCTTTTTGATCGTTGGCTACAGTAATTTTAAGATCAGAAGGTAAATAGGTTTCTTCTCCTTCTTTAATTTTTTCATACACCTGTTCAACAGCATCTACCATGTTTTTTCCTGAACGTTTTTTTACATCCAGCATCACAACTTGGTTTCCCATTTCTCGAGCATAGGTTGTTTTATCTTCCTCTTTAAAAGAAATGGTTGCAATATCTTTTAAATAAACAGCACCGTTTTGACTTTTAACAACAAAATTTTCTAAATCAGATGGCCTTTCAATTTCTCCAATTACTCGAATATTACGACGTTGTTTATTAGAAATTAAATTTCCTCCTGAGACGGTTAGGTTTCCATTATTAATGGCATTGATAACGTTATCGAAACTAACATTAGCTCCCATCATTTTATAAATATCAACTGCCACTTCTACTTCTAATTCTTGAGCTCCACGAATACTCGCTTCTTTAATTTCAGGAATCGTTTCAATCTCATCTTGTAGTAATTCTGCATAATCTTTTAATTGTTTGGTTGTATAATCACCATACAAATTAATATTCATAATGGCTTGTTCTTCTGACATGTTTAAATCAAACACATTAGGTTCAACTTTTGCACCATTAGATAAAGGCCAATCAGGATCTGCTACTACAACATCTACTTCATCTTTTACTTTTTGTTTAGCTGATTCAACTGAAATATTTTCATCAAACTCAATCGTTATAATAGAATAATCTTCTTGTGAGGTAGAGGTTACTTCTACCACATTTGAAATATTCTTTAATTCTTCTTCTAGTGGATCGGTAATTAGTTTTTCAACATCTTCAGCTGTATTTCCAGCATATAATGAACTAACGTATATTTTGGTTTCAATTATTTCGGGGAAATTTTCTCGTGCCATATTATAATAGGCTGATTCTCCCATAAAAAGAAACAAAGCCATCATGACATAAATGGTCATCCGATTATTAATTGCCCAAGTAGATAAACCGAATTGTTTTTCTTTTTTGGTATTTTGATCACTCATAAATTTTTTCTTTTCGGTTTTTTAAAAGTTTTTTACAATCACTTTTACACCATCTTTCACACTACGCGCTCCTTCGCTAATAATTTGATCACCTGATTTTAAACCTGTTAACACTTCTATATTTTCATCTTGTGATAAACCAGTTGTAATAATACGTTTGACCACTTTTGCTTCTGACTTCTCATTTAAACCTTCGATTACATAAAGATATTGTTCTCCTAAAGCGTTTTCAGAAATAACACTTTGAGGAACCAAAATTGCATTATCACTACGATAATCATTAATTTTTAATTGAGCTGTTAAATTTGGCTTTATCATTCCATTTTTATTAGGCACATCAATTTCTATTTCAAAAGCACGATTATTCACATTAATATTATTTCCAACTTGTCTAATATTGGTATGAATCGTCTCTCCTAAAACTGGTAAATATACTTGTACAGGTGTTCCTCGTTTCACAGTTGGTAAGTAATTTTCAGGAACATCTGTTTTGATATACATATTACTTAAATTAACAATTCGAAATAATTGAGAAGACCCTGGAGCTACTACAGATCCTTGTTCTGTAATTACATCATCAATAACTCCACTAAAAGGTGCTACTACATATGTTTTGGCAATTTGATCTTTCATAGCGGCCATTCCTTTTCTTTGAGCCTCCATATTAGATTTTGCTTGTAAAAACTGTATTTCAGAACCAATTTTTTGATCCCATAAACGCTTTTGACGCTCATAAGTAGTTTTAGCCAATTGGTATTGTACTTCTAATTGTGCCAATTGTTGTGTTAAACCTCCGTCATCAATCTTAGCTAACGTCTGCCCTTTTTTTACGGTTTGTCCTTGTGTTACGTATACTTTAGATAAAATACCTGCATATTCAGGAAAAATTATAATATTTTTTTTCGTTTCAACACTTCCTTGAAGTTCAAGAAAATGGTTAAACAACGTATCGTTAACTTCTATTGTTGTTACAATTGGTAACCTTTGTACAGTATCCAGTTTGTCAATTTCAATATCCAATTGAGAAAGTTCATCTCTCAATTTATTATATTCAGCACTTATCTCTGCTTTCTTCTGTTTAATAGATTCTAAATTTCCTGTTTCAATTACTTTTTCAACAGATTGTCTCTCTATTTTTTTCTCTTCACTACACGATACTATTACTAACAAAGGAACCGTGAACAATAAACTATATATTTTTTTCATATCTTTTTCTTAGTTATATTTATTTAAAGCTTTATCTAACTCAATTTTTGCATTAATTAAATCGGATACAGAGGTTACATAATTACTCTGCGTATTATAATATTGGTTTTCAGAAACTCTTAAATCATTACTTGTTGAGATTCCTTCAAAATATTTAATTGTTTCTTTTTTATAAATTTTTTCTGCCAATTCCATATTATCTTTCGATGTATAATAAGTTTCAACTGAATTTTCATAAGAAGTACGTTGTGTACGTACATTTAGCTCCAATTCTTCTTCTAATTTTGTATTGGAAACATGTGCTTTTTCTAACTCAATTTCAGCTTGTTGACGTTGTGACCTTCTTTTAAAAGAACTAAAAATAGGAACATTTAAATTAATTCCTAGCACTAAACTAGGATTCCAATTAAACTCATCTTCCCATAATGGAAAATCCTCTGAATTTTTTGTATAGCTATAATTTAAACTCCCAGTTAAGGTAGGTAAAGCGTTAGACTTATTTAATTTCACCAATAGTTCATTTGATTTAATCGTATTCTGAGAAATCAAATAATCAATATTGTTCTCTACTAAGAATTCTTCTTTTATTAATGAATCAACTAAATTATTTGTAATCATATCATCAATTGTATCCTCTAATACAATTTCTTCTACCACAGGTATTCCCATTACAAATTTCAAATTATCTTTTGATACTTTCACTAAACGCTTTGAACGTTCATATGCATTTTTTAATTGTGCTAAACTTAATTCTAATTGCTCAACAGCTTGTAATTCAACAAAACCTGCTTTATAGGTTTCTGATGATTCATGTAAATTCTTTTTAGCTACCTCAATATTTCGTTCTAAAATTTTCACATTTTCTTTAGCAATAATTACCGTGCTATAAGCTTGTGCGACAGCTGTTTTTACATTTATTTCCGTCTTATTTTTAGCTAATTCAGTAACTTGTTTATATACTTTAGAAGATTGTATTCCTACTAAATAGTTCCCACTAAAAATCAATTGGTTCCACCCAATTCCTGCTACCATACTTTGCTTAGTACCAAAAACAGTTTCTACAAATGTTCCTGGTTCTCCCCCTACGGCTTCTCCAGGTATAATAGATACTAGCTGTTTTAAATTATTTTGATATTGTACTGTTCCATCAATTTGTGGTAATCCTTCTGAAATTGTTTCCCACACTCTTTTTTCAGCTGCATCAATATCATAGTCTGCATTTTGTATGTCATAATTATTTTTAGCTCCATAATTAATTGCTTCTTCAAATGTGAAATGATGGCTCTGAATCGAATCATTTTCTACATTTTGAGAGAAGATCATAATAGGGAAATTTAAAAATAATAATGTTAATTTCTTAAATTTATTTCTCATTATAATATCCTTTCTAATTCTTTAATTCCTTCTTCTGTTGCTATTGAACGAATTTGAAATTCTATAAACTTTTTCTTTAATTCTTTATACGATAAATTAATCCCCTCAAAAATACTATGTTCTTCTATATTTAATATACCAGAATAATAAAAACGAATAAATAAATCCATATCAAAATCCTCCCTAAAGAGTCCTTCCAACATTCCTTGTGATAGGTTTTTATGAAAATTTCTTCGTATAATTTCCCATTGTTGTGCTTGAACCTCTTCAAATATATTAGGATAGTATTTTTTTATTTGTAATGAACAACTCCCCTTATCATCTATATGTACAACAGATGATATTTCTTCTAACGTTACTAACCATTTTTCTATTGCATTTAAATCACGTGAATTTATTTCTTCAATAATCTTATCAATACGATTGAAAAAAAAAGTTAACGTTTCTTTAATTAACACTTTTTTTGTTGAAAAATGATTGTACAATGTCTTTTTTGACATACCAAGCGAACTTGATACATCATCCATAGTAATTGCTTTGACACCTATTGATAAAAACAATTCTGCAGATTTTTCTAATATTTTTTCCTTTGTATTTATCATAATTAGCATGCAAATATAGGTTAAGAAACTATAAAAACAAAAAAAGTTTCCTTGGTTTATACCAATAATTAGAATTATATTTACCTCTTTAAAAGTATCACATGGAATTATTCAAAACGCAAACTCAGTTCATAAAAAATACAATTGAGGAATATCAATTTAAACAAGATCCTTATAACTTGTATGATCCTTTGAATTATATTTTAAAATTAGGTGGTAAACACATTCGCCCTATTTTGGCTCTTTCTGCTTTTGAATTATTTTCAGATGATTTAGATAAAATTAAAAAACCAGCTATTGCTTTAGAATGGTTTCATAATTTTACTTTAATTCATGATGACATTATGGATGATGCTTCACTTAGACGTGGTAATGAAACTGTTCATACCAAATGGGATGTTAATACCGCCATACTTTCTGGTGATGCTTTGATGATTAAATCCTATGAATTATTTGAAGATTTAGAGCCTTCTCTTTTTAAAAAGTGTATTCAATTATTTACCAAAACAGCAATAGAAGTATGTGAAGGGCAACAATATGATGTGGATTTTGAAACACGTGATGATGTTACTTTACATGATTATATCGAAATGATTACTTTAAAAACTGCAGTTTTAATCGCTACATCATTAAAAATAGGTGCTATGATTGGGAAAGCTTCAGACGAAGATGCTGAAAACTTATATCAATTTGGTAAATATTTGGGAATTGCTTTCCAAATTCAAGATGATTATTTGGATATATATGGTGATATGGAAAAAGTAGGAAAACGTCATGCAGGTGATATTTATGAAAACAAAAAAACCATTCTCTATTTAAAAGCTTTAGAAAAAGGTAATGCACAACAAAAAGAACGTTTATTAACCTTGTATGCTTCTACCTCTCAAAAAGTAGAAAAGGTAGATGAAGTGATTCAACTATTTGAAGCTTTACAAATACCTGAAGAGACTCTTAATGAAAGTTATCGTTACCAAAAACTTGCATTAGAGCATTTAAGTAAGGTTACTACATTAAAAAGTAAAGAAAAACTAGTCTATTTATCAGAGTATTTAATTAAAAGAGATTTATAAATCTACCCTAATAATTTACAAAAATACAGTTACTTATAAAAACGCAGTATTTAGGAGTAAATCTTCCTTAAATTTAAGATCTTTACAAGATTTACTATATAATTCATATTATTTCATAAAAAAAACTACTATTTTATAAATATTACAATAGAAATATTTTCTAAATAAGAAAACATAGTACATTCGTTTTCAAATTTCTATTAGCCTTTTAATTTTATGAATATTAAAAAAAATAAACCTAAAGCACAATTTTCAAATAAGTGGGGATTCTTATTAGCAGCAATGGGATCTGCAGTAGGATTAGGAAATATCTGGCGATTCCCAGGACAAGCTTATGAAAGTGGTGGAGGTGCCTTTATCATCCCCTATTTAGTTGCCATTTTAACTGCGGGTATTCCTCTAATTATTTTAGAATTTAATTTAGGTAATCTTTTACGAGGATCAGCTCCTAAATCATATGCTAAAATTAATAGAAAAATGGAGGCTTTAGGATGGTTTCAAACTCTAATCAGTTTTGGAATTAGTACGTATTATAATATCATTCTTGCTTATGTTGGATTGTATACGATTTATGCTTTTTCTCTTGCTTGGGGCTCTAACACAACTCAATTTTTCTTACATGAAGTTGTTCAAGTTACAGATAATATTTCCATTCAAGGAGAATTGTCAACAGCTGTAGCCGCTATGTATACGGGGCTTTGGATTGTCATTGCCTTAATTTCTATAACAGGAGTACAAAAAGGAATTGAAAAAGTAAATAAAATTATCATTCCTTTATTATTAATCATGTTTGCATCTGTAGTAGCTTATGCAATATCTTTAGATGGCGCCATTAATGGATTAAATGCTTTTTTTACTCCTGATTTTAGTAAACTAACAGATCCTCAAATCTGGTTAAATGCTTATAGTCAAGTCTTTTTCAGTCTTTCTGTTGCTTTTGCTATTATGATAACTTATTCTAGTTACACTAAAAAAAACACAGATGTAACCAGTACAGCTATTACAACTGCTTTAGGAAATTCTAGTGTAGAATTATTAGCTGGAATAGGAATTTTTGCTGCACTAGGTTTTATGTCTCAATCACAAGGAATTCCAATAAACGAAATTGCAAGTAAAGGAATCGGATTAACCTTTTTTGTAATTCCAGAAGTTTTAAACCATATGCCTGGAGGAGCAATAATTGGTGTTTTATTCTTTGGATCTTTATTACTAGCAGGTATTTCATCTTTAATTTCAGTTTTAGAAGTTGTTGTAGCTGCTTTAATTGATAAATTAAGAATCAACCGTAAATTAGCTGTTGTTCTAACGGCTAGTTTGGCGTGGTTAATGGGAATTGCTTTCCTATTTGGGAATGGACTTTCTTTATTTGATATTTTTGACAATGCCATTAACAAAACAGCTTTGATTAGTGGTGGTATTCTTGAAATTATTTTAATTCTTTTATTATTTAGGAAACCTATATTAAAGCATATAAATAGAACTGCTCCTATTCGATTTGGTAAAGGATACATTTTTTGTTTAAGCATGACTGCTTTTATATTAATCAGTATTTTTTCTTATAATATTTATGAAGATTACTTTCATACTGAAAATGGATATGGTGGGTATGGATTACAAAATAATTTAATATATGGTTTAATTCCCATGATGGTGCTTGTCGCTATATCAATAGGATTATCTTTTATACCATGGAAAAAGGAAGATCTAGAAGAAATCAAAACATTTAAAAAGGAAAAATCATGAATACATCAGCTATTATTTTAATGCTTGTCTATATTGCCATTATTTGGGGAGGTTTTTTAATTTCAGTATTCTATTTGAATAAAGAAAAATAACTTTCTACACCTTAAAATTCGTCTCTACTTAAATAATAAATTCCGTATCTTTGCCGACTATGGAATTTAAGTTAGAGAAAAACGATCCAAAATCAAGTGCCAGAGCAGGTGAAATAACTTTAGATCACGGAAAAATCAAGACCCCTATCTTTATGCCCGTAGGGACTGTTGGTTCTGTAAAATCGGTTCATCAAAGAGAATTGAAAGAAGAAGTGAATGCCCAAATAATTTTAGGGAACACATATCATCTATATTTACGACCAGGAACTAACATCTTAAAACAAGCTGGTGGACTTCATCAATTTATTAATTGGGATCGCCCTATTCTAACAGATTCAGGAGGATATCAAGTATATTCTTTATCAGGACGAAGAAAAATTACAGAAGAAGGTGTGAAATTTAAATCTCACATTGATGGAAGTTATCATTTTTTCTCTCCGGAAAGTGTTATGAATATTCAACGAGAAATAGGTGCCGACATCATAATGGCCTTTGATGAATGCACACCCTATCCTTGCGATTATACTTATGCTAAAAAAAGTATGGAAATGACACATCGTTGGTTGAAACGATGTGATGATTGGCTAACTGAAAATCCTGAAATATATAATTATAAACAATCTTTATTCCCTATTGTACAAGGGAGTACTTACAAAGATTTACGAATTCAATCTGCTGAAACTATTGCTTCTTTTGAAGCTGACGGAAATGCTATTGGAGGACTAAGTGTAGGAGAACCAGCTGAAGAAATGTACCAAACCACCGAAATCGTTTGCAATATTCTTCCAAAAGATAAGCCCCGCTATTTAATGGGAGTTGGAACTCCAATTAATATTTTAGAAAATATTGCTTTAGGTGTTGATATGTTTGATTGTGTTATGCCTACCCGAAATGCCCGAAATGGACAATTATTTACATGGGATGGTATCATCAATATTAAAAATAAGAAATGGGAAAATGATTTTTCTCCTGTAGATCCTAAAGGAACGTCATATGTAGACCATGAGTATTCTAAAGCCTACCTAAGACATTTATTTCAAGCGAAAGAATATCTTGGAAAGCAGATTGCCTCAATTCATAATTTGGCATTTTATTTGGACTTAGTTACTCAAGCACGTCAACATATTATTGAAGGTGATTTTTATGAATGGAAAGAGCAACAAGTTAAAATATTAGGACAACGCTTATAATTTTCTAAAAAATGCTCAAAAAACTAGATTGGTATATTATAAAAAAACTCTTTGGAACATTTTTCTTCACGATGTTCTTTTTAATGCTCATTGTAGTACTGATAGATCTGAATCAGAGACAAGGGCGTTTAGAATCGAATGGAGGAACTTCTATTGATTATTTAAAAAATTATTCCGTCTATTTTATTGTTTATTTAGCAAATACTTTTGTTCAAATTGTTGTTTTTATTTCTGTTATACTTTTTACTTCTAGAATAACAGATAATACTGAAATTGTAGCCATGCAATCAGGAGGTGTCAATTTCCATAGAATTGCTCGGCCTTATTTTATTAGTGGGATTATTATAGGACTCATCGCTTTAGGTATCAACCATTATATTCTTCCCTACTCTAATGTGAAAAAGAATGAATTTCACTCCAAATATTTAGTCTCTTATACCGATAAAACAGAGCAAAATAAAAGTAAAAAAATCACGGCTTTCATTTCTCCTAAAGAACAGCTAAATATTCTAAGTTATAATAAAAATTCTCACAGAGGAAATGGATTTAGCTACTTTAAATTTAATGATTCTTTGAGTAGAGACTATGCTTTAACTGCAAAACAAGTAGAATGGAATGCTGATAGCTCTACATATATTTTAAGAAATGCCTATGAAAAATTCGGAAACATTAACCAAGTAGATTCTATTCAACCTAACAAAATTCACGATTATAATGACAGTGTTTCCTACCATAAAAAAATGGAAATTAAATTGAATGCGAATCCTGATTTTCTATTACCAGAAAACAGTATAGCAGAAAACTTAAGTACTCCAGAACTTTTAAAATTTATTGAACGAAAGAAAATTGCAGGAAATGGTCAAACAAGTGGGTATTACACCACTTTATACCAACGAACAAGTTTACCTATTTCAACCTTTATTTTAACTATTTTAGGATTATCCATTTCTTCAAGAAAACGTCGAGGTGGAATTGGAACTAATTTAGCTGTGGGAATACTTATTGCTTTTTCTTATGTATTTCTTAATTTCACTATAGGTATTTTAGCTTCTAACGAGTCGCTAGATCCTATGGTTGCAGCATTAGCTCCTAATATCATATTTGGAATCCTTACCATCTTTTTATACTTTAAAAGAGCAAGTTTCTAATATTTAACATTTTATGGCTTTATTTTTGTTTCTAGAAATATATTCAGGAAATTAATAAAGCATGAGGTTATTATTTTTTGTTAGTATATTGTTTAGTTCAATTTTTATTTCAGGTCAAAATTTAAATACTGAAATAGAAAGCTATCTTATACACAAAAAATTTAATAAAGCTCAAGATTTATGTACTTCTAAAATACAGAACCTTGATGAACAATCTTTTATAAAATGTGGCCATGCATATGAATTTGATAAAGATGAAATAAAAGCTGCTAAATTTTATGATATGGGGTTAAAAAAATACCCAAACAACTTTCAAATTCGTTATGAAAAAGCACTTCTATTTCTTAATAACAATAAAGACTATGAAGCCTCTCTAACCCTTTTACCCCTACTACAATACTATAAACATAAGCCTATTGTACACAATGCTATCGGAAGAGCTGAATACAATCAAAATAGAACAGCAGCTCTAATGGCTCTAATTACAAGTGAATTTCTAGATGCTAATACGAAATACTCACAACAAAACCTTATTAGTATTAAAGAATTATTTAAAAGAAAAATTTTTATCAAAACTTCTTCTTCTAAAAATAGAATGAGCTTATCAAACACAAATCAAAGTTCAAAAAAACCTTCAAAAACCAACTCGTTTAACCATACCGATTTTGTTTTATCAACTCGCAGTGTTATGGGAGACTTTGATATTTCTAATGAAATTGAGTTATTAACCTTACAATTTAACACTTTAGGTACGTCATTAAAAGAAACCAATCATTTAAAACAAGGAGAATATTGGAGGTACTATGCTCCTATTTTTACTAAAATACAAGAATACGATTTATCTGAAACCGCTGCCTATTATCTATTAAGAAACAAAAAACACAGCTATAAAATTTGGTTAAACCAAAATAAAGATAAAACCCATCTTCTTGAAGAGCTAATTTACTAAATAACAGATAGTTTTAAATTATAATAACCTTATTTTTTATACTTTAAAATTATGTATTCATATACAGATTATAGAACTTAATAAGATAATCATCCTATAGTAAACTAAATGTTTTTAATTTGTTTATGTTCATTATCATAATAAATAGTAAATTTGCTATTCTTATAATAATGAAAGATACATTATAGATGATTAAAATTACGTTACCCGACGGTTCAATCCGTGAATTTGAAAGTACCGTTACTCCAATGGATGTAGCGAAAGATATTAGCGAAGGTTTTGCACGAAATGTGATTTCTGCAAGTGTTGATGATGTTCAAGTTGAAACCACCACACCCATAACCCATGATGCTACTTTAACTTTATTCACATGGAAAGATGAAATGGGGAAAAAAGCATTCTGGCATTCTTCTGCTCACTTATTAGCACAAGCTATTATGGAGTTTTATCCAAATGCCAAATTAACATTAGGTCCTCCTATAGAAAATGGATTTTATTATGATGTTGATTTCGGTGAAAACTCTATTTCTGAAAAAGATTTTGAAAAAATTGAAAAAAGAATCTTAGAAAATGCTCGTCAAAAATTCGAATTTAAAAAATACGATGTATCAAAAGCTGAAGCATTAAAAGAATATGCCGATAATGAATTTAAAACAGAATTGATTTCTAATTTAGAAGATGGATCTATTACTTTTGTTACACATGGTAATTTTACCGATCTATGTCGTGGAGGTCATATTCCTAATACAGGGATTATAAAAGCTGTTAAACTACTCAATGTTGCAGGAGCTTATTGGAGAGGAGATGAAAAAAATAAACAATTAACACGTATTTACGGTATCACATTTCCAAAACAAAAAGAATTAAAAGAATATTTAGAGCTTTTAGAAGAAGCGAAAAAGCGAGATCATAGAAAATTAGGGAAAGAATTAGGGTTATTTGCCTTTTCACAAAAAGTAGGTGCTGGTTTACCTCTATGGTTACCAAAAGGAACTGCATTGCGTAAGCGTTTAGAAGACTTCTTATCAAAAGCACAATTAGCAGCTGGGTATGAATTTGTAGTGTCACCACATATTGGGAATAAAGAGTTATATATTACTTCTGGACATTATGCTAAATATGGTGAAGATAGTTTCCAACCTATAAAAACACCTAATGAAGGAGAAGAATATTTGTTAAAACCTATGAATTGCCCCCATCATTGTGAAATTTACAATGCTGAAAGATGGTCGTATAAAGATCTTCCTAAACGTTATGCTGAGTTTGGAACTGTATACCGATATGAACAAAGTGGAGAATTACATGGTTTAACTCGTGTACGAGGTTTTACACAAGATGATGCACATATTTTTTGTACTCCTGATCAATTATTAGAAGAATTTAAAAAAGTAATTGATTTAGTACTTTATGTATTTAAATCATTAGGATTTGAAGATTTCGAAGCTCAAGTTTCTCTAAGAGACTCTGAAAATAAAGAAAAATATATTGGTTCAGATGAAAATTGGGAGAAAGCAGAAAATGCTATTATTCAAGCTTCTGATGAGAAAGGATTACCTACCATTGTGGAATATGGAGAGGCTGCATTCTATGGACCAAAGCTTGATTTCATGGTTAAAGATGCTCTAGGTCGTAAATGGCAATTGGGTACTATTCAAGTAGATTACAATCTTCCAGAGCGCTTTGATTTATCTTACAAAGGGTCTGATAATAAAGATCATAGGCCTGTTATGATACACCGAGCTCCTTTTGGATCATTAGAACGATTTATAGCCATTCTATTAGAACATACAGGAGGTGATTTCCCTCTTTGGTTATCCCCTGAACAATATAAAATTTTGCCTATTAGTGAAAAATATCAAAAATATGCAGAAAAAGTATTAAATTTGCTGTCTGAAAACGATATTCGTGGAAGTATTGACAGTCGAAGCGAGACAACAGGAAGAAAAATCCGTGATTGTGAAGCAAATAAAATACCTTACATGATTATTGTTGGAGAACAAGAGGCTGAAGCAAATTCAGTTTCCATAAGGAAACATAAAGAAGGTGATCTAGGCTCAATGAGCATAGAAGATTTTGTAAAGAAAATACAAGAAGAAACGAATATTAACAATTAAAAATTAGAAGCCATAGCAATTAGAAGACGAGGCAGAAGAGGTCCTGCCAGAATTATTAAAGAAGACCAACATCGAATTAATCAAAAAATCACCGCTCAAGAAGTACGTTTAGTGGGTGATAATGTTGAAGTTGGTGTTTATAGCTTAAAGCAAGCTTTAGCTAAAGCAGAAGAATTAGGATTAGATTTAGTTGAAATTTCACCTAAAGCTGTTCCCCCTGTTTGTAAAATAATAGAATATAAAAAATATTTATACGAACAGAAAAAAAAGCAAAAAGAATTAAAATCAAAACAATCAAAAGTAGTCATCAAAGAAGTTCGTTTTGGACCTCAAACAGATGATCATGATTATGAGTTTAAGAAAAAACATGCTGAGAAATTTCTTAAAGACGGTGCAAAATTAAAAGCCTATGTATTTTTTAAAGGTCGTTCTATTATCTTTAAAGATCAAGGAGAAATTTTGTTATTACGTTTAGCTCAAGATTTAGAAGAATGGGGAAAAGTAGAATCCATGCCTAAATTAATGGGAAAAAGAATGACCATTATGATTGCGCCTAAAGTAAAAGTATAACATTAATTGATCGTATAAATTCAATTAATTTTAAAATATATAGGATATCAATATTAAAATTGAAGCATTATGCCAAAATTAAAAACAAAATCAAGTGCAAAAAAACGTTTTAAGGTAACCGGTACTGGAAAATTAAAACGTAAGCACGCATTCAAAAGCCATATCTTAACAAAGAAAGAAACTAAACAAAAACGTAATTTAACGAAAGCTGGTTTAGTGGACAAAGCGGATGAATTAAGTATTAAAAAACAATTATTAATCAAATAAGATTTATAATTAAACTATTAGGTTTATTAAATTAAAATGTTTAACCATGTTATAGAGCACAAAAGAGTGAAAAGTGAAAAGTGAAAAGTGAAAACTTGAATCTTCAACCTATTTACCGCCTATAACAAAAAAATTAAAAATTATGCCAAGATCAGTAAATTCAGTTGCGTCAAGACGCAGAAGAAAAAAGATTTTTAAACAAGCTAAAGGTTATTTCGGGCGTCGTAAAAACGTTTGGACTGTAGCTAAAAACGCGGTTGAAAAAGGGTTATTATACGCTTATAGAGATCGTAAACAAAAGAAAAGAAACTTTCGTGCATTATGGATTCAACGTATTAATGCAGGAGCTCGCTTAAATGGAATGTCTTATTCTAAATTTATGGGAGCAGTTAAGAAAAACGGTATTGAATTAAACCGTAAAGTATTAGCTGATTTAGCAATGAATCATCCTGAAGCTTTTAAAGCAATCGTTGATAAAGTAAAATAGAAAGTTTAATCAATATTGTATCCTATTAAAACCTTTACGCCTTTGCGTGAAGGTTTTTTTGTACTTTTGTATGTAAATGAGAATATACCTCCCTGCCATATTATTCCTTTTTTTTCTAATATGTTGTAATCATACACAACCTAACAACAAAAGAATTATTCCTAAACCTCCAAAACAACAACTTTTAAAAAGTCAACCTACTTATTCGTATAATATTGAAAATCATTTAAAAAATTATACTAAACTTATCTCTGATATAAAAAAAGAAAAAAAATATTATACTCGGCAAAATGATTTAAATCGTGTAAAAAGAGTAACCTATACTTTGTTAAATGATTCTATATTCCCTTACTGGTATGGAACTCCATGGGATTATAATGGCACTTCAGAGAAACCTTTAAAAGGAAGTGTTGCCTGTGGTTACTTTGTAACCACTACCCTACGTGATGTTGGTTTTCCTGTGCAACGAATTTCTTGGGCACAAGAACCCTCTTCCGTTCTCATAAACAAAATATGCAATCCCTCTACTATCAAAATGTTTTCTAATTTGAAAGATTTAAAAAAGTATTTGAAAAAACAGCCTAATCAAAGTCTATTTATATTAGGACTGGATTCTCATGTAGGGTTTGTTACCAAAGAAAACAATAAATTATTTTTCACACATTCCAGTTATAGTGGTGAAAAAATGGTTAAAAAAGATTTATTGGAAAATGCTATTCCTGTTACATCTTCTAAATCTTTTTTAATAGGTAATGTACTGGACAATAAACGCTTACTAAAACAATGGTTAAGTAGTTAATCTGTACAATAGATTATTTTATCTTCGATACGTACTTTATAAATAGTATAGTTTCCCATAAATATTTCACGTTCTATTCTATAATCCTTTTTCAAATCTCTCAAAGAAATTTCTGTCGAATATAATATGATTGAATCTGTTATTTCTTTTCCTAAAATAGTCTTAGCTTCACCAGAATGAAATTCTGTTGCATAACCAAACAATTGTGCAACATATAAATTGGTTGGAGCTTCATAAATATCTTTAGGAGATCCAAATTGAACAACTTCACCTTTTTTAACAACCAAAAGTTTATCTGCAAAACCTAATGCATCTTGCAAATCATGGGTTGAAAAAATGATACCAATTCCTAATTTTTTAAATAGTTCAAACAATCGATCTCGTAGTTCATGTTTTAAAATTGTATCAATATTAGCAAAAGGTTCATCTAATAATAATAAATGAGGGGTTTTAGCAATCGCTCTAGCCAAGGCTACTCGCTGTTTTTGTCCTCCACTTAATTGTTTCGGTATTCGATCTTTAAATTCCAATAACCCTACACTTTCTAAAATAGTCTCTACTCTACGTTTCTTAAATGCCTTATCTATATTAGAAATATGTGTTCCTACATTATCATAAACCGTTGCATAAGTAACCAAATCAAGATTCTGGGCTAAATATTTCATATTATCATGCCCTGGAATTAAATTAAACTTAGGTCCTAGAATACGTTCTTCTTGAAAATAAATAGTACCTGCACTGGCATCTAACATACCATATAATAATTTTAGAAGTGTTGATTTCCCTCCACCACTTTCACCAACAACAGCTAATATTTCACCTTTATTAACTGAAAAAGTAATAGAGTCTAACGCTTTAGTATCTCGATCTGGATATTGGTATGACAAATTTTCTACAAATAACATAAAACTGTAAGATAAATAATTGTATTTTTTTATTTATAATCGTTAAAAATAAATCTTTTTTTTATATTTGCGCTTTATAACAAAGGAATTATTATTCAAATGAAAAAAATGTTTTTAGCAGTTACAATGCTAGGTTTAGTATTTACTGCATGTAAATCCGAAAAAAAAGTAGAGGCTCAAGAAGCTAAAGAAGTAACTCAAGCTGCCGCATCTGCTGTAGATTATAAGGCTGATCCTGCTGCAACTGTAGTTGCATGGAAAGGTTCTCACTTAGGAGGTATTGCACCTCACAACGGTACCGTAAAAGTTAAAGATGGAAATATTACCTTAGAAGGAGATAAAATTGTTGGAGGAAAATTCACAATTGATTTTGCTACTATCACAAATGAAGATTTAGCAGGTGATGCTGAAACTCAAGCAAAATTAATGGGACATATTAAAAGTTCTGATATCTTAAATGTTGAAAAATTTCCTGAAGCTACTTTCGAAATCACTTCTGTAGAAGCAAATGAAGGAGCTTTCAATTCAAAAATAACAGGTAACCTAACCTTTTTAGGAGCTACTAAATCGATTACTTTCCCTGCTAATATTACTGTTGCAGATAATAATGTAGTATTAGATTCTGATAAATTTGTAATTGATCGTACACAATGGGGATTAGCTTATGGATCCGCTTCAGACGAAGATATTACAAAGATGGATGAAAGTGCTAAATCAAAAGTAATTTCTAACGATATTGAATTTCAAGTAAAAGTTGCAGCTAATAAATAATATTAGATATTAAATTCATACTTTTAAGAACCTGTTTAATTTTTTAAACAGGTTTTTTTATATAATTTCAATTAAACAATCCATTTAACGAAGCAAAACTACCACTTAACAGTTAAAAACCACCATTCATTGAATAATTCATAAAAATCAACTAATTTTATTAATCAATAGCTATTAATAAAATATAATTTATATCTTTGCTTTCAATGAATAAAACAACGAAGCATATCAACACCTTAGCGCCACGCTTTTTTCGACGCCCCTTGTGGGTGTTAAATTAATATATGCTTTATCGAGCATGTAATACTTCATTTGTGGCTCGATATTTACCAACCGTTTTTAGTTTTTCAAATTTTATTTTAACCAATTTTACTCAATTATTTTATGATAGTTGTACGAATCGCTACGGAAGCAGATCAAAAATTTGCCGAAGACATTTGCAAAGAAATGGAAGAATCTGCCAAAAAAAGAGGAACCGGAATTGCAAAAAGAGCTCCCGAGTACCTAGCACAAAAGATGATACATCAAAATGCGATTATTGCTTTGGTTGATAATAAAATTGCAGGATTCAGTTATATTGAAATTTATGATGATGGAGAATTTATCACCAATTCAGGATTAATCGTTTTCCCTGAATTTAGAAATCTAGGGTTAGCTAAAAAAATTAAAAAAGAAATATTCAAACTATCTCGAACCAAATTTAAGGGGGCTAAAATCGTCAGCATAACAACCAGCTCTGCTGTATTAAAACTTAATACAGAACTTAGTTTCAGACCCGTCACTTTTGAAGAGTTACCCGTCTCTGAATCCTTTTGGAAAGGATGCCAAAGCTGTGTGAATTATGACGTTTTATCTCGAAATAATAGAAAAATGTGTTTATGCACAGGCCTTTTATACGATAAAGAAAAAAAGAGTTTCATTAAAATATTAGACAAATGGCGCAAAAAGTAGTATTAGCTTATAGTGGAGGACTCGATACCTCTTACTGCTTGGTGCAATACGCACAAGACAAAAAAATGGAAGTCCACACCGTTATTGTAAATACAGGTGGATTTTCGGAACAAGAACTTCAACATATTGAGAAAAGAGCATATGAATTAGGCTCTTCCAATCATGTTACAATAGATGTTACCCAACGCTATTACGATGACTGTATACGCTATATGATTTTTGGGAACGTATTAAAAAATAATGCTTATCCCCTTTCCGTAAGTGCAGAACGTATGTTTCAATCTTTAGCCATTGCAGAATATGCTAAAGAAATTAAAGCAGAATATATTTTACATGGTAGTACAGGTGCTGGAAATGATCAAATTCGTTTCGATGTAGCTTTTGCCGTTATTGCGCCTCAAGCTGAAATTATCACGCCTATTCGTGATGAAAAATTATCCCGTCAACAAGAAATTGACTATCTCGTAAGCAAAGGAGTAGATATGAGCTGGGAAAAAGCAAAATATTCCATTAATAAAGGAATTTGGGGAACTAGTGTTGGAGGTGTTGAAACACTCACTTCACACGAAGCACTTCCCGAAAGTGCTTACCCTACTCCATTAAAAGCTACTGAACCTCAAACCATTGAAATAGAATTTAATCAAGGTGAACCTATAAGCCTTAACGGATCTAAACTCCATCCAATTCAATTGATACAACAATTAAATCAACTAGCTGGAGCCTATGCCATCGGACGTGACATCCATGTAGGCGATACCATTTTAGGAATAAAAGGTCGTGTAGGATTCGAAGCCCCTGCTCCTACTATCCTAATTAAAGCACATCATTTATTAGAAAAACATACGTTGTCTAGATGGCAATTGTTACATAAAGATCAAATCGCTAACTGGTATGGAACCTTATTACATGAAGCACAATATTTAGATCCTATTATGCGTGATTTTGAAGCATTCTTAGCATCCTCTCAACAGCATGTAACAGGTAAAGTTAAGGTAATCTTACATCCGTATCGTTTTGAATTAGTAGGTATTGAATCTGAATATGATATGATGCAATCTAAAGTAGCCACCTATGGTGAAGAAAATGAAGCTTGGGATTCAAGAGATGCTCGAGGGTTTATTAAAATATTTGGAAACCAATTGAAAATACACCATAGTTTGAAAAAATAATTTGGTAATACGCCATGAGCTGTAAGCAATGTGCTTCTTTGCATAAAGCCTATAGCCTAAAACTTAAAGCAAAAATACTATATATGATAAAAACAGGAATTATAGGAGGCGCAGGTTACACAGCAGGAGAATTGATTCGAATTTTGATTCATCATCCTGAAGTAGAAATTGATTTTATTTATAGTACCAGTAATGCTGGAAATCCCATTAGTCAGGTTCACACAGATTTGATAGGCGAAAGTGCTTTGCATTTTACCAACGATATCAATCTTTCTGTTGATGTCGTTTTTTTATGCCTTGGCCATGGGCATTCTGGAAACATATTAAAAGAGTTTAATTTTGCCTCTACTACAAAAGTGATTGATTTAAGCAATGAATTCCGTTTAAATCCAAATCATATTTTTAAAGAACGTGATTTTATTTACGGTTTACCTGAACTACAGAAAGAAAAAATTAAAAATGCTGACAATATTGCTAATCCAGGTTGTTTTGCAACCGCCATTCAGTTGGCATTATTACCTCTTGCAAAACACCAATATTTAGAACAAGATGACCTGCATATTAATGCTATTACAGGTTCCACAGGTGCTGGGCAAAGCTTAAGCTCTACCACACATTTTAGTTGGCGAAATAATAATATATCTTCTTATAAAGTGTTTACTCACCAACATTTAGGAGAAATCAATCAAACGATCCATCAATTACAACCTGATTATAAAGGGGAAACTAATTTTATCCCTTTACGAGGTGATTTTACTCGTGGAATTTTTGCTACTGTTTATACCAAAACTTCAGTCGATTTAGAAGAAGTTAAAAAACAATACAAAATATATTATAAAAATGATCCTTTTACCACCATTTCAGACGATCCTATTCATTTAAAACAAGTGGTAGGAAGTAATAAATGTATCTTACATATAGACAAGCATGATGACAAACTCATTATTACTTCAGTTATTGATAACTTAATTAAAGGAGCTTCAGGACAGGCTGTACAGAATATGAATTTGATGTTTGGTTTAAAAGAAACTTTAGGATTAAAATTAAAAGCAACGTATTTCTAATTAGAAATTAAAAAATTTCATTCCGAAATAACTTCGGAATTTATAAAACAATATAAAGACTAAAATACCAATAAAATGAATCTATTCAACGTTTATCCACTCATGCCCATAGAACCTGTCAAAGGACAAGGTTGCTATGTGTACGATCAAAGTGGTACCGAATACCTTGATTTTTATGGAGGTCATGCCGTTATTTCAATTGGACATGCCCACCCACATTATGTCAAAAAGATTTCAGAACAAGTAAGTCAATTAGGCTTCTACTCTAATTCTGTCATTAATTCTTTACAACAAGAACTAGCAGACAAACTAGGAGAAATTTCAAACTGTAATGATTACCAACTTTTTTTATGTAATTCAGGTGCAGAAGCCAATGAGAATGCTTTAAAATTAGCCTCCTTTCATACAGGAAGAAAGAAAATTTTAGCTATGAAAAGAGGATTTCATGGAAGAACTAGTGGTGCAGTAGCCATTACAGACAATCCTAAAATTATAGCCCCTTATAATGCTAACCACCAAGTTACACGAATTGAATTGAATGATATTGATGCTATGCAAAAAGAACTTGCTTCAAAAGAATATGCAGCTATCATCATAGAAGGAATTCAAGGAATTGCGGGTATCTACGAAGCTTCAGACACTTTTCTTCAAGCGGTTGAAAAAACATGTCAAGAAACAGGAACACTATTTGTTTCTGACTCCATTCAATGCGGATATGCTCGAAGCGGTGATTTTTTCTCTCATCAAAAAAGTAACGTAAAACCTGATATCATTTCAATGGCAAAAGGAATGGGAAACGGATTTCCTATTGGTGGAATACTTATCAGCCCTAAAATTGAAGCACACTATGGAATGCTAGGAACTACTTTCGGAGGGAATCACTTAGCATGTGCTGCTGCTATTGCCGTTTTAGATGTTATAAAAGAAGAAAACATTTTAGAAAACGTTCAGACCATTGGAACTTATTTTAAAACACAATTAGAAAAAATAGAAGGAATTAAAGAAGTTCGAGGGCGTGGTCTCATGTTAGCCGTAGAATTAGAAAAACCCATTAAAGAATTACGTTCTACATTGGTAAATGAAGCACATATATTCACAGGTTCTGCTGGAGACCCTCATGTTTTAAGGCTTTTACCCCCTTTAAATATTAAAAAAGAACACGTCGATTTATTTTTAAAACATTTTGTACAATACATAGAAGATTATATATAGTTATGACATTCAACACTACAGCCAAAATTATCTTAGAAGACGGTACCGAATTAACAGGAAAATCATTCGGAGCCAACACCTCAAAAGCAGGAGAAGTTGTTTTTAACACGGCCATGACCGGTTATCCTGAAAGTTTAACCGATCCCTCTTACAAAGGACAAATCTTAACCCTAACCTATCCTTTAGTAGGAAATTATGGTGTTCCAAATGAAGAAAAACACCTTGACGGTTTAGAAAAATTCTTTGAATCTGAAAAAATTCATATCTCAGGACTCATTATCTCCGATTATTCCATCGAACACAGCCATTGGAATGCTCAAAAAAGCTTATCAGAATGGTTAAAAGAACATCAAATACCCGCTGTTTATGGTATTGATACAAGAGCTTTAACCGAAAAACTACGTGAAAATGGTACGATGTTAGGAAAAATTGTAACAGAACAAGATACCCCTTTTTACGATCCCAATACCGTTAATTTAGTTGCTGAAGTAAGTTGTAAAGAAAAAAGAACCTATGGAAATGGAAAACACCGAATCATTTTGATCGATTGCGGTGTAAAAAACAATATTATTCGTTGTTTATTAGATTATGATACAACCGTTATTCGTGTACCATGGAATTATGATTTCACACAAGAAGAATATGATGGAATCTTTATTTCAAACGGTCCAGGAAATCCTGAAATGTGCGACACCACTATTCAACATCTAAAAAAAGCATTACAAGAAGACAAGCCCATTTTTGGTATTTGCTTAGGAAATCAGCTATTAGGATTAGCTTCCGGAGCTTCAACCTTTAAATTAAAATATGGACACCGAAGTCATAATCAACCCGTTCAAATGAAAGATACTAATACTTGTTTCATCACTTCTCAAAATCATGGATATGCCCTTGATTTAGAGAGTTTATCACAAGATTGGGAACCTTTATTCATCAATCTAAATGACGGAACTTGTGAAGGAATAAAGCATAAAACCAAGCCTTTTTATACCACACAGTTTCACCCAGAAGCCTCTGGAGGACCAGAAGACACTCAATTTTTCTTCAAATGGTTTATTGAAAAAATACAAGAAAGAAAAAGTAACTAAAAAGATTAGATGAATAAAAAATAAAGATCAAAATGAAACAAGATATAAAGAAAGTATTAGTTATCGGTTCCGGAGCATTAAAAATTGGAGAAGCTGGAGAATTTGATTACTCTGGAGCTCAAGCACTAAAAGCACTACGTGAAGAAGGTATTCAAACCATTTTAATTAATCCCAATATAGCAACAGTACAAACATCAGAAGAAATTGCCGATCAAATCTATTTCCTCCCCATAACACCCTACTTTGTTGAAGAAGTTATTAAAAAAGAACAACCCGATGGTGTTCTATTAGCCTTTGGAGGACAAACAGCACTCAATTGTGGTGTAGCATTATATGAAAATAACATATTTCAAAAATACAATGTTGAAATTTTAGGAACACCCGTTCAATCCATCATCGATTCTGAAGATCGTGATGTATTCAAAGCTAAAATGGATGAAATCGGTGTAGCATTGGCCATTAGTGATGCAGCTGAATCCTTGGAAGAAGCATACGATGTAGTGGATCGAATTGGATTCCCTGTTATTGTTCGAGCAGCCTTCACTTTAGGAGGTTTAGGAAGTGGGTTCGCTAATAACAAAGAAGAATTAAAAACACTGGTTAATAAAGCTTTATCATATTCACCTCAAGTTTTAATAGAAGAATCACTAAAAGGATGGAAAGAAGTTGAATATGAAGTAGTACGTGATTGTTATGACAATTGTATTACCGTTTGTAATATGGAAAACTTTGATCCAGTTGGAATTCATACAGGAGAAAGTATTGTCGTATGTCCATCACAAACATTAACCAATTCAGAATACCATAAATTACGTGAAATATCCATTAAAATTGCACGACATGTTGGCATTGTAGGTGAATGTAATGTACAATTTTCTCTAGACCCTAATTCAGAAAAATACCGTGTAATTGAAATTAATGCCCGTTTATCACGTTCTAGTGCTCTAGCTTCTAAAGCCACAGGTTATCCTCTAGCCTTTGTAGCAGCTAAATTAGCCTTAGGATATGGATTATTCGAATTAAAAAACTCCGTCACTAAAACAACCCCTGCCTATTTTGAACCAGCCTTAGATTATGTAGTCTGTAAATTACCACGCTGGGATCTCAATAAATTTTACGGCGTTTCAAAAAAGATTGGATCCGGTATGAAGTCGGTAGGAGAAGTAATGGCTATTGGAGGATCTTTTGAAGAAGTGATTCAAAAAGGACTACGAATGCTGGACAATGGTTTAGACGGTTTCATTAATCCTTATCAAAATTTTAAATATGAAGATTTGAAAAAAGCGTTGACAGAACCTACTGACTCTAGAATTTTAGCTATTGCTGCTGCTTTTGAAGAAGGATTCGACATCGATTCAATTCATAATTTAACCAAAATTGATAAATGGTTCTTACATAAATTAGAACGTATATGTATCATTAAAAATCAATTAGTTAAACAAAAGGATTCTATTTCAGAAACTTTATTATTAGATGCCAAAAAAGCGGGATTTTCTGACAAACAAATTGGAGGTCTCATTTATGACGAAAAAGCACACCCTGCTCTTCTCAAAGCACGAAATTTGCGTAAACAACACCATATTGTTCCTTACGTACGTCAAATTGATACCCTAGCAGCTGAATTTCCTGCGCAAACCAATTACTTATACCTTACTTATCATGCTCAAAAGCATGACATTGAGTATGAAAATGATGGTAAATCCGTTATTACATTAGGCTCAGGTGTCTATCGAATTGGAAGCTCAGTAGAATTTGATTGGTGTGGGGTAAACACTTTACAAACTATTAATAAAGAAGGTTTCCGTTCGGTTATGATTAATTATAATCCGGAAACCGTAAGTACGGATTATGATGTTTGTGACCGTTTGTACTTTGATGAACTTACTTTTGAACGTGTATTGGATATTATTGAATTGGAAACACCAAAAGGTGTTATTGTTTCCATGGGAGGTCAAATTCCTAATAATTTGGCTATGAAACTACACCATGAAAAAGTAAACATTTTAGGAACCACTCCTGAAGCTATTGATAATGCTGAAAATAGACATAAATTCTCTTCTATTCTAGATGAATTAGAAATTGATCAACCACGCTGGAAAGAATTATCTTCCTTTGAAGCCATTTATACTTTTGCTGACGAAGTAGGTTTCCCATTGCTAATACGTCCTTCTTATGTGCTTTCAGGAGCTGCTATGAATGTTGTTTCCAATAAAGAAGAATTAGAAGAATTTTTAGCCTTGGCAGCTGATGTATCTCCTGATCATCCGGTAGTCGTTTCAGAATTTATTGAAGGTGCAAAAGAAATTGAAATGGATGCTGTAGCTAAAAACGGTGAAATAATTGATTATGCCATTTCAGAACATGTCGAATTTGCGGGAGTACATTCGGGTGATGCCACTATTATGTTCCCTCCTCAAAATGTATACGTTTCTACTTTACGAAAAATTCGCCTTATTTCAGCCAAAGTAGCCAAAAAGTTCAACATTTCAGGGCCTTTTAATATGCAGTTTCTAGCTAAAGAAAATGATATTAAAGTAATCGAATTAAATTTAAGGGCTTCACGAAGTTTTCCTTTTGTTTCTAAAGTAGCAAAAACCAATTTAATTGATACCGCTACACAAATTTTATTAGGAAAAGAAGTGGAGAAAAAAGAAACCAACTTTTGGAATTTGGATTATGTTGGGGTCAAAGCTTCGCAATTCTCTTTCCATCGTTTACAAGGTGCTGATCCCGTTTTAGGAGTTGATATGTCTTCTACTGGAGAAGTAGGTTGTATAGGAAAAACCGAATCTGAAGCTATTTTAAAATCTATGTTATCGGTTGGACATCGTATTCCTAAGAAAAACATTTTAATTTCCAGTGGACCAGTTAAATCAAAAGTTGATTTATTAGAAAGTGCTCAGAAATTACAAAACAAAGGTTATTCGATCTATGCTACCAAAGGAACCCATCAATTTTTAACCGAAAATGGTATCCAAGCTACTCATTTATATTGGCATGATGAAGAAAGTGAGGAAAATGTACTAAAATACATACAGGAAAAGAAAATTGATTTGGTGGTTAATATTCCTAAAAATCTAACCAAAAAAGAATTAAATCGAGGTTATACCATAAGACGTTCTGCTGTAGATTTTAATATTCCACTTATTACCAATACACGTTTAGCTAAATCGTTTATTAAAGGAATTTGTGAATATACTATAGAAGATTTGGAAATAGCCAATTGGAAAGAATATTAAAAAATGATGATAGAATACTTTCTTACCTCCTATTAAAAAATAGGAGGTTTTTTATTAATTTAATATGTATATTTAATTTTTAAAAAGTTACATACCATATTCAAAATGGGTTCTTTCTTCTATAAATCTAAAACATAAAAAAATGAATACAAATTCAAATAATAGAATAAGTTTAAAAGACGCTGTTTCCATAGGTATTGGAGGCATGGTTGGAGGTGGTATTTTTGCTGTTTTAGGCCTTGCTACAAACTTAGCTAAAGGAGGAACTCCTATTGCTTTTTTGATAGCAGGAATCATCGCCCTATTAACAGCTTATTCTTACTCGAAACTCTCTGTTTCATATCCTGACCGAGGAGGAACTGTAAAATTTATTAACCAAGGTTATGGAATTAATGTTTTTAGTGGAGGAATTAATAATTTACTCTGGGTCAGCTATATTATCATGTTAGCTCTTTATGCATCTGCTTTTGGATCATATGCTCCTAACTTGTACAAAATAACTAGTAGTACAAATATTGATAGTCATATTTACAGTAGTCTTATAGTTATTATAGCAACGTTGATTAACTATTATAGTATTGTGATTGTTGGAAAAATTGAATCTCTCGCTGTTATCATAAAATTAATAATTTTATTGGCATTCGTTGCAATTGGGATCTATGGTTTATCAAACAGTCATCATTTAGATCAATTATCTATTTCAAATTGGGAATCCCCTTTAAACATTGTAGCAGCTGGTATGGTCATATTTGTAGCTTATGAAGGATTTGAACTAATTGCAAATGCTGCACCTGATATTATAAATCCTAAAAAAAATATTCCTAAATCTTATTTTTCATCTGTTATCTTCGTTATCTTACTTTACATTATCATTGCTATAATCACTGTAGGTACACTTGATTTTAATGAAATTGCAACAGCAAAAGATTATGTATTGGCTGAAGCTGCGAAACCTTTATTAGGTAACATTGGTTTCACCATCATTACTGTAGCAGCTCTAATATCTACTTTTTCAGCAATTAATGCCTCATTGTATGGAGGAAGTAGAGTTAGTTTTGAGTTAGCTGAAGATGATGAATTACCTCATCAGTTAACTTATCAACTTTGGAATCAGCCAATTGGCTTATTTATAACAATGGCGGCTACTCTTCTTCTTGTTAACACTTTAAAATTAGAAAGTATTTCGACTGCTGGAAGTGTTGGCTTTCTTTTAATATTTGCATGTGTAAATTTTGTTGGATTTAAACTTCATAAAGAAATTAAAGCAAACAAAATAATTCCTTTAATTGGGTTTTTATCGTGTACTATTGCTTTGATTACATTGATTATTAAACAATTTAGTACTAATAGTATGAATGTTATGATTGCTATTGGAATAGTATTGTTTTGCTTTATAATTGAATATTTCTATAAACAAAAGGAAAAAAACGCCTCATCTAAAGAAAGATAACTAATCTTAACTAAAACACATTTCACACATTTACCGAGCTTTTTGCGTTTTAAAAGCTGTTTTTAATACATTTATTTTTATGCCCGTCATATTATAAACATAGATTATTTATTTAAAATGTACATTCACACCTTTAATTTATTTAGCTATGAAGCATATAGGGTATCGTTAATCATGTCACTACTTACCCATATGTTTCATTTTTATTTTTAACAATAATTAAATAGAGTCTTCCTAAAACACATTCAATCATCTTATTTTTTACTTTTATAAATTAATTTTTTAATATATAATTATATTTTTATGTATTTAAAATAATATTTATATATTTGTAAAAATCTTTTTACACTATCAGTATAAAAGATAGGTGGTCTTAATGTTACAATTTTAACCACTTATACAAACTATTTAACTTATGAAGCATATAAACTGTTGTATAGCATACATTTTCCTCGTGTTTTGTTTATATGCTTCATTTTTTTATATAATTTTTTAACTACCCCTAATCAATTATTACTTAAAAAAAATATACTCTATCGTATTCCTTATAAATACTATTTATATACATTCAAATAACAACATAATATGTATATTTAGGTATTGCATACAATTAAAAAAAAGAAATTGTAATATGGAATCAATAAAAAATCTTTTTAAGTCATCTGATAAATATAATGACATCTGGCCAATAAAAGTCTATGTATTAAAACTATTCTTCCTCCTTATGTTTCTCTTTGCAGCAAAAGATGCCTGGGTTGAATTAATCACTCATAAAGGAGAATGGGATCCCGAAATTGCAATTGCTTGGTGTGCTATTGCTGCTTACACAACTTTATCAGGATTGGGAATATTCCATACACTAAAAATGTTACCAATAATGCTTTTTATGTATTTATACAAAGCTCTTTGGTTATTATTTGTCGCCTATCCATTATGGAAAAACGAAAAACTTATAGGGAGCGAGGCAGAAGATTGGGTTCCAATATTTATGCTTATTATTATCCCAATTATTTTCACACCTTGGAAATATGTCTTCAACACCTATATTCTTGGTAAATAATACGTTAATAAAGATATTTAATAATTTTTAATACCACCTACTTAGTTTTTATTCATTATAATGACTTATAAGTTGTTAAGCATAATTCTATATTAATTTTTTAAACTATTTAGAAGCTCTTTCCAATCATAATACTCTTTGTTAGCATTATTCCATTTCTCAACATCTGAAAGTAAGATATCGATTTTGTTTTTATTAATCCACTTACCATTTACAAAGACACCTGAGATTTTACGTGTATTATTAATGTCTTTTAAAGGATTTTTTTCCAATAAAACCATATCCGCAAACTTATTCGTTTCAATGGTTCCAATTTTATCTCCAATTTCAAGCCATTCTGCACCTAATCGTGTTGCAGAAGCCAAAGCTTCTTCATTTGTTAAACCCGCTTTTACTAACAATTCAAGTTCATCATGAAGAGAAAATCCCCAAACAACACCTGAAATACCAGCATCTGTTCCTGCTACCATAGGCACGCCTGCTTCTTTAAATGCTTTAACTATAAGTTCATGAAATTCAGCTTGTTTTTGGAAATATTCAATTAATTTAACTGATGCTCCTTCAAATTTATTTGCAGTTAACCACTTACTTTGCATTAATGGATGTACATATTTAAAACCTCTTAAAGACTCAATATTTTTTAATGATTTTGCTTGTTTTATAATGGACTCCATGTTAATTAAATTGGGTATCAACCAAGTACCATTTTCTTTAGCCAGTCGAGCAAATTCTTGTGCTTTTTCATAACTATAATCATCAGTTTGTTTAGATAATTCTTCTGCGTGAGCGATCAAACCAAAGTGAGGAATAAAAAAATCTTGGGTTGGTTTCCCTTCAAATACGACTGGAATGTGTCCAACAACTTTCATATTTTGTTTCTTAGCCTCATCTATAATTGCTTTAAAAGTTTCTTCATTAAGCCAAGTATACACTTTAATGAACTCATACTGTTCTTCTTTAGCAATTCGAACTGCATTTCTTCCATCAGATGGAGTATTCGATGTAGTATTCGATTTTTTCCCTCCAATTACTTTGGCTAATGCTATTCGTGGACCAATTACATCTCCTCTTATAATTTCATTTCGTTGTCCGATATGTTCAGGTCTTGCTCCCAAATCAAAAACTGTAGTAACACCATTAGCAATATATGGTGTCATATTATTTTGCGTATTAAAACTTACTGCAGGACCTTTTGTCGGATACATTACAGATAGACTTCCATCCGCTAGTGTATGAACATGCATATCTATTAGTCCAGGAATAAGCCATTTTCCTGTTCCATCAATTACTTGTGAATTTTCAGGAATAGAACCGTTAATTGATCGTATTTTTTGATTATGAATTACAATATTAGCGTTCTTTATAACTTTATTATCAGATCTCATAGTTATTATATTCACATTTTTTATAACATAAGTACTAATTTTTGATTGCAATTTGTTTTGTGCGCTTAAATTTAAACTTACAATGGTAATTAAGATTAGAAGTTTTTTTAAATATTTCATATTATATCTGATTAATGATTTTATTAATAGGACGGTAAATTTCTATTATTGTTACACTTTGGTCTAAAATTATATCGTATGCCTAGCTATAGCAACACAAGGATTTAAAAGTAGTAAACTTTATATCATATACTTAATCAAGACGTTATATTTTGTTTTTTCGTTTATAAAAATAATTCTAAGAGTTTAGAACACTTATCTTAATCAATTCAACTAATCTTCTAACTTATATTGATTGGTTACACTTTGATCATTTTTATCATTATTTTGATAATAAGATTACCGTAGACTTATTTCATTTTTGCACAAGATGTTTAAAAATTAATAAAATGATAAAAAAATTAAATTCCTTAAAAACAACAATGCTTACTCTAGCTGTAATAGGCTTATTTACATCATGTAATAACGATGATGATAACAATATAACAGATAATATCCTTCCTACCCCAAGTAATTTAACCATTAGTGATACAAGCTTTTATCCAGAAGATATTACTATCACAAATAACATAGCTTATATTAGTGGATTTGGTGATGGGACTATACGTTCTTTTGATTTGACACAGACTAATCCAACAGCTCAGTTATTTGCTTCAGCAGAAAGTGGTTATGCGCAAAGCTGGGGATTAAAAAGTGATGGCACTGTATTATTAAATCTTTTAAATAATGCTGATTTCACAGGAAATCCACCTGGTCCTAGTAAGTTAATCGAATACAATATTGCAAGTGGTGAAAAAACAGGAGAATGGGATTTACCAGAAACCACAATTGGACATACCGTATCTATTGTAAATGGGAAATACTATATAAGTGATTTTGGAAACCCTAGAATTATAGAAGTAGATCCTTCTACCGGAGCGATTAACGATAGTTGGTTTACATCATCAGAATGGGATCCTTCCATAGATGGAAATTTAGGAGGTACAATTTATGATCCAAGTACCAGTGCATTTTATATTTATTTAGGGTTTAAATTATGGTATCTACCTATTAACAATGGTCAACCTGGTACATTACAAGAAGTTAATATATCAGGATTAAGTACAGAACAGATTAATATGGACGGAATTTCTTGGGGAAAAGACCAAAATACATTATACTATGCTTCAAATGATGCAGGAGATCCTAATAACGTAGGTACAGTTTATAAATTAGAGTTTTCTAACTCCACAACGGCTACTGGAAGCGTAATTGCAACAGGTTTAGATGACACATCTGGAGTTTGGTATTTAAATAATAATGGCTCAGAATATCTTTATGTATGTGAATCTCAATTTGGAGCATTATTTGGTTTTAATTCATTAGAAACACCTTTCAATATTGAAGTTATTAATCTTTAATTATATTTGAATCTCTTAAATAAAAAGGAATATTACAATGCTAATATTCCTTTTTTCATTTAAACATTTTATTATAAAAAAAATAGAATAACCTAAAAATTATTATTTTTAAATCAATATGTCAAAAACATATTTAATTTCATTATGAAAACCTCTGTTTTATACAAAAAATAAACTACATTTAGCGTATAAATAGAGCGTTATGAAACAATTCACTAGTGTACACGATATTCAAAACGTAGAAGAGTTCGTGCAAAAAGCACTTAAAATTAAACAAGATCCTTACGGTTTTCAACAATATGGAAAAAACAAAACCATCGGTTGTGTCTTTTTCAATCCCAGCTTGCGAACCCGTCTAAGTAGTCAAAAAGCGGCGTTTCATTTAGGTGCTGATTGTTGGGTGTTAAATGTAGGAGCTGATTCTTGGAAATTGGAAATGGCGGATGGAACCATTATGGAAGATACTCAAGAACATATTAAGGAAGCTATACAAGTGATGAGTGTATATTGTGATGTATTAGCCGTAAGAACCTTCCCTTCACTTGAGAACAAAGAAGAAGATTACTCTGAATATATTTTCAATAAAATTGTGGAAAACGCAACAGTACCAATCGTAAGTTTAGAAAGTGCCACTCGTCACCCACTTCAATCCTTTGCCGATTTAATTACGATCGAAGAACATCGCCCAAAAAATAAAAAAATAAAAGTTGTTTTAACTTGGGCTCCTCACCCAAAACGATTACCTCAATGTGTAGCCAATTCTTTCGCAGAATGGGCACATCATATTCCGAATGCAGAATTTATAATTACACATCCTAAAGGTTATGAATTAGACGAAAAATTCACCCAAAATGCTCCTATTCTATATGATCAAGAGGAAGCTTTTCAAAACGCTGATTTTATCTATGCCAAAAACTGGAGTTGTTATCAAGAATATGGAAAAGTATTAAATGTAGATACTGATTGGATGATTACTGGAGAAAAAATGAAACATACCCATAACGGTAAATTCATGCATTGCTTACCTATGCGACGTAATGTTATTGCTAGTGATGATATAATGGATTCTGATACTTCCCTTGTAATCAAACAAGCCGAAAACCGTATCTATTCAGCTCAAACTGTATTTTTAGAAATGCTGAAAAATAATAAATAAGCAGTAAGTAAAATTAATTAATACTTCATAATTAAAAACATCATGGAAAAACCATTCGACATACTAAATAAAAACAGAATACTGATCTTAAGATTAATTGAGCCCTTATCTTTTGAACAACTTACTACTATCCCCGCAGGTTTTAACAATCATATTGTTTGGAATGTAGCACATTTAGTAGTAACACAACAATTATTATGCTATAAGTTAAGTGGTTTAAATTGCTTGATAGATGATCATTTAATACAAGCTTATCGAAAAGGTACTGCCCCTTCAAATGATCCACAATTAACACCTGAAAAATTTGAAACAATCAAAAGTTTATTTCAAGAACTACCTGAACAATTAGAAAAAGATTACCATTCCAATGTTTTTACATCTTATCATGAATATACTACTAGTGCAAACGTAACGCTCTATAATATCGAAGAAGCCATTCAATTTAATAATTACCACGAAGGACTTCATCTGGGAAGTATTTTAGCATTAAAACGTGTTGTAACTTTATAAACAATAATCTAATAAAAAAACAGACAAATTGAATTCAAAACAAGATATCACCATTCTAAAAATTGGAGGTAACGTAATCAATGATCCTACACTATTAAAAGAAGTTTTAATTGATTTTGCTTCTATTACCACTCCTAAAATATTAATTCATGGTGGAGGAAAAATAGCTGGAAACTTATCCAAAAAATTAGGGATTGAACCCAAAATGCATGAAGGAAGACGTATTACCGATCAAGAAACTCTTGATATTGTAACTATGGTATATGCAGGACTTCTCAACAAAAGAATTGTAAGCCTTCTTCAAGAAGCAAAATGTAATGCTATAGGTTTATCAGGTGCTGATGCTAATACAATTCAGGCGAATAAAAGACCTGTAAAAGATATCGATTATGGTTTTGTAGGTGATTTAAATTCTGAAAGTATTAATGAATCAGCATTGACCATTTTTCTACAAAATGGTCTCACACCTGTCTTTTGTGCCATCACACATAATAAAAAAGGACAGCTTTTTAATACAAATGCCGATACCATTGCTTCTTCTATTGCTAATCAATTAGCTTCAACACAACACGTTCGTTTGATTTATTGCTTTGAGAAAAAAGGTGTTTTACAAGATATAGAAGATGAAGACTCTTATATCCCTAAAATAACCCCTGAAATCTATCAAGATTTAAAAAGTAAAAATATTATTTTCGAAGGAATGATCCCCAAGCTTGACAACGCATTTAACTCTATAAATAAAGGAGTTAAAGAAGTTATTTTATGTAACCCTTCAAATATAAAAACCTTAGAAGAAAAAACAATTTTATGTCTATAAAACTAGAAAAAATAACAGACGACTGTATTCAATTATTAAAAGAAATGATTGCTATTCCTTCCTTTTCGAGAGAAGAAAAAAATACCGCCGATGCATTGTTTTCTTTTTTTGAACAATATGGTTGTCATCCAAAACGATTAAAAAATAACGTTTGGTGTGAATCTACTAATTATACTGATAATGCTCCTGTTATTTTATTAAACTCACATCATGATACCGTTAAATTTGGTGAAGATTGGTTAACTGATCCACATACACCTACCCTTGATGGAGATAAACTAACAGGGCTTGGGAGTAATGATGCCGGTGCCTCTGTGGTTTCTTTAATCGCTACTTTTATTTATTTATCACAACTGCCTCAACTACCCTATAAATTAATCATTGCTATTTCAGCTGAAGAAGAAGTTTCTGGTCAAAATGGTATTCGATTGTTATTACCTCAATTAGGAAAAATAGATTTAGGTATTGTAGGCGAACCCACCCAAATGCGAGGTGCTATTGCAGAAAAAGGACTCATTGTACTAGATTGTATCGCACATGGGAAAACAGGTCATGCAGCCCGAGAAGAAGGTGAAAATGCCTTATATAAAGCATTAGAGGACATCCGTTTTTTCCAGAATCATCCTTTTCAGAAAGAATCTTCTATTTTAGGAAAAACCAAAATGACCGTAACGCAGATTGAATCCGGTACACAACACAATGTAGTTCCCGATCGTTGTCATTTCGTAGTAGATATTCGTACCAACGAACTATACCAAAATACTGATGTAATTGAAGAAGTAAAAAAACACATTCAATCCGAAATAACTCCTCGTTCTTATCATTTAAATTCATCACGAATTGATCCAGAACATCCTCTAGTTAAAAAACTGCTTCAAATGGGACGTAAAACGTATGGTTCTCCTACCCTTTCAGATCAAGCTTCTATGAATTTTCAAACTATTAAATTAGGACCCGGTATGAGTGCTCGTTCCCATACACCCAATGAATTTATTTACCTTTCAGAAATCAAAGAGGGCATTCAATTGTATATTGAATTATTAGAAGACTTTAATTTTAATGTATAAGCAAAGCATATAAAATTATAAAGTAACGATTCATTAATATAGTTTATTTAAACAGATTCTAAAACAAACTCGAAATAATATATTTAAAACACTATTTTATATTCTTAAAAAACACTTTTTACTATTCGTTTTTCACTTTTCACTATTAACCCTTAACTTTGTACTATGCAAACACAAAGGCCCATCACAGATTGGTTACCCATTACCAAAAAAGAAGTTGAAAAACGAGGTTGGAAAGAATTGGATGTGATTATTGTATCAGGAGATGCTTATGTTGATCACCCTTCTTTTGGAACCGCCGTAATTGGACGAATCATTGAAAGCGAAGGTTTTAAAGTAGGAATTATTCCTCAACCTAGTTGGAATGATGATTTACGCGATTTCAAAAAATTTGGAAAACCTCGATTATTTTTTGGTGTTACCGCGGGATGTATGGATTCCATGGTAAATCATTATACTGCTTCCAAGCGACGTAGATCAGAAGATGCTTACACTCCGGGAGGTGATAAAGGGTTTCGTCCTGATTATGCTACCATTCAATATTCACAAATTTTAAAAAATCTATATCCTGATGTGCCTGTTTTGATTGGAGGTGTAGAAGCTTCGCTTCGCCGTGTAACCCATTATGATTATTGGAGCGATCAATTAAAACCATCTATTTTGAAGGAAAGTAAAGCCGATATGTTAGTTTATGGTATGGGTGAAATGCCTTTACGTGAAATTATGCGCTTGCTCGATAAAGGAATTCCTTTTGAAAGTCTTACCACTATTCCTCAAACAGCCATCTTAAAACATCAAAACGAAAAATTACCTCGAAATAAAAATTGGGAAGATGTAGAACTTATTTCCCACGAAGTTTGTTTAAATGATAAAAAGAAATTTGCTTCTAATTTTAAAATTGTAGAAGTAGAATCCAATAAAATTCATGCACGACGCATTTTACAAAATATTGAAGATGAAACTTTAATTATCAATCCTCCTTATCCTCCAATGACGGAAAAAGAGATTGATACTTCATTTGATTTACCATATACACGACTCCCTCATCCAAAATATAGAAAACGAGGTCCTATTCCTGCTTTTGAAATGATTAAATTCTCCATTAATATGCACCGAGGCTGTTTTGGTGGTTGTAGTTTCTGCACTATTTCAGCTCATCAAGGAAAATTTGTGGCATCACGTTCTGAGAAATCCATTTTAAAAGAAGTGGATGAAGTAACCAAAATGCCTGATTTTAAAGGTTATATTAGTGATTTAGGAGGCCCTTCTGCTAATATGTATAAAATGAAGGGAAAAATACAATCCATTTGTGATAAATGTGTGAGTCCTTCGTGTATACATCCTGTTATTTGTAGTAATTTGGATACTACACACAAACCTTTAACTCAAGTATACAAAAAAGCACATGCTCATCCTGATGTAAAAAAAGCATTTATTGGTAGTGGAATTCGTTATGATTTATTAACTAAATCATACAATAAAAAAGCAGACGAAAACGACTTGGATGAATATATGGATGAGTTGGTTCAAAACCATATATCAGGACGTTTAAAAGTTGCACCTGAACATACAGCTGAAGACACACTTCGTATTATGCGAAAACCTAATTTTAAGCACTTTCATGAATTTAAAAAGAAATATGACCAAGCTAATGCCAAACACGGTTTAAAACAACCCCTAATCCCCTATTTTATTTCAAGTCATCCAGGTTGTAAAGAAGGTGACATGGCAAATCTAGCTGCTGAAACAAAAAATATGGGTTTTAAATTAGAACAAGTTCAGGATTTTACACCTACTCCTATGACTGTTGCAACTGTTGCTTATTACTCAGGATACCATCCTTATACTTTAAATGATGTTTATGTTCCTAAAACAAAAAAGGAACGTGATAAACAACATCAATTTTTCTTTTGGCACAAAAAGGAAAAACGAGCTGCTATTCGAGAACGTTTAAAACAATTAGGTAAAGACGAATTAATTCCTAAAATATTAGGAAATCAAGACCATTTTTCTCCATCAAAACCTTCTTGTGGGAATAAAAACTCTAAAAAACATAAAAAGAAAACTTTTAAACCCAAACGCAGAAGATAGCTTGTAGGTATAGCTATAAAAAATAATCATTCTGTTTTTTAAACAAAACCTAAATCATCATAAGGCAAATAATCAATTCTTTGGTTTATAGATAAGAGCTCTTCGCAAGCTTGGCATACTTGAAACTGATCGATTGATTCTTCTTCTTTTTGAGTTTTAACTTCTGCATTGCATACAACACAACACGTTTTTCTACTTGTTATCATGATTCTAAACTTTTAAAAAATAACCATATTAAAAGTAGTTTTAAATAATAAATAAAGTGTTTAAAATTCGATATATGGTATATTTTAATAGACTAAGAAAAGAGAAAAGAATAAAGATCTAATAGTGTGTTAGTCTTTATTCTTTTCTCTTTTCTCTCAACTCTAAAAGTTGAAATTATATTATCTTAAAATGATTTCCTGATCACTTTTTATTATTTCTCCAATTACATAAGCTTTTTCTCCTTCTGAATCAATATGATCTAATATTGTATTTGCTTTCTTTGAATCAACAACCAAAACCATACCTACCCCCATATTAAATGTTCCAAACATTTCATCCAAACTTATATTTCCTCGTTTGGAAAGTTCTAACATAATTTCAGGAATTTGAATTTTTGATTTTTCTATCGAAGCCCCTAATCCTTTTGGTAAAATACGGGGAACATTTTCTATTAAACCTCCTCCTGTAATATGAGCAATTCCATTTAATTCATATTTTTCTAAAATAGAAAATACTATATTTTGATATAATTTGGTAGGCTTTAATAGCTCTTCATAGATAGGTTTCCCTTTAAAATCTTCATTAAAATCTGTAAAAACAGTACGAATCAATGAAAATCCATTACTATGAAAACCACTTGCAGGAAGTGCAATGATCTTATCGCCTTCTTGAATTTTAGAGCCATCAATAATTTCATCACGCTCTACTACTCCTACACAAAAACCAGCAATATCATAGTCACCTATTTGATACATACCTGGCATTTCAGCTGTTTCTCCACCAATTAGAGCTGTTCCTGTTTCTTTACAGGCATTAGTCACTCCTGAAATAATCTCAGCTGCAACATCTGAATCCAATTTACCACAAGCCAAATAATCTAGAAAAAACAAGGGTTTTGCGCCATGACACAAAATATCGTTGGCACACATCGCGAAACAATCTACCCCCACCGTATCATATTTTTCTACATCTAAGGCAATACGTAACTTGGTTCCTACTCCATCGGTACCACTTACTAAAACGGGATTTTTATAATCCTTTAAAGCAAAAAAGGCTCCAAAACTACCTAATCCATTCAATACATTTTCATTATGTGTTGATTGAACAGAATCTTTTATTTTATTTACTGTTGCGTAACCTTCTTCTTTATCTACGCCTGCTTTTTTATAGGTTGACATATTTTTAAATTAATAATTAAAAGTTAAAACCTAAAAAATTTCTTTTTCATAAGTTTTAATCTTATATATACTTAAATAATGGATTCTCCATTCAAATTGGTTGTTAGAACGTCACTCATATAATCAAAAAAGGGTGTTAATAACTGATAATGATAGACCAGTAATTCTTGAAAATCTTTTGAAAAAACTTCCTTATCTGTAAAATGATGTACTACAAAAAATGATTTTAAACGAATTAACTCAATATTTGGATCTTCTTTACTAAAACCTTTAGGAGCTGTCTTCACTTTGTATTCTTGACTAAATCCTCCAAATGCTTTTTTAAAATTAGGTTCTTCTAAAATTTGATAAATTTCTGAACTATCCATTTCAAACTCTTTACGAATTCGTAGTAAATCAGCGGATTCTGGGGCAAAGAAACCTCCAGCCATCGCAGAACTTCCAGGTTCTAATCGTAAATAATAACCTCCTCTTCGATGTGTTCCTTGTCTCGAAAAACTAGCACTTCGGTGTACATTATAAGGTGTTTTATCTTTACTAAAACGTACATCTCGGTTAATTCGAAATACTTTTAATTTTTCAATTTCATCAAATGTATTCAACTCATTCATCGTTTCTTGGTAAAATGCTTTCAATTCTTTTTCATTTGCTTGATAGCGTTTCTTTTGTTCTTGCATCCAATCACGATGGTTGTTTTCTTTTAGATCGTTTAAAAAGGTAAAAATTTCTTTTTTTAATATTGTTGGCATCTTGTTTTTTTATAAAGATATCAAATTCTTTTTAACTTTTTGCAACAGGATATTGTTCTGTAAAACACCCAAAACAATGATTAGAAGATTCTAAAATACACTTTAAATTGTCTACTGATAAGAAATCTAAACTATCTACATCCATGTATTTTGTTAATTCTTCTATAGTCATATTAGCTGAAATAAGTTGTTTTTTATCAGGTGTATCAATTCCTAAAAAACAAGGTGCAATAATAGGTGGAGAAGCACTTCTAAAATGAATTTCCTTAGCTCCTGCATCTTTTAATATTTTTACTAAACGTTTACTGGTTGTTCCTCGAACGATAGAATCATCTAAAACCACCACACGCTTCCCTTTAATCTGAGATACAATAGGGTTCAATTTTAAATTCACCACACGTTCTCTCATCTCTTGTGTCGGAACGATAAAAGAACGACTCATATATCTATTTTTCACTAAAATAGGTTCGAACGGTATTCCTGAAGCTCTAGAATAACCAATAGCCGAAGGCACACCAGAATCAGGAACTCCTATAACAACATCTGCTTCAACGGGAGATTGTTCGTATAATTTTTCACCACTTCTTACACGAATTTCATGGATATTTTTATTTTCTATATTAGAATCAGGTCGCGCAAAGTAGATAAATTCAAATGCACAAGAAGCTTTAGGATGTTTTTCTTCCATCTTAAATGACTGAAAGCCATTGACTTTATCAATCACAATAATTTCTCCTGGTTCTATATCTCGAATAAATTCTGCTCCAACAGCGTCCAAACCACAACTTTCTGAGCTAAAAACCCATGTTTCTTCATCTATTTTACCATAACACAATGGTCGAATTCCATTAGGATCACGAAAAGCGGCTATTTTATCATCTGTTAACAATAAAATTGAATACGCTCCTTTAACCTTTTGCATAGTCTTTCGAATGGCTTCTTGTGCTGATAGATCAGCATATTGCTGAATTTGGCGCAACATAACTTCTGTATCAGATGTTGCGATAAAAGGAAGATCTTCTTTAATCAATTCCTCTCTTAAACTTTCATGTCCTGTTAAATTTCCATTATGTACGATGGAAAAATAAGGTTTCCCATAACGATTTACGGCATATAAAGGCTGTATATTTTTTCTACTACTATCTCCTGTTGTGGAATACCGTGTGTGTCCTATTGCTCCATTTCCTTGAAAAGCTTCGACTTCGTCAATCGCTTTAAAAGCATCTAAAACTAAACCCGTTTGTTTATAGGTATTAATTTCGCCATCTTTTAATACAGATACTCCACAGGCTTCTTGTCCTCGATGTTGTAAGGCAAACATTCCAAATTGAGCAATAGAAAAAGTATCAATGTCTTTAGTAGAATATACACCAAAAACACCACATTCTTCTCTTAGTTCGTTAAATAGTTGTGGGGTTCGAGTTATGTGTTCTGAGTTCAAGTTTTTGTATTTGTTATTCATCATTATTTTGTAGCTAGATAATTTTGAAGCTTTTGATTCATTTTGGATAATTTATCTAAAACTAAAATCAATTCTTCATATAGTTCTTTTTTAATATAACCTAAATTAAAACTAATTGTAATCTGAGTTTCCAGTTCATAAATAGATCCTTTTGAAATATTTAGAAAGTTTATATACTGTGCATTACTATTCCTCCCAGCTCCTTCTGCTATATTAGAAGTTATCGAAATCGCACTACGACGAATTTGATTTATCAATCCAAATTTCTCATCAGATGGGAATTTATCTGTTACTTGGTAAATCCTAGTTACTAAAACCATAGATTCCTTATACAAATTCAATTCTTTATATTTCCCCATGCTACATTATTTTAAAAAATACTCAAAACTCGTAACTCAGAACACACATCTATCTAAGATAAACGCTCTAAAATTTCAACGTACGCTTCACGAACGTCTCCTAAATCTCTTCTAAAGCGATCTTTATCTAATTTTTTCATGGTATTTTTATCCCAAAAACGACATGTATCAGGACTGATTTCATCAGCTAATAAGATATTTCCATCTTTATCTTTTCCAAATTCGATCTTGAAATCAACTAAAATAATGTCTTCTTTTAAGAAATGTTCTTTTAAAATATCATTGATTTGAGCCGTAACTCCGTAAATGTATTTTAATTCATCATAAGTTGCTGCACCTAACGCTACAGCATGATCATCATTAATTAAGGGATCTCCTAAATCATCACGTTTGTAACATAAATCAAAAATAGTATTTGGAGGAGTAGTACCTTCTTTCATATCCAAACGTTTTGCCATTGACCCAGCAATTACATTACGTACAATTACTTCTAATGGCATAATGGTTACTTTATGACATAATTGATCACGCTCATTTAAACGATCAATGAAATGTGTTTTAATACCTTTTGTTTCTAGATATTTAAAAATAATTTCCGTGATTTTATTATTTAATTCCCCTTTATCAGCTACAGAGCCTTTTTTTTGTGCATTAAAAGCTGTTGCATCATCTTTGTAATGAATAATTACTTTATCAGGATCATTCGTTGCATAAATTTGTTTTGCTTTTCCTTCGTAAAGGAATTCTTTTTGCTCGATACTCATTTTTATGACTTTTTGGATTATTGATATATTCGGTAGTTATAGGTGGCATTTAATTTATCCATTACTAACTTACCATCTACTAACCTACTGATTTATAAACTTTGTTCTACGTCTTTTGATAATTTTTCTACTTGATTCGCTCTATATCCTTTTAATTTTTCTTTATATTCTGGATATTTAATTGAAAGCATTTGAACTGCTAAAAAAGCGGCATTACGTGCATTATTAATTCCAACTGTTGCAACTGGAATATCTTTAGGCATTTGAACAATACTGTATAAAGCATCTAATCCTTCGATAGCTCCTTTTAATGGAACTCCAATTACTGGAATTGTTGATTTAGAAGCAATCACACCTGGTAAATGTGCTGCTAAACCAGCTCCTGCAATAATAACTTCTACTCCGTTCTCTTCCCACTCGTTTAATTTTTCAGCTAAAACGCTTGGTAAACGGTGTGCTGAGATGGCAAATGCTCCGTAAGGAACGTCAAACTCTTCTAAACCTCTGGCTGCTTTTGCCATTACTTCCTTGTCTGATGTACTTCCAAATACAATCGCTACTTTCATTTCTACTTAATTTTAAATGTTTTGTATTATTTGTTTGTTTAATTAATCTATAATCTTGCTACTACTTATTACTAATTTCTGCTTCACGTATTCCACTCCATTTTTAAAGATGTTCATCACTTCTAAATTAGGAATATTCTTAAATGTTCCTGCTTCTACACGCTCTGGGTGCCCCATCCTACCATAAATTCTACCACAAGGACTTGTTATACCTTCTATAGCATAAGTAGAACCATTAGGATTATATGGCATTTCCATTACAGCAGCTTCTTCTAAATCAACATATTGTGTTGCAATTTGCTTGTTTTCAATCAATTGTTTTAAATTGGTTTCATCTACAATAAATTTACCTTCTCCATGTGATACAGGAACCCAAAATGTTTGATCTTTCATTCCTTTCAACCAAGGAGAATGATCGTTTACTACTTTAGTACGTACAAATTGTGTTACGTGGCGCCCAATATCATTATAGTATAGTGTTGGTGAATCTTCCTTTAAATCTGAAATTCTTCCTGTAGGTAATAACCCACTTTTAATTAGGGCCTGGAATCCATTACAAATACCTAATATTAATCCATCACGATCTAAAAAGTCATGAATTGCCTTTTTAACTTTTTCATTTCGTAAAACCGTTGCAATAAACTTTCCTGATCCTTCTGGCTCATCTGCCGCACTAAATCCTCCTGGGATGAATATAATATCCGCTTTTTCTATTTCTGTAACCCATTCATTTAGTGATTCTTCAATCCAAATCGAATTTAAGTTTCGAATTAAAACTTGTTTTACAGAAGCGCCTTCTTTCTCAAAAGCTTTCTGACTATCATACTCTGAATTCGTTCCTGGGAATACAGGAATCACAACCTTCGGTTGTTCACTATTCATTATTGACTGTTCGCTTGAATCAACTCTTTTACTTTCTAACTTTTCTGAATTCTGAATTCCAAATTCTGAATTCTTTTCATTAGTTTTTGAAGGGAAAACAGGTTCTAGCGTATTAGTCCAAACTTTTAAAGCTTCTTCTATTGTAAGCTCTACTCCATTAATTTTTATATTTTGAGTAGTATTCGTTTGACCTATTGGATATAAATATTGATCTAACTCATTTCCTAATTCTATTGTTGTTCCAATTTCAAACAATAAAGCACCTGGCAAATATTGCATCATCGGTAATGAACTCTTCACTTCAAAACCAATTTTATTTCCAAAAGCCATTTTAGATAAGCTTTCAGCAATTCCACCAAATTCTACAGCTTTCATTGCTACAATATCCTGACCTAAAATATCATATGTAAATTTATAGAAGTTTGTAATCACTTTTTCATCTAATAAATAACCTTCTGACATAGGAGGAACAAAAGCATACAAATATGTGTTTTCTCTTTGTAAAGTAGATGAAATAATATATCGCACATCATTAGGTGCTACTGCAAAAGAAATTAATGTTGGTGGTACATCAATATCATGATAAGTTCCACTCATACTATCTTTTCCACCAATTGCCGCTATATTAAACATTTTTTGTGCTTCAATTGTTCCTAATAAAGAAGCAAAAGGTTTCCCCCAACGATTTTCTTCATTACGTAAACGTTCAAAATATTCTTGGAATGTTAAACGAATTTCTTCATAATTTCCTCCAGCAGCTACAATTTTTGCAACAGAATCTATTACGGCATAATAACCTCCATGATAACAACTCCATTTACTTACTTTTGGATTAAACCCAAAAGAAGCCATACTTACAGTATTGGTAAATCCTTTAGTTGGAATTTTCTGAACACTGACATCTTCTGGAGTTTCTTGATTTTTTCCTCCAAAAGGTGCTAAAACAGTAGAACGTCCTACATTACAATCAAACATTTCAACCAGTCCTTTTTGTGAAGTATGATTCAAATCTTCTAGTAATGCTATAAAGTTTTCTTTAGTAAATTCTTTATTTTCAAATGGATTTTGAATATTCTTTGAATCGACTACTTTTAACTGAGTTTGCTTTCGAACACCATTAGTATCTAAAAAATTACGGTCTAAGTGTACAATTTTTTCACCCTTCCATAAAACTGACACATGATTATCATCGGTTACTTCTGCAACTTCTACAGCTTCTAAATTTTCTTTCTCAGCTAATTTGATAAACTTTTCAACATCTTGATCTTCCACTACAACAGCCATACGCTCTTGTGATTCTGAAATGGCTAGCTCAGTTCCGTTTAAACCGCTATATTTAGTTGGAATAACATCTAAATTAATGGAAACACCATCACTAATTTCACCTATAGCTACGGAAACGCCACCTGCTCCAAAATCATTACATTTTTTTATCATGCGAATGACTTCTTCTTGCTTAAACAAACGTTGAATTTTACGTTCTACGGGCGCATTCCCTTTTTGAACTTCTGCACTTAAATCTGATAATTTTTGCCCATCGTGAACTTTAGAAGAACCCGTAGCTCCTCCTATACCATCTCGCCCTGTTTTCCCTCCTAATAAAATAATTTTATCTCCTGAAACAGGGGATTCACGACGAACCCACTCTTTTTTCACGGCTCCTGCAACAAAACCAACCTCCATACGCTTAGCTTTATAACCTTCATCATAAATTTCACGTACATGAGTCGTAGCTAAACCAATCTGATTACCATAAGAACTATATCCTTTTGCAGCTTCGGTTGTAATTTTATATTGAGGAAGTTTTCCTTCCAATGTATCTTCTATTTTCTCTAAAGGATTAGCAGAACCTGTTACTCTCATTGCCTGATAAACGAAAGCACGTCCTGACAATGGATCACGAATAGCACCTCCCACACAAGTTGAAGCCCCTCCAAAAGGTTCTACCTCGGTAGGATGATTATGCGTTTCATTTTTAAACATCAACAACCATTCTTCTTCTTTTCCATCTTCATCTACCGTAATTTCAATCGAGCAAGCATTTACTTCTTCTGAAATTTCAATATTATTCATCACACCCGTTTTGATAAAATATTTACCCATAATGGTTGCCAAATCCATTAAACGGATGGGTTTTGTAATATTAAGTTCTTCTCTTAATTTCAAATAATAATCTAGTGTGTTTTGAATGATATTTTGAAATTGAGATTCTATTGTGATATTCGTAATTTCTGTTTCAAATGTAGTATGTCGACAATGATCAGACCAATAGGTATCCAACATTTTCAGTTCTGTTTCAGTTGGATTACGCTCTATAGACTTAAAATGTTCTTGAATAAAAAGTAAATCATCCAATTCAAAAGAAAATCCAAATTGTTGATGTAAATTACTTAATTCATCTTCATTATATTGTATAAAACCATGTATAATAGGTACAGGTTTTATTTCAGGAGAAACGGGGAATTCTAAAACATTGAGATCTTTTTCTCTACTTTCAATAGGATTAATTAAAGATTCTTTCAATTTTATGATATCTTCTTCAGATACTCCATCAAACTCATATAATACACTTGATAAAACACGCACATTTTCAATTCCTAAAATAGCTAAACATTGTTCTGCAGAATCTGCTCGCTGATCATAATTTCCTGGTAAATATTCAACTGCTAATGTATTTTCCTTATATTGATATTCCAATAGCACTTTATCCGTTACAGGATTGGAAAATACATTTTCAATAGCTTTTGGTAAATCATTTTCATTTATATCAAAGAGATCATAAATATAACTGATTTTGAGATGTTGAATGGAAATATTTTTTTGCAGGTTGGCTAGCTGATGTTGACTTTCTACATCATAAGCCTGCTTTTTTTGAATAAGAATTCGCGTATTCATTAGTTATTCTTCTATACAACTATTTAATTTAATCGAAATTTTGAACTAAAAAAGGCACCCGTTTTCGGGTGCCTCTATTTATTTTATTGCTGCTAATGCTTTTTCGTAATTTGGCTCGTCTTTTATTTCAGGAACTTGCTCGACATATTGTACAATGCCTTGCTCGTCTAAAACTACAATGGCACGTGAATGTAACCCCTCCAATGGCCCCGACGTTATTCGAACTTGATAGGCATCAGAAAAATTATAATCTTTAAATTCAGATAACATTTCTACACGATCAATGCCTTCCGCGGCACAAAAACGAGCTTGTGCAAAAGGTAAATCACGTGATACACATAAAACCACTGTATTATCTAAATTAGCTACATCTTGATTAAAATGTCTTGCAGATGCTGCACATGTTCCAGTATCAACACTTGGAAAAATATTTAAAATGACTTTCTTTCCTTTATAATCGGAAAGTTTTGCATCAGACAAATCGCCTTTAGTTAAAACAAAATCAGATGCTTTACTTCCTATTTCTGGTAAAGTTCCTAATGTTGTAATCTCATTTCCTCCTAATGTAATTTTAGCCATATTTTTTCTTTTGAAAATTGAAGGTGTAAATATATTTAATTGTATTCTTTTTATCCTACATTTTCGACGAACTTAACTTTAATTTAATATTGCAATAATTTCCATCCTAAATAAAAAAGAACTATAGTTTAAATAAAAAAAGCAATCTAAATTTAGATTGCTTTCTTATATATTTTTATTCCAACTGTTTTTAACTATTCATTGATAATAAAAACTCCTCATTACTTTGTGTACGTTCAATGCGTTGTTTTACAAACTCCATTGCTTCCACAGGGTTCATATCAGCTAAGTGACGACGTAAAATCCACATACGTTGTGCGGTTTTTTCATCTAATAATAAATCATCACGACGCGTTGATGAGGAAACTAAATCAATTGCAGGGAACATACGTTTGTTAGCGATCTTACGATCTAATTGTAATTCCATATTACCTGTTCCTTTAAATTCTTCAAAAATTACTTCATCCATTTTAGAACCTGTATCAATCAATGCAGTTGCAATAATAGTTAAAGATCCTCCTCCTTCAATTTTACGAGCGGCACCGAAAAAACGTTTTGGTTTATGTAAAGCGTTAGCATCTACTCCTCCAGATAATACTTTACCAGATGAAGGTGAAACAGTATTATAAGCACGAGCTAAACGTGTAATGGAATCTAATAAAATAACCACATCATGTCCACATTCTACCATACGTTTTGCTTTTTCCAAAACAATATTAGCCACTTTCACATGATTTTTTGCTTCTTTATCAAAAGTTGAAGCAATTACTTCTCCTTTTACACTACGTTGCATGTCTGTCACCTCTTCAGGACGTTCATCAACAAGTAAAATAATTTGATATACTTCTGGATGATTACTAGAAATGGCGTTTGCTACATCTTTTAGTAACATCGTTTTTCCTGTTTTAGGTTGTGCTACAATCATCCCTCTTTGTCCTTTACCTATAGGTGAGAAAAGATCTATAATACGTGTAGACATAGAACTATTTTTCCCAGCTAAATTAAATTTCTCTTGCGGGAATAATGGTGTTAAATGCTCAAAAGCAACTCGATCACGAACATATTCGGGTGAACGTCCATTAATTTCTGCTACTCGAATTAATGGGAAATACTTCTCTCCTTCTTTTGGAGGTCGAACATTTCCTTTTACGGTATCTCCTGTTTTTAATCCAAATAATTTAATTTGAGATTGTGAAACATAGATATCATCTGGAGATGATAAATAACTATAATCTGAAGAACGCAAAAAGCCGTAACTTTCTTTATTATTATTATCTTTTATTATATCTAAAACTCCTTCACATACGATGATGCTATCAAATTCATAATCAGGAGCTCTAAATTTATTTTTTCCTTGGTACCCATTATTTTTTCCATTATTCTGATTTCTCTTATCATTTCTAGAATTTTGTCTTTCATTCTTAGAGTTTTTAAATAATGGATTATTCGGATTATTACTATTACTTTTTCGGTTTTGTTGTTCTCGATCCAATTGTTGCTTGCCTTCTTTTTGTCTATTTTCTTTTTTAACTTCCTTTTTTGAAGTTACAGCTTCAACCTTTGTATCAGCAACTACCTTTTTTTCTTGAGTAATCCTTGGTTTCTGAATCCTTTCTCTTTTCTTTTTAGGTTCAGATTCGTTTTTAGGCTTTTCTACAGGCTCTTCTTTAAGTTTTACATTTTGCTTCTTGGCAACGGGTTTTGATTTTACTTCTTTCAAATCTTTTACAGCAGAAGGGTTATCTGCCTGAAAATCTAGGATTCTATAGATTAAATCTAACTTCTTTAATTGTTTGTATTTTGGAATACCTAATTTTTCAGAAACCTCATGTAAATCAGCAACTTTCTTGCTTTTTAATTCAGAAATGTCAAACATTTAAATGATTTTAATTTGTATGAAATTTATTACGAGTCATTATTAAACGGAAATAATAATTAAATGAAGTAAATTCTTTTATTTCCAATGCAATAATACAATTATTTTTTCTTAATAAGCATTATATTGAGATATTTTTTTAAATTTGTCATGAAATTAGCATTTATATATGATTCAAAGAATACAGAGTATTTATTTATTTATTGTTTCCCTTTTAACAGGTACAACGTTTGGATTTTTTAATGATGAATGGATAAATGAAGAATATTTTGGAATTTTAGGAATGATCATAGGGTCATGTATCTTAGCTATAATTGTTATTTTCTTATTTAGAAAAAGAGGGTTTCAAATAAAATTAAATCGATTAAACGTTCTTTTAAACTTGTCTATAATTGGATTATTGACATACCGTTTACTAAATATACCTGGAGGAATAAATTTTCCTGAGAAAGGTATTGAGTTAATCATACCAATTGTAATAGCAGTATTAGCTATTGTGTTCTTATTTCTTGCTAATAAGGCTATTAAGAAGGATGATGAACTTGTAAAATCTGTAGACCGTATTCGATAGACATTCAACTTAGTTATATATTTGTGTGACCATTCTGAAGTTAATTTGGAATGGTTTTTTTATAAACTGTATTTATAAAAAAAGTGCTACCTCATTTAGAGATAGCACTTATTAATTATTTTATACTTTATTTAATAGATTCCTTCATATTTACCAGGATTAACTTCTTGCATGAATTCATATATTTTCTCCACAATATCTTCTACTTGTGGTTTTGAGAAATAATCTCCATCGAATCCTGAAGGTGTTCTATTTTCTACTGCTGTAATGGTCAAAGGTTTACTATCTAAATAATGATAAGCATCTTGTTCTTCTAAAATCTTTTGTAGAATAAATGAAGATCCTCCTCCAGGTACATCTTCATCAATTACCACAAGACGATTTGTTTTTTGAACACTTTTTATAATATCATGATCTAAATCAAATGGTAATAAAGATTGAGCATCAATAATTTCTATTTCTATATCCAATTCAGCTAATTCCTGAGCTGCTTTGGTAACCTCACTCCACGTAGAACCATATGTTACTACCGTAATGTCTTTTCCTTCTCGCGTTGTTTCTACTTTTCCTAGAGGAATTCTAAACTCACCTAAGTTAGAAGGCATTTTTTCTTTCAAACGATAACCATTCAAAGGTTCAATAACCAAAGCAGGATCGTCAGAAATAGCTAATGTATTATAAAAACCAGCTGCTTGCGTCATATTACGAGGCACTAAAACATGTATTCCTCTTAACATTCCTACTAAAGCTCCTAAAGGAGAACCTGAATGCCAAATCCCAACCAAACGATGTCCTCTTGTCCTTACAATAACAGGGGCTTTTTGACCTCCTGCTGAACGATAGTGAACTGTTGCTAAGTCATCTGTTAATTGAGACGCTGCATAATAAATATAATCTAAATATTGAATTTCTGCAATGGGACGTAATCCTCTCATTGCTAATCCTATTCCTTGCCCTAAGATTGTTGTCTCACGAATTCCCGTATCTCCTACTCGTTCTTCTCCATATTTTTCTTGAAGGCCTTCAAAACATTGGTTCACACCTCCTATTTTCCCAGTATCTTCTCCAAAAGTTACTAATTCGGGATGTTTGTTAAACAATGCATCAAAGTTATCACGTAAAATAAGTCGTGCATCTACCATAGGGGCATCATCTGCATACTCTATTTCTACTTCTTCAACTTTCAAAGGAGAATACTTAGATTCACTATACAAGTGTGAGGAATATAATTCTCTATCTTTAGCTAAGTTATCTTCTAACCATTGTGATAATTTCGAACGATCGATATTTTCTTTAGAAAGAATTCTTAAAATTTTTCTTCCTATTGTATAAATATCTCTCTTTAATAAACGTTCTTTTTTTAACTTATCTAATAAAGGTTGAATAAAGTTTTTATTGGAACTTTGCCCCAGAATAGGTTCTACTACTTGTAAAAAAGAACTCTTCAATTCTTTCATAGGATTTTGGAAAGCATTCCATCCTGCTTTTCTAGCTTCTTTGGCTTCTTTTTTTACTTCTTGATGAATTGTATTAAGTTCTTCTTCTGTAAAAATATTTTCACCTTCAATTTCAATAGATAGTAACCATTCTCTAAACTTTACAATACAATCATATTCTCGTTCCCACTCTAAACGTTCTTTTGATTTATAACGTTCATGTGATCCTGAAGTTGAATGCCCTTGTGGTTGTGTTAACTCTATAACATGTACTAATACAGGAACATGCTCTTCTCTAGCTATTTTTTCAGCTCTTTCATACGCTTCTACTAAAGCGGGGTAATCCCAACCTTTTACTTTAATAATTTCAAATCCTTTTTTATCTGGGGTTCTTTGAAATCCTTTTAAAGCTTCGGAAATATCTGATTTTGCTACTTGTAAATCATTTTGAACAGAAATTCCATAGTCATCATCCCAAACGGAAATAATCATAGGACCTTGAATAACCGCAGCTGCGTTCATTGTTTCGAAGAAATTTCCTTCTGCACAAGAGGCATTTCCTATGGTTCCAAAAGCAACTTCATTACCGTTAGATGAAAAATGTGTTAAATGACTTAAACTTTCTAAATTTCGATATAATTTTGAGGCTTGTGCTAATCCTAATAATCGTGGCATTTGTCCACTTGTTGTAGAAACATCAGCACTTGAATTTTTGATTTTTGTTAAATCTTTCCAAGTTCCATCTTCATTTAATGAACGTGTCCCATAATGACAAGTCATTTGCCTTGCACCTGAGTGTGGATCATTTTCTATACCTGCATGTGTATAAACTTGCGCAAAAAATTGTGAAACAGGCAATTGTCCTATAGCCATCATAAAGGTTTGATCTCTATAGTATCCTGAACGAAAATCGCCCTCTTTAAAAACCTTTGCCATAGCTATTTGAGGTAATTCTTTTCCATCTCCTACGATTCCAAACTGAGAGCGTCCACTCAAAACTTCTTTTCTTCCAATCAAACTTAATTCCCTACTTAGCATTACTAAACGAAAATCATCTAATAATGTTTGCTTATAATTTTTAAAGGATAATTTATTTTCTGAATCTTTTAATTCTATCGTCATAAATCTTTAAGTTAATTCTTTTCAAAGATACTAATTTTTACCTGTTTTTTGAAAAGTTATCGATAAAACCCCCGTTTTATTCCTTATTTTTAAAAATAGATCAGTAAATGAATTTATTTATTAACAAAAACTCATATTTATACGAATACTTTTCAATTTATTTTTGTACTATTCTCACGTTTCTTCATCAATAAAAAAATATTTATATTTGCCATTCATGAAACGATTTGAAAAAAAGATCCATTTAGAATTAACTAAAGAACATTTTTTTTTGTGGGCTAACCAAAATTCTACTTCACTAATTTTAGATTCAAATCATTACCCTAATCAATCTGAAAATTTTGATTTTATGGTTATAAAAGGTGCTGAAAACACCTTATCATTGCATACTACTAAAAATGCTTTTGATACTTTAGAACAGTTTAGAAAAGGAATAAAAGACTGGATTTTTGGGTATTTTTCATATGATTTAAAAAACAATATCGAAAATTTAACGTCTAAAAATGAAGATACTTTAGATTTTCCTGAATTGTTATTTTTTCAACCTCAAAAAATTCTTTTTGTTAAAGATCATACCATTACATTTTCTTATTTAAAAAAATATGCTGATGAAATAGATTATGATGTTACACTTTTAAAAGAAATTAATCTAAATTTTAATACACACTTTACTTCAACTTCTTTAATTAGTAAAACATCAAAAAATTCTTATTTAAAAAATTGTGCCCAAATCATAGAAAAAATTCAATTAGGTGCTATTTATGAAGCCAATTATTGTATTGAATTTTTTAATAAAAATATTCTTATATCACCTATTAATTTATTTATTGAATTAAATAAAAAAAATAAGTCACCCTTTGCTACTTTTTTAAAACATGAAAACTTGCATGTGCTATCAAGTTCTCCTGAACGTTTTTTAAAAAAAGAAGGACAAACTTTAACTGCTCAACCTATTAAAGGAACTCGTAAACGTGGTAAAACAAAAGAAGAAGATGCATTTTTAGTTCATGATCTAAAAACTTCTGTTAAAGATCGTGCTGAAAATACCATGATTGTGGATTTAGTTCGTAATGATCTTTCAAAAATAGCCAAACGAAATTCAGTAAAAGTAACAGAATACTGTAAAATTTATACATTTGAAGCAGTACACCAAATGATTTCTACTATTCAATGTGAAGTTGAAAAAAAATTATCTCCTATAGAAATTATTAAAGCAAACTTTCCTATGGGCTCTATGACAGGAGCTCCAAAGGTAAATGCTATGAAATATATTGAACTTTTTGAAAATCATAAAAGAGGAATTTACTCAGGAGCAATTGGTTACATTGCTCCAAATGATGACTTTGATTTTAATGTAATCATTCGAAGTTTACTATATAATGCTGATACAAGATATTTGTCATTAAGTGTTGGTGGTGCTATAACAGCCTTATCTAATCCAGAGGAAGAATATGAAGAATGTTTAACAAAAGCTCATTCTATTTTAACTCTTTTACAAAAAGAAAAGGCTAGCTAAATGCTAACCCATTCCTTTATTAAATTATTATTACTATACTATTTAACAAACCATTGTACAAATCTACCTTTACCACTATTAAAGGAGTGTGCTGCTCGATTAGATCTACTACCAGAACAATCTGTTACACCTTGATAATCATCACCTCCAGAAGTAGTACATTTACCTATATGGTGATTAAAAGTAGAATCTGAATATAATCCCCACACGTCATCTAATTCATTTAAATCATTATTAACTGTAGAACCATCACTCGTAATATAACTGAAAGCATAATCTGGTGCAAAACGTTGGTGACTAATTACTCGTGCATAACCTTGATTATAGACATCAGCATAATTCCAAGATTGACCATCAAATGAAACATAATTTCCTCCTGCATCATTTCCTAATGACTGGTATGTTTTTCCAAATATTTTCCCTGTTACTTTAGGTGATCTAGAAACAAAGCCGCCTCCGATAAAATCATATGAACCAGCCGTTGACATATCAAATTCTGCAAAATTATTCTTAGCCCAATCATCGTTGCTATTTGCAACATTTGCCTCATCATGTACAATTCGAACTCTATATAAGTTTCCTGTAGTACTATTTCTTACATTTTGTCTTACAGCTAAAGGTAAAAGATAATTTTCATAGGTCACAGTACCTGATTCCCCAACTGCTGCAGTATAATTTCTATTTGCATTAACATATAATCCTTGATTTGAATATAAAAAAGATCCATCAGGCCCTGTATTGGATCCTGTTCCATATAATTGATATTCAGAATATGACTGTATTAATGTATAACCACCATTTGTCATATCACAATAAGTTTTAACAGCATCCGTACCATTTCCCTTTATATAGAATTCTCCATCAACAGCTGTTTCTCCTATTCCTTGATATTCATTATATATTGCTAAACAACTTTTAGCTGGGTTATTAAATCCTCCTATACTTGGTTTAACTGAAATTTCTACCGTACATGATTTCCCTCCTAAAGTAACTAAAAATGAAGCCGTACCTCCACTTGTTGGAGTTCCTGATATTGCTAAAACTAGATTACCATTTCCTGTGGCTACATTTCCTGTTGAAGCGGAAGCTGTCAAACCAGAAGCCCCAGTTGAACTAATATTTATTGCGCTATAAACACCACCATTACCTCCTGAATATGGAATCGATATACTTACACCACTTGCTGCTGTACCTTGCTCTAAACTTCCCGTTACGACTGCTGAACCACAATTTAATGTATCTATCGTTGCTACAGGGTCTACAACAGTAACATCAACCGAACAAGTTCCTGTAGTTGCTCCATCATAAGTTATTGTAAAATTGTCTGTTCCTGAGCTACTAGGAGTTCCTCCATTATTATTTAAAACAACAGTTTGAGTTCCTGTGGAACCAAAGGTTCCTGATGCACTAAAACTATAACCATTTACTGTATCTGTACTAATATTATAAGCGCCAGTAGTTAAAACATTTACTGTTACACTTATTGTATTCCCTGATACTAAAGCAGTTGAAGCTGTGTAAGTACCTTGAACGGAACTTCCTAAGCATGCTCCTGGTGCTCCTTGTAAACTTCCTGTTGATGAACTAGCTGCTACATTGACATTAAATGTACATGTTCCCCCATCATACGTAACGGTAAATGAATCTGTGCCACTAGCTGTTGGTGTCCCGGTTCCTATTAATGTTACAGTATGAGTTCCTATACTACCAAAAGTACCTTCTCCACTAAAACTATAACCATTTACTTCATTTGTTGTAATAGTATAAGTCCCTGGAGTCGTAACATTTACCTGAACCTCTACCGTATTAATAGTTGATAAAGCCTTATCAACTGTATAGGATCCATTTACTATTATAGGTGAACAAGTACTCCCTTCACCCCCTAAGGATCCTGATGATTCTCCTAATACAGTTTCTTCTAATAAGCATCCTGACCATTCGTTTGTTGGCTTGTAAAGTTTAATACATCCTTTTGTACTATCATACATTATAGTACCTGGAATAGGTTTACCTCCATCTTGAGGGTTTGTCATTGTTTCCGGATCTGAATTGATTGGTAATACTAACCCATGTGTATTGGTCGTAGTAGTATTAATATCCAAAGCTCCTCTTGGACTATTCGTACCAATACCTACTTGGGCATTGATGTTCCATAAAAAACCTAATTGTATAAGTACACAAGCAGTGTACTTAAAATAATTTTTCCCCATAATTAATTTTAATTTATAGTTTACTAATTTTCAATAACTAACAAGCAAAATTAAATGGAGTCTGTAAAAGTATGATCAATCAAATAAACACTACCTAACTTATATACAGTAAAAAAATTAACATTTGATATAGTATTATTTTTAATAATATACCTTTGATTAACAGTTGCTTACAAAAAATGGTATTATAAGTTAGCTTATAATACCATTTGTATATTTTATTAAAATTTAAATTCTAGGCTTTTCTCACTACTGACATAAATATAGTCTTCTCATTACTACCCGTAATTTCCATCGCCCACCATTTAAACTCATACCATCTCCATACTCCATCCGTTACCTTTACCTGTAAATTCGTCGTTAATACCTCTGCTTGACTCGTAGTCCAAAATGTAATATTATTCGCATCAACCTGTACAAAAGTTGTCGCAGGTGTCGTCGAAGTCGTTAACGTTACATTTAAATTCGTCTCATTCTCATTTACCTGAGTCGCAAACGTCTGATAACTTACCTGTTGCTCCGAATCACTTACATTGTAAATTCTCGGATCATAAAATGAATTATTCACCATAGCTAAATCCATTCGTAAACCATCAATTACTGGTAAATCAGAATATAAAGAAGATAATAAAGTCCCCGCTGCCGCCGAATTTGGCATCGTCACTACTTTTGTTACCGTCTCTCCTATTCCTAATACATCTCCACTTACTGCTGCTGAACAACTCTCCGTTAAAAAACTTAATGCAAAATTTGCCGCATTAGGTGATGATTGCGCTGGTGTCCCCGTTAACGTATATACCAACTCCCCATTTCCAAAACTTAAATCACCTGCTTGTAATGTCGCTGTTAAACCTGTGTTTCCTGTCGATGCTATACCCGTTCCTGAAGAATACGATCCTCCATTACCTCCTGTATAGGGTACCGTCATTACTCCATTATAAGCTTCTCCTGCTGTAAATGCTGCTGGACTCATTTGAGCCTCTCCACATTCTAAACTGGTAATTGAAGGATCTACCGTTGTCCCATTATTAAGCTTTCTCCATTCCGATCCATTCCAATACAAATAACCTTCTGTACTCAAGCCTCCTGTTCCTAAGTTGTAAACCAACAATCCTGTTGCAGGTGATGGTATCGTACTTTGATCTGTATTCGATGACAATGCCACTCTTGGCCCTAAAAAACCTTTCTTACCATTAGCTGGTAATGAGCTTACATCTACATCTAAAATAGCTGAACTATTAGGTGAATTAGTCCCTACTCCTACTTGGGCACTTATACTAGCTATAAACCCCAATTGCATTAACATGCTAAGAACGTGTTTAAAATAATTTTTCCCCATTATTAATATATTATTGTTTTATATGACAAAATTAAATGGAGTTTAGAAAACAATTGGTGATCAAATAATTCCTTTTTATGATACATAACTACCATTTGTTAACCTTTGACACAGTCAAAATCTCATTATTATTTTAACGGAAAACACTTCAAATAGTATTAAACCATTTGAAGTGTTTTTTTATCGTACTATAATTTTCTTTAAGGAACCTTAATTTCTTCTAAAGTAATGAATACTTTAGTTGTACTACAACTTCCAGCTGGACAATTGGTTGTATTTGCTGCAGAACCAGGTGTTGATGATCCCATCATAAATCGTATATTATAAAAGGTTTTATCACTACTGTCGGTTGCTGTAAAAGCATATATTCGTTGTTCTGGTAATCCTCCAGCATACACTCCTGGATCACCCCAACTAGGAAAGTTTCCAGCAGTTTGCCCTGTTGCGGTAACCAATCCTGTTGCATTTCCATTATGCCCTGCCCATTGATTCGCAGGTAATCTTACTTGATTGGCCATAGATCCTCCCATTCCTCCATATACATAATGAACATTTTGAATAATATCCACTGTGGAAGATGAATTATTACGAATTTGAAGATTGGAACTTGCAAAAGCAGTACCTGTAGGTACAAAACAACGTACAGAGAATTTACCATCAGGAGAATCAATATCTATACTATATCCTTGTCTTCCATTATCAGTTGTAAGTTCTAAAGAACCTAATACGGCTACCTTCTTAATATCTGCATTACTTGATGAAGCTCCCACTACTACATCACAATTTGTAAAACTACTACCAGTACCTAACCCAATACCAACACCTGCTAAACCAGCTGCCGTAACGTTAAAAGTTGCTGTAGTAGGAGAAGCTGATGTTGGAGTTCCACTTACAATAAAAGTAAGTTCTCCTGCTCCTACTTCTAATTTTCCTCCTTGTAATACAGCTGTTAAATTGTTTGTTGCAGCACTTGGCCCAATAGTATATCCACCATTGTATTGTCCTCCATTACCACCTGAATATGGTACTTTAAGTATATAATCCGTTATAGCTGTGTCTGGATAAGTAGTAGGAGACAAAACTGCACTAGCGCAATTAATATCAGTTAACTCAGCTGGTGTAGAAGTTGAATTATCAATTGTTCTCCACTCTGTTCCATTCCAAAAATAGAAACCTTTTGCTAAGCTTCCCCCATTGTTATATACCATCAATCCTTCAGGTTGAGTACTGTCCCCGTCTAAGTCCACTGTAGAAGAAGTTAAAGTAACGCGAGGAACTAAAATCCCTTTGTCTGTTGCCACTACATCTAATATTGCTTCACTATTCGGACTATCCGTTCCGATTCCTACTTGGGCTTTTAAACCATATAAAAAGCTCAACTGTACTAATACGTAAACAACGTATTTAAAATAATTTTTCCCCATCAATTTAATATTTTTTATATTTCTTACAGGGCAAAATTAAATGAGGTTTCTAAAAAAAAAGTTAATCAAATAAATAAAATTTAACGTATTTTAACGATGTTAGTTATCATATGAGACAATAAAATACTATTATATATATAATGTTTTAATAATATCACTATTTACACAATAATAATTATTATTATTTAAAAAAATTGCTTATATTAAGGCAATGTATAAAGTGTTTTAATATCATAATTCAAATTATACCATGCAAAAAATTAAAAAATACCGTCTTAGACTTAATACTGAGGTTATTGGCTTTGCTAATAAGACTCCGCATGGTTTTAAATTTCAAGGAAAACCTTTATGGTGGAAACAAGGAAAACCAAAATATAGTGAAATTGATGAATTTACTACTTTTAAAGATATAAATGATCAAGAAATTTATGAATTGGATATTGTTATATACACTTTAAACAATCGCAAACGACGAGGTGTAATTTTATGGGAAGATAAATCAAAAAAATTTGGTGTATATGATATAGAGAATCTTATATTTATTCCTCTCACTATTAAAGGCCTTTATCTTTTTAAAAACGATCCAATACGAGTAGTTTCATATCTTTACAAACACCCAGAAATTAAGAAAAAAATAGGGCTCTCCAATCTGTAATTAAATTTATTTTTATTACTTTCGACTAATTATTCTTTTTAAATGGTATACTTAAAATCTATTTTAGGGTGTCTTATTTTTCTTTTATTTCTTTCTTGTAAAAAAGATGCTAAAACATCTTCCTTAGAAGTTATTCAAAAAGAGGAAACAGTCGATAGTTTTCCAAAACTGGTACCTTTCAACGGTACATTTTCAAAAACACCTCTTCCTTTCCTAAAAGAAAAAAAGAAGGAATTAGATCTTTACCTTAATTCTATTTGGAAAGATAACCCCAGACTAAGCGGTGGTTTTTTAGTTGCAAAAAATGGTAAAATCATATATGAACATTATCAAGGTTTTTCAAACCGAGAAGATTCTATTTTATTAAATTCTAATACTCCAATTCACATTGCTTCTATTTCAAAAGTTCTTACTGCAACTGCTATTTTAAAATTAATCGATTTAGGAAAATTAGAATTAAACCAAAAAGTCACTACCATATTGCCTCTTTTCCCTTACCAAGACATCACAATTAAAATGCTTTTAAATCATCGATCGGGTCTTCTCAATTATGCTTATTTTACTTCAGATGAAAAAATTTGGGATAACCATGAAATCCTATCTAATCAAGATATTTTAAATTTGATGAATCAGCATCAATTTCCTTTACAATTTAAACCTGATACGCGTTTTACATACTGCAATACGAATTATGCCATCTTAGCTTTAGTTCTAGAACATATTACTGGTTTAAACTATCGTGAGGCTATGAAAAAAATGGTTTTTGATCCTTTACAAATGAATAACACTTATGTATTTGATTACAAAAAAGATACTGCTACAGCAAGTCAATCTTATACTTGGCGTAATGTTCGTTATAAATTTAATTATCTAGATGATATTTATGGTGATAAAAATATTTATTCAACTCCTGAAGATCTTTTGAAATTTGATTTAGCAACGTATAACCCTAACTTTTTAAATGATTCTTTAAAAAAGCAGATTTACAAGGGATATAGTTATGAAAGAAAAGGAATTAAAAATTATGGTCTAGGTATTCGTTTAATGGAATGGGACACTGGACAAAAACTACTATACCATAACGGTTGGTGGCATGGGAATAATACAGTATACTTACATTTAGCTCAAGATTCTACTACGATTATAGCACTAGGAAACAAATACACGCGTAGGATCTATTCTGCTATGAACCTTGCAGGTTATTTTGGTGACTACCCATTAGGTGGTATTAATGAAGAATTGAAACATTATGATTCCATAGCTAATGACTCTATTCCCCAGCCTACTTTAATAAAAAAAGATTCTATTAAAAAAAGTAAGGTATCGTTCCGTGTAGAAGATTCTATTTCTACTTCAAAAAAACTAATTTCAGATTCTTTAAAAAAGAACATAATCGATACTTTACCTGTTCTTCAAAAATTAAATCAAGACTCTATTCTTCGTACTCCAGCATCAAAAAACTTTCAAGATGCGCTCTAGATTCTAAATATTTGTTTTGTAATGTAATTAATTTTAATTCCGAATTAATCAACTTAGATTCTCTTGAATTCATCAAAAATATTGAGCTTTCACCTAATTCAAACATACGTTCTTCTGCCTTTAATAGAGTTGCATAATCTGCTACCATTGAAGTAGCATAACGTTCTTGTTCCAATATATTCTCCATTTCTCTTGAAATAGATTCCATTTTATTACCTAAAGTTGTTTTTGTTGTATTCATACTCCATTCAAGATCTTGTAACTTCAATTTAGTTAATTTTAAATTCGCTCTTTCTTTTCTCAAAAACAACGGTATACTTAAGGTAATTCCACTTTTATAATTTGAAAAAGTGTACAGATCCATATCACCTAATGATTCTGATAAAAAATTATAATGTACATCTACTTTAGGTAATAGTTGATTTAAATTTAATTTCTTCTCAATTTGTAATCCTTTGTATTTAGATTCCAACATTCTTAATTTAGGATGATCTTCTATTGTATACGATTCAACATCAGAAATTGAACTGAAATAATCTTCCTTTTTCTCAAATGTATTTTCATCTGGAATTATGGTATTCTGAATTTCAACAGGAACATCATTCAACCATAAATAATTTGATAATTCTAATGATGCTTTTATGTATTTTATTTCTGATTCTTTAAAATTCAATTTTCGATTGGTCACGACAATATAAGACTCTAATGTATCTACTGCTGGCTTATCGCCCATTTCATAACTTCTTTTCACTCCTTTAAAGCGTATATGACTATTTTTCAAAAAATTGGTGTACATTTTCTTTTCTTGATACGTCTTTAACCATTTAAAATAGGCTAATGAAGCATCATATAAAATAGTATTCACCATTAACAATCGTTCTGCCTCTGCTTGTTCTTGATAAATTTTTGCTTGCTTTATAGAGGCCATTCTCTCATTGATTAAAAAACCTTTAGCTAAAGAAATAGAAACTCCAACATTGTATAATCCATCTTCTGGAAGTGTCGATTCTGGATTTAAATATTCACCATCATTTCTTTCATATTTTGCTTTAAAATCAATTCCATACCAAACTGGTATCTTAAACATAGCGTTCAGCTTATCATAATAGGTTGTCTCTTTAAATTTTTTTCGATCGTAATCTAATTCAAATTTTGGATCAAAAGCACCTCTTGCCTTTTGCAATTTTACTTCTGATTCCGTTATCACAAGCCCTGCTTGTTTTACAACAGGATGATTTGACTTCACATAACTTAAATACTCTGACAAACTTAATACTTCGGATAGTGAATTTTGAGCAAAAAGAATGCTTCCTAAAAAGAATAAAATAAATTTTACACAATGTTTCATTCTATTTATTTTTCGTTACTTGTTTATTTTTCGGTTTATAAAAATTAGGTGGAAAACCATTTAATTGTCTCCACAGCTCATACCAAATAGGAACATCTTCTAGCAATGCTATAGAATACGTTCCAGATCCTACTCGAATCTTTTCAGGCCAAGGTTCTTCATTACGATCAGGAGCTAATAATACTCTATACTTCCCATTTTCACTAATAAAACGATCAATTGCTACAATTTCTCCACTATAAGTACCATATGAAACATTGGGCCAGCCACTAAAAACAATAGCAGGCCATCCATCAAACCGTATACGTACTTTTTCACCTATATGAATTAAAGGTAAATCTAAAGGCTCTACATAAGTTTCTACTGCTAAATCATATACAGCGGGCATAATGCTAATTAATTTTTCTCCTTCTTTAAAAGCTTCCCCTATACCGCCTTTAAGTGCCTTTGTTATATATCCATCTTGAGGAGCTGTTATATACAACAATTCATTTCTTTTTTTATAATTTGAATAGTTATTCTTAAGTTTTGATACTTGAGCTTTTGTATCAAACTGACTCGATTGTGCAGTAAATTTATCACTTTGTGCTTTTGATATTTTATCAGCATATGAAGAACCTATAACAGAAAGTTCCATTTGTGCATTAATCAAATTATTTTTACTCGCTAAAAATTTATTCTCTTGAGCAACTGATTTTGCCTGAAGCTCTTGTAATTTTATACGTTTTTCTTCTAAATATTTAATCGCTTTTAATCCTTCACTTTGAAGAACTTTTGCTCGATCATATTGCCTTTGTGCTATATTTAAATTTAACCTAACTGCTTCTAATTCTATACTATCACTTTTAACTTTTAATGAAGCTTGACGTAATTTATTTTCAGTTTGCTGTAATTTTAATCTTTGTTCATTTTCTAAAGCATTTATTCTTCGATCTAAGGCTCTTACTTTATTCCCGTAAGCATTAACCGACTCTTCTTTTGCTTCAATCTGATTACCAGTTCGTTCCACTAAATTCTGATCAAAATAATCACTTTTAATTTCAGAAACACGTAATATTGTATCGCCTTTACTTACATAATCTCCTTCTCTAACATACCATGCTTCTATCCTACCTGGAATCTGAGATTGTATCGATTGAGGTCTTTGGTCAGGTTTTAATGTTGTAACATTTCCTTTCCCCTTCACATTTTGAGTCCAAGGTAAAAACATAATAATGATCATAATGAAGGCAAATACAACTAATAACCTATTGAATTTTTTATAATATTTTTTTTCAAAAACTTGTTTTACAGATTGATACCCCTGCATTGCACTTTTTGAATCAACTTTATTATGAGATATTGGTAACATAGTATTTCTTCTAATTTTTTGATTTTATAGTCCCTTCTTCTAATCGTATCGTTTCTGTACAATATTTTTTCCATAAATCGTTACTACTAATAACAATCAAAGCCCATTTGTTATCTTTATGAGTAAGTGATTCAATAATCGTATCCATTTCTTCTTTATTAAACTGATCTAAAGGATCTTCTAATAGCATTACTTTAGGTTTCTTTAAAATAGCTCTTGCTAGAATAATCTTTTTAGCTACCGTGAAAGACATTCGTCTTCCTTCTGGGTAAAGAACCGTTTGCAAACCCTTAGGTTGTTCTTTAATAAATGGTTTTAATCCTACTTGGTTTAAAACTGAAAAAATTTCATCATCTGTAATACTAGGATCTCCAAATGTTAAATTTTCTTTTATAGTACCTTCAAATGGACTCTCTTCTGAAAGTGACATTCCCAAATAGGAACGGTAATGATTCAAACATAAACTTGATAATGGTAAATCATTTATATAAATCCTTCCTTTTGTAGGTTCTACAATTCCTGAAATAAGACGAAGTAAACTTGATTTCCCTGAGGCACTTTCTCCTTCAATTAAAATACGGCTTTGCTCATTAATATTCATGGAAATATTATGTAATATTGCCTTCTCCTTTTCAGGAACTTCATATGAAACACTTTCTAACTCAATATTCATAGACCTATGAAAATCAGCCGTTTCTTTTACCTGAGGTTCTAATTTTTTATCAATTACTTGTCCCAGTTTTTCAATTGAAGTTAAAACATCATAAAATGATTCTAAACTTAAAATTAACTTTTCAACTGAATTTATAATCAATAAAATAATAATTTCAGCTGCAACAAACTGACCTATGTTCATCTGTTGCTGTAAAACTAAAACTCCTCCTATAGACAATAACCCTGCTGTAACTACAACTTTAAAACTAATCATTTGAATAAATTGGAGCACTAAAACGTTAAAATGCTGATTTCTTGCTTTAAGATATTCTAAAACCAATACATCATTTTTACTCAATGCTAAACTTGAATTACCTGAAAGTTTAAAACTTTTAATTGCCCGAGCTATTTCTTGAATCCAGTGTGCTACCTTATATTTTTTCTTTGACTCTTCTAAGCTGGTTACCAGTCCTCTTTTAGCCGTAGATCTGAAAACAACAAAGATTAAAAGCAATAGAAGAACACCAAAAATGATAAAAAATGAATGATAAAAGGATAGCAATATCAATGCAAAAAGAATTTGAATCAATGCTGAAGGAATATCAATCAAAATTTTAGATAATCCTTTTTGAATTGTTAAAGTATCAAAGAATCGATTGGCTAATTCAGGAGGATAATAATTTCTTAATTCATCCATTTTAATTTTAGGAAATCGATAGCTCAATTCAAATGATGCTCGTGTAAAAATTCGCTGTTGAATTTTTTCAATAACTTTTAATTGCATCAACTGTAGAATACCTGAAAAAATAACCCCTACAGTTACTATTATTACCAAAACAATCCATGATGTTGAAACTTGTGCTCCTTGTACAAACCCTATAATAGCTTGTATTCCTAATGGTAATGATAAGGTCACAAGCCCTTGAAAAATAGAGTAGTAAAAAACTTGAAATATATCTTTTCTTTCAAGTTTTAATAAACTCAAAAAGCGTCGCCATGGCGACATTGTATTTGATGCCATAAATATTTATTGTGTTACTTTAAAAACCATATCCATAAAAAAATCTGTAGGTGTTTTTCCTTCTTTACAGTCTGTTAGAGATGGGAAATGATCTTTTAAAAAATGTTGATGTAATGCGCCTTCTACGATAGAACTTGCCAAACTTCCAGCAAAAATATAATGAGGATTAGCCTCTGAAATTATAAGCTGTATACGATTAACTAATCGCTTATAAATCATAAAATATCCTTCTTTATTTTCCTGATCTACTTCTTTGGTTAAAAATGACTTTGAATTTTCATTAATCATAATTCTATTTAACCTTACTTCATCAATGTGCAAGTATTTAGAATCCTCAGTAGTCGTTCTTGTTATAATTTCTATTGACTTTCTCAGCTTCTCTTTTTTATCTAAGATGTTATTGGTTTCAAATACCATTTGATATTCTACCCATGCCCAATACCATGATGTTAGATAAATCAATAATTTATGTTTACTTTCAAAATAACGATAAATTGAACTTTCATTGGACCCTATTTTTTTCCCTAATTTTTTAAATGTAAAATCTTCAAATCCTACTTCATCAATTAAAATGATGCTATTCCCTACTATTCTTCTTCCTAAATCAGATGATTCAGGATCTTTAATATAAATATTACTGTTAATAATAATTTTTATATTCGATAATAAATCTTTCATTTAAAACCATTTTTCGCAAATATAATAGTATTACTATCAATTATAAAATTATTACTATCTTTTTTCGATAAATGGAGTTTATTTATATAAAAATACCTCAAATTAATATCGTATCATTATTAATTTGAGGTATTAAAAGTGGCAAGCGACCTGTATCACACCGCTACAACCTTTTACCCTTGCTGTGTTCCCACCCTGGGGGATTCAAAGGGAGCTGGTTGTACAGGACTTGCCGAGGCAAATATAAAACAAAAAATAAATTTCTATCTTTGTTTCTTATAATTTTTTTAAATGAAATCTATTTTTATACGTAACGGACTCATTTTAGGAGTTTTATGCATTATAATTTTTTTAATTGTTCGTTTTGGCTTTTATGATGACTTTCTGTTTACCTCTGCTATAGTAAACATCACATTATTCCCTACTTTATTTGTAATTGTTGCTGCTATCTCTACATGGAAATTTAGCCGAACTACAAAAGAAATAAGTTTTAGAAAAGCTTTTAGTGCTGCCTATATTACACAAATGGTTGCAGGAGCTTTTTTTATGTTTTTTCTTTATTTATTCTTTAATTGGATTAATCCAGAGAGTATTGAAATAATTCGAAATGGTTTATTGGAAAATTTAGAACACACTGAAAAACCTACCGAAGACACACAATTTCTTATCGATTCTTATAAAAGTGATTATTTACTATCAGCACAATTCTTATTTTTAGTATTTTTATGCCCCATTATGTTACCTTTTTATGGTTTAACTTCTTTAATGATGGCTTTATTTTTTAGAAACAGATAAAATATGGATATATCTATTGTAATTCCTTTATTAAACGAAGCTGAATCACTACCAGAACTACACAATTGGATTCAACGTGTTATGAAAGAACATGGTTTTTCATATGAAGTCATCTTTATTGATGATGGTTCAAAGGATCATTCATGGAAAATAATTAAACAATTACAATTAGAAAATGATCAGGTTAAAGGTATCAAATTTCAACGAAATTTTGGAAAGTCACAAGCTTTAAATGCTGCTTTTAAAATTACAAAAGGTGATGTTATCATTACTATGGATGCAGACTTACAAGACAGTCCAGAAGAAATCCCCGAGCTGTATTCCTTAATAAAGAATGATGGATACGATATTGTTTCTGGATGGAAACAAAAACGCTATGATAACAAACTCACTAAAAACTTACCTTCAAAACTATTTAATTGGGCTGCATGCAAAACATCTGGTATTGCTTTACATGATTTTAATTGTGGATTAAAATCCTATAATACTAAAGTAATTAAAACGATTGATGTTTATGGTGAAATGCACCGCTACATTCCTGTTTTAGCAAAAAATGCTGGGTTTGATAAAATTACAGAGAAAGTAGTTCAACACCAGGCAAGAAAACATGGAGAATCAAAATTTGGAGCAGAACGTTTCATCAATGGTTTTCTTGATTTAATTTCTTTATGGTTTATCGGACGTTTTGGGCGTCGCCCTATGCATCTTTTTGGAGCACTGGGAACCTTAATGTTTATTATCGGATTCTTTAGTTCACTATTCATTGGTATTTCTAAATTGTATAAAATGTATGCTGGTTTAGAATACAAACTCATAACAGATAACCCTTGGTTTTATATTGCTTTAACGGTTATGATATTGGGTACACAGCTCTTTCTAGCAGGCTTTTTAGGAGAAATCATCATTCAGCAAAATCGAAAAAATCAAGATTTTTATCAAATTGAAGAAAAATTAAACCTCAATTAACTGTAAAAAAAATAATTTATACCTTAAATTTGTAGATAATAATACAATAATTTCTATGAATTTTACGAAACATATTTTTTTAACATTTGCTACTCTAACACTATGTGTTGGATGTAATAAAGCTATTGAAGGAAATGGAAATGTGATTGAAAAAAATCATGATGTCAATAACTTCAATCAAATTCATATAAAAGGAGATTTTAAAATTACACTACAACAAAGTGAAGTTCCTCAAATTAAATTTGAAATGGATGAGAATTTAATTGAAAATATTGATTTCAACATTTCATCAAAATTACTAACAATAGAAGAAATAAACGATGTTTCAAAAAAATCACTTTATAACATTTATATCTCAACTCCTACGTTAGAGGAAATAGAATTAGAACATAATCCTACTTTATTAACTAATGAACCTTTTAAAACAGATGAAATTGTCTTAAAAGCCAATCAAGGTTCTATCGTAAATGCCTCTTTTGATGCTAAAGATTTTACATTAAAAGCTTTTAATCAATCTGAAGTTGTGTTATATGGTGAAACACATACTTTTGATATCAATGCAGAAGATAAGGTAGAAATTAATGCCTTTAATTTTGAAGCAAAAGAGGTTGACATGGAGGTTTCTGGAACATCTGAATTAAAACTTTTTGCTACAAAAGAATTAAGTGGTTCTGCAAAAGACAACGCTACTGTTGAATATAGAGAAGGTAATTTCACACGTGATTTTAGAACCAAAGATCAAGCAGAAGTCATTGCAATCAAAGAAGGTTTTGAAAAAGATGTTATTGACTCCGAAGGAGAATCAATAGAATCAGAAGATATTATAACCACTCAATAACTATAAAATTATTATATAAAATATTTAAAATGGACAATGCTATTTTAGAAAAAGCAAAAATTTGGCTAAATGATGAATTTGATGCTAAAACTCAACAAGAAGTACAAAATTTAATTGATAATGACCCTAAAACCTTAGAAGAAGCCTTTTATAAAAATTTAGAATTTGGAACAGGTGGAATGCGAGGTATCATGGGTGTAGGAACCAATCGATTAAACCAATATACTTTAGGAATGGCAACACAAGGGTTAGCCAACTATCTTAAAAAGCAAATTACAGGCAAACAACTTAAAGTTGCTATTACACATGATGTACGAAATAATAGTACTGAGTTTGCTAAAATTGTAGCTGATATTTTATCTGCAAATGGTATTAAAGTCTATTTAACAGATGGGTTCAGAGCAACACCTATCCTATCTTTTGCTGTTCGTCACTATAATTGTGATGCAGGGATTGTTTTAACTGCATCTCACAATCCTCCTGAATATAATGGCTATAAAGTATATTGGAATGATGGTGCTCAAATTGTTCCTCCTCATGATCATGGCATTATTAATGAAGTGAATAATACTACTGTAAAAGATATTTTATTTAATGGAAATAATGATTTGATTGAATATGTAGGAGATGAATTAGATCAAGCTTTCATCAAAGCTTCTGTTTCCAATATTTCACAAGAAAAAACAGGGCGTGACGATGTTAAAATTGTTTTCACATCGATCCATGGTACAGCTATTAAAACAACTCCTTTAGCTTTAGAAAAAGCAGGATTTACTGATATACATGTTGTTCAAGAACAGGCAAACCCTGATCCTTATTTCTCAACTGTAAAATCACCAAACCCAGAAGAACCAGAAGCTTTAAAAATGGCTACTGATCTAGCTGATAAAATAGGAGCTGATATTGTGATAGGTACAGATCCTGATGCTGATCGATTGGGTATTGCTGTTCGTGATTTTAATGGAAAAATGACATTATTAAATGGTAATCAAACTAATGTTGTTTTAACTCATTATTTATTACAAAAATGGCAAAAAGAAGGGAAAATTAATGGGAATCAATTTATTGGCTCAACAATTGTTACTTCAGATGTTTTCTTCGACTTAGCAAAACAATTTGATGTTACATGTAAAGCTGGTTTAACCGGTTTTAAATGGATTGGTAAAATGATTCACGATGCTGAAGGTAAAGAAGACTTTATTGGAGGTGGTGAAGAAAGTTTTGGTTTTATGGTTGGAGACTTTGTTCGTGATAAAGATTCTGTTACCTCTACTCTATTAGCCTGTGAAATTGCGGCAGTAGCTAAAGCTAATGGAAGTTCTTTTTATAACGAATTAGCTAAAATTTATACACAAGTAGGATGTTATCAAGAACATTTGATTGCCTTAGTAAAAAAAGGATTAGATGGTGCTGAACAAATTAAAAATATCATGATTCAATTACGTGAAAATCCTTTAACCGAAATAGCAGGATCTAAAGTAGTTCGAATTGATGATTATCAATCTAGTATAAGTAAGAATAGAGTGACTGAAACAGAAAGTACTATCACCATTCCTAAATCAAATGTATTAATTTATTATACTGAAGATGGTACTAAAATTGCAGCAAGACCATCAGGAACTGAACCTAAAATTAAATTCTACTTTAGTGTAAAAGGAGATTTAAAACAAGCAAACGATTTTCCTAAAGTTCAGCAAGAATTACAAAAGAAAATTGATAAAATTATTATAGAAATGAAATTAGATTAATTTCAAAACAAAAAAGTTCCTATCATTCAATAGGAACTTTTTTTTATCAACCTTTATAATATTTTTTCTTAATCCTACTAAGGGACGCTCTTGACACTCCTAAATAGTTGGCTATATGCTTATCTGGTAAATCTCTCAACATATCTTGTCTATTTTCTTCCATCCAAGCATAACGTTCTTCTTTAGTTGATAAAGTAAGCTGATCTGTATGTTCAAATACACGTAGCATGTACTTTAATATATAATCGACTAAAACCTTCGATGTTTTTGGTGTTGACAACAATCGATTCTCTAGATCTGCATAATTCATTTTAAAAACAACGCAATCTGTAATACATTCCATTCCTACTACTGAAGGAACATTTAATACAGTAGTATATATGTTAACAATAATTTGATGTTTTTCAAAGATATAAGTAGTTTTAAAATCTCCTTCATTATAATCTTTATATGCTCTAATATATCCTTTTAAAATCAAGTAAAAATATTTTTCTGTACTCTCTTCTTCATAAAGTATATCATTCTTTTTCAAACGTATAATTTTTCCTTTTTTTAAAAATTCATAAAAAAACTTAAAATTTAGCGCAGGACTTACATCAACAAATACTTTTGCCAATTCTGAAAGATCAAAACCAATACCTTGCATATCTAACTTCATATATTCTATGGTTTAAAAAGTTATCGAGAAGTAAAAAGTTATTCCATCTTTCTTCTTTAAGAAAAGTAATGCGTATACATACACGCACACTGTTTCAATATCATTTTTAAATAATTTTCCTCTACTCATTTTTCCCCTTATCTAATTTTAATAAATGTATATCTAAATTGAAGATATTGCATGATAAAATCTTTTACTTACACTTCATGACTGTTAAATAACCATTCTTACACGTTATATGAAACATTAAATATACCAGTTTAATATTCTGATCATTTAATGAAAAGCTTAAAGAACAGTCATCAATGAACTAGACTTCATTTTTTATTTTTCACAATACTTCTTCTTTATTCGACTAAGTGATGCCATTGAAATCCCCAAAAAAGCAGCTATATGTTTATCAGGTAAATCTCTTAATATCTCTCTTCTATTATTTTCTAACCATTTATATCGTTCTTCTTTAGTTAACAATGTAATTTGATCTGTATGTTGAAACACATAAAGTAAATATTTCAAAATATAATCAACTAATACTTTTGATGTTTTGGGAGAAGACAACATCTTTTCTTCAAAGTCATCATAATTCATTCTAAAGACAATACAATCTGTAATACATTGAACTCCAAAAATTGATGTTTGATTCAAAATTGTAGCTTTAATATTTAAAATAATCTGATTCTTTTCAAAAATATAGATGGTTTTAGTATCTCCCTTGTTATAATCTTTAAAAGTTCTAACATATCCTTTTAAAATTAAATGAACATATTTATCACTACTTCCTTCTTCATAAATAATATCATTCTTTTTCAAACGAATTACGTTTCCTTTTTTAAAAAATTCATATAAAAACTTTGAATCTAATACAGGGCTTAATTCAGCAAACATCATCATTAGCTCTGAAAAATTAAATCCAATGTCTTTCCTATCTAACCTCATTATTTTATCCCTTAGCAAATATTAATGATATATCCCTTTGATAAAGTTTCTATCTAGTTCCCAAAACTTAATCTCATAAAATTATATACTAATTATTCATCTATTTGATAAAATCTTTTATTTACACCTCATAACTGTTAAACAACCAATATTACACGTTATATGAAACCCCAATATACCTGTTCAATATTCATAACCTCTTAATAAAAATTCAAAAGATAGTCTTCAACAAACTAGACCATTATTTTTTATAATACTTCTTTTTAATTCGACTAAGCGATGCTGTTGAAATTCCTAAAAAGGCGGCTATATGTTTATCAGGTAAATCTCTTAATATTTCTCTTCTATTACTTTCTAACCATTTGTACCGTTCTTCTTTAGTCAAAAGCGTTAACTGATCTAAATGTTCAAAGACATGTACCATATACTTTAAAATATAATCAATCAACACTTTAGATGTTTTCGATGAAGACAACATCTTTTTTTCTAAATCATCATAATTCATTTTAAAAAGAACACAATCTGTAATACATTCTGCCCCAACTAATGAAGGTGTATTTAATATTGTTGTATATATATTTACAATGATCTGATTCTTTTCAAAAATATAAGTGGTTTTAATATCTCCTTCATTATAATCTCTATATGTTTTTACATATCCTTTTAAAATCAAATAAAAGTTAGTATCATCGCTTCCTTCTTCATAAATAACTGTATTTTTTTTCAAATGCATTATTTTTCCCTTTTCAATAATTTCATAGAAAAAATCAAAACTTAAAGAAGGACTCACAGCAAGGACTGTTTTAGCTAAATCAGAAAAATCAAATTTAAAATTATTCATATTCGGTTTTTATACAATATTCCTCTTTTTCAATATGAAAAGAATTATTCTTTTTAATTGAATAAAAATATCTTTATCTTCTTAATCTTGAAGTTAAATACGCCCAAAAAACATAACCGTTTCATCCTCTCTTTCCATACTTAAATATATTTGCTAAACTATTAAACAACTGATTTGATAGGCTATGTCAAATGATAATTTTTTTTTTATATATTGTTTATTTTTACTCATTTGACAATAATTAATTATACTATTTATTGTATTACGAAACATTTAATCATTAATTATGATTTTCCATCATAAAAAAAGAGGAACTTTTAGATTTAAAAGTTCCTCTTAAAATAATTTATATTATTAATGAAATTAATTATTAAGGCTTATTAATTTTAACTTGCTTAATTGCCCATTCAATTGCATTTGCATAGAAAAATGCATTATATGAACCTCCATTAGAATATTGTGTTTTGACAGCTGGTGTACCATCCGCATTTATTGCTGAAGGGTAAATAGATGAGCTAGAATTCGAACTATCTCCTGCTAAGAAACCACCATCTCCTGCAAAAATAAATCCTCTTGAAGCATCTCTAAAGGCTACTACTTCATTCGGCTCATCATAAGCATAAGGTATAATTTTAGAGGCATCAATACTCGTTATATCTAAATATTTTGTATTTGAAGCATCTTCTCCTATATATTTACCTCTAATATCTCCAAATGATCCATTTAAAACTCCATCATCAACATTGGCTAAAGCATAGGTGCTTCCTGCTCCTCCTCCTGCTCCTACAGTAACTGTTGTACCATATAGCGCATTGAAAAGATCGTCTCCTGTACCTGAAAGTGGTGTTTGATTGAAATACAATACAACTCCTTTATTTTGCTCCATAAAGTTTAAAAATACTTGAGCTTCGTTCTCACTTACATCATAATTAAATCCAATTACAATAATATCCGGATCATTTGTATTAATTAAATCTTGAAGTGTTGAACTTGTTGTAGAACTACCTCCATTAATAAATTGTACTCCTTCAATATATTCTGACGATATTGGATTATCTCCTGCTGTAATATCTCCAAAATTATCTTTATCTTCAATAATAGCTCTAGATGCAAAAGATGCTGATGCTGATGCTGGTTGATAAATTCCAGAACCTAAACCTAATATTCTTAGAGGTCTAAATACATCTACATATTCTACATTCACTGTACATGAAGTTACTTCAAGTGTACTATTTGATTGAATAGTGTATGTATAGTTTCCTGTTAAACTAGGTGTTCCACTTCCTACTAGATTAGCTATAACAGTGCTACCTGCTGCAACAGTACCTGTTCCATTAAAAGATACATCATTGACTGCATCTGTATATAAACTATATTCTACAGCTTCAGTTCCTGTATTTTGTATAGACACTGAAATTGTATTTGAAGCGGTCATTGGAACTCCTTTTACATAATCTCCATTAACCGTAGCAGAACTACAATCAACTGTAAATTCTTTTGGATCTGCAATTAATACTTCTATATCTACTGTACATGTAAAAGTTTTACCATTTGCCTTACATGTTACTGTATCTGTTTGAGATGCAGCTGGTGTACCTGTAGCATCTAACTGAATTGTGTGTGTTCCAACTCCTATTGATGCAGTAGAGTAAGAAAAAGAGTATCCATTATCTGAACTCATTACTACATCTAAACTTCCTTCTTTTGTAACTGTAATAGGTAATAAAATATAATTTGAAGAAGTTGTGGGCGTTCCTTCTCTGTACGTCCCTAATACTTGTGCGTTTCCACATTGTTCTGTGGAAATTTCTATGTCAGCAGGAGGTTCTGCACCACATAAACTTCTCCATTCATTTGATATATAATAATTAAAACAATTTTCATCTGTATTATATATCAATAAACCATCAATTGGATCTACAATTTTATCTCTATCAGTAGCACTCATAGGAACAAATAAAACACCTGTTGGTGTTGCCGTCGTATCTACTTCATCATGTTCTGATTTTACATGTAATGAAGTTGATGAATGTGGGGAATTAGTTTGAATACCCACTTGTGCATTGATTGAGTTAAAAAACACCATGCAAAAAACCCAGCTCCACGATATCAAATATCCTAATTGTTTGGGTTTACACAACAAAATAACCTTTTTTTTCATACTATAACTTATTTATTTACATTTAAGTTTTTATTTTATTACATATATGTTAGAGTGAAAAAATCACTCTAAGCATATATGTATTTTACCTTCTGAGCAGAAAGTAATGGGGATATTTATTTGGGGAAAAATATCTAATCAAAAAACAAGAATAAATTTGTTATCTCAATTAAATACCTCTTCCTTAATCCCTTGGCAAAACTAAAATGATAAATAGTAAGTCTTATCTATCAAAAATTAACTAATATTTGAAAAATATTATTTTAATTGGCTTTTGATAGAGTCTTTTAATTTACAGAAGTATTATTACAAAAGTAATGTTCAACTTTTATCGTATTTTTTCTTAATCCGACTAAATGAAGCAGTAGAAATACCTAAAAAGGCAGCAACATATTTATCAGGTAAATCTCTTAAAAAGTCTTTTCGATTATTTTCTAACCATTCATAACGATTTTCATTGGTTAGTAATGTGAGTTGATCTAGATGATCAAATAAATCTAACGTATATTTAAAGATGTAATCAATTACAATTTTGGGAGCTTCGGTTGATGCTAATATTTTCTTTTCTAATTTTTTATAATCTATTTTAAATAAAATACAATCTGTAATACATTCCATTCCTACTGCTGAGGGTTGGTCAAGAATAACAGAATAAACATTAAGTACTATTTGTTTTTTTTGAAAAATATAGGTCGTTCTTTTTCCCTTATTATAATTTTTAAATGACCTAACATATCCTCTCAAAATAACGTAAAAATCATCATTAAAACTATCTTCTTCGTAAAGAATAGTATGTTTTTTACATTTTACAATTTTACCTTCATTAAAAACTTCATAAAAAAAATCAAAACTAATTGTAGGGCTTATCTCTAAAATCACATTAGCTATTTCAATAAAATCAAAATTTTTCATATTCGCATTCGCATCAATTACAATTTATTAAAAACAACCCCACTAATTTGATAAAATTTTAAATGTTCAAATCTTAACTATATTATTATATACTATATCTTAAAACATTGTTTTATAATATTTTTGATCTATAAAATGTTTTATAAAACCCTTTAAGATCTCTCTATTATTTAAATCGTAAGTTATAGCAGTTTATATTATTTTCCTTTTTATAAATAAACAATATATTTTATGGTATTTATACCGTTATTTGTCTGAGTTGTTTTCAATACATTTATTAAAGTAAAATTAGAGGTATACCTATTAATTCCTTATCATCAAAAAACAATTTTTCACATAAAATATACGATAGAACTTATCCTTTGATTGATCATGCTTATAATTAGAAATATTATATTGGAGGTGTATTAAAACATCATTATTTTTTGTAATATTTCCTTTTAATTCTACCAAGTGATGCAGGTGAAATTCCCAAAAAAGCAGCTATATGTTTACTTGGTAAATCTTTTAAAAAGTTTTTTTTAGTTTCTACCAGCCAATTGAATCTTTCTTCGTATGTCAATAATGTAAGTTGATTGATATGATCAAAAGCATTTAGCATAAATTTAAAAATGTTATCTATAAAAATTTTAGATGTCTTAGGAGATGATATCATTTTTTTTTCAATATCAGCATAATCAATTTGAAAAAGAATACAATCTGTGAGACATTCTGTACCATCAATTGAAGGTTGGTTTAGAATATTAGAATGTATACAAAGTACTATTTGGTATTTTTCAAAAATAAATATGGTTTTATCTTCTCCATCATTGTCAGATTTAAATAATCTAACATATCCATTCAATATTAAATACAGCTTTTTATCATTACTTCCTTCTTCATATATTATACTATCTTTTTTTAATTTTACAATTTTTCCTTTATTTAAAAATTCTAAAAAAAAATCAACACCCAATGTTGGACTAATTGTAAACAGCATCTTAGAGATTTCAGAGAAATCAATATTAAACTCATCAAAACTTAACTTCATGTACTTACGCTTAGGTCTTTATTTAGATATAAAACTCTTATTAATTTTCCATGTAAGAACATATTACACGAACCCCGAAAATACAATAAGACTCTCAGACAACTATCTTACTTAAATACAAACAATTAAAATAACTGAAGCCTTTTTCATATTTCTTTAACACTTATAATCTTTTAACTAAAGGAGCGGAAAAAATATCTTCCGCTCCTTTTGATTAGAAAAAAAATTTACTTTTATACATTTTTACATGTACAAGTAGGGAAATTAAAGAGAGGGATAAGGGGTACCTCTCGTTTAACCTTAAAAGTCAACTAACAATTTTTAATCAACTTTCAATACCACAAATTTATAGATACTACTCTTTTTAGGCTGTGCTCAAAAAACAATTTTTCGTCTTTGAAATAACTTTTTTGTTAACATTTGATTAAACCCTATGTGCCATATTTATCGTAGAAATTATTGAATTATCTATTTCTTGCTTTTTTATGAAGAATAAATAACGCTACTACTATTAAAATTCTCATCTTTGTACTATGACTTTTTACGAACATATAAAGAAAAATATGTGGTTAGCTTTTCCAGTAATGTTAAGCCAAGTTGGGCAAATTGCTTTAAATGTTGCCGACACTGTAATGGTAGGAAAAGTTGACGATCCTCATCAATCAGAAATTAACTTAGGAGCTGTTTCGTTAGGAAACTCTGTTTTTATTTTACTATTAGTTTCTGCTTTAGGAATTAGCATTATTATGTCTCCTTTAGCAGCTGAAAAAGATGTGGATCAAAATTATAAAGCAGGAGCTGATATTTTTTCTCATGGTTTAGTCATTAATATACTTTTTAGTATCATACTAGGAATTATAACCGTCTTCTTTTCTGATTTTATGTATTATTTAGGACAACCTGAAGAAGTAGTGAAAGAGGCTATTCCTTATCTTAATATTTCTGCTTTTTCTTTAATTCCTATTATGGTTTTCCAAACTTTTCGTCAATTTGGAGAAGGATTATCTTTAACCTTACCTGCTACTATTGCAACATGGATTGCTATTATTCTCAATATATTTTTAAACTATTGTTTTATTGAAGGAAATTTTGGTTTTCCAGCAATGGGTGTTCAAGGTGCAGCATTAGGAAGTTTAATTGCACGATTCTTTTCTACCATATGTATTTTTGTTATCGTGCTTCAATGGAAAAAATTCAAAACCTATTTACAACATGTTTCATTTAAACGTTGGTCTTATCCTTTATTTAAGAAGATGATTCAATTGGGAATACCAACTAGTTTTCAAATGTTTTTTGAAGTAAGTGCCTTTACTGCTGCTGCTTTTATTGCAGGATTAGCTAGTAAAACTGATTTAGCAGCCCACCAAGTTGCTATACAACTTGCTTCTATATCCTTTTTATTATGTACAGGATTAGCTGTTGCAGCAACTGTACGTATTGGAAACCAAAAAGGAATACGTGATTTTAAAATGCTCCGTGAAGTAGGTTATTCTAATATCAAAATGACGGGTATTTTTATGTTTTTTTGTGGTATTTTGTTTATTCTCTTTCGTGAACAACTTCCTTGGGGGTTTACACAAAGTGAAAATGCAGCAGCTTTGGCTTCTAATTTATTAATTATTGCCGCTTTATTTCAATTAGGAGACGGTGTACAATTGGTTACTCTCGGTGCGCTTCGTGGAATTCAAGATGTTAATATACCCATGATTATTACTTTTGTTGCCTATTGGATTATTACCATTCCTCTTAGTTATATTTGTGCTATTCACTTTGAAATGGGGGCTTTTGGTGTTTGGATTGGACTAGGTACAGGACTCACGATTTCTGCTTTAGCACTACTCTATCGTTATAATAAGTTAACTCAAGATTTAATAGAGAAGAATTAGGTTTAAATTCATATCATTCTAAATCAAACCATATTCTAACTTTTTTCTGTCACTTCAAACTTATTTCGGAATCTAACTAGATCTTCTTATTTATAATTTGTATTTTAGATCCTAGAACAAATTCAAGATGACAAATCACTTTTCTTTCTTCAACTGCTTAATGAAATAGGAAGGATACATTTCGGTTCGTTTATAAAAAGCTTTTGAGAAAGCCTGTGTAGAACTAAATCCAAATTCTTCAGCAAGTGCTTTAACGGTATAATTTTGAAAAGTTGTCTTTTCTTGTAGTATTTTAATACTTTCATCTATACGCAAATCATTAATATAGGTGGAAAAATTCTTCTGCTTTGTACAATTAATTACTTTAGAAATATACAACGAATTACTTTTAAACAATCTAGCCATTCTTTGTAAATTCATTTTAGATGATAAAAACTGTTTCTCTTGTTCAAAAACTTCTAATTTTTTACTTAAATCCTCTACTACCTCCTTGGAAAGGGTTAAACTTTTAGTTTCAGAAGTTTCTTTAAAAGATTGTGGTTTCTCTTCAACATTACCTGATTGAAGTTTTTGAAAAGCCTTTTTGTACTTTTTTTGTTTTTGATAATAGTATAACCCTATAAAACCTACCAAGCTTCCTAATAAAACCAATCCATAAATATAATATTGCTTACGTTGATGACGTTCTTCTAATTTTTCTATCAAAATTTCACGTTCTTCAATCAAGTTAGGAATTTCATACCGCTCTTTTATTTGATTGGAAAATGATTTATACCGTTCATCTAACACACTGTCTATATATAAATATCGATTGGTATAATACAATTGACTATCATATTGTTTTGTTTTTTTATAATGGGTCAACAATACTTTATAACCTTCTGCTTGTTCTAAAGTAAAATTTTCTTGTTTAAAAATCAGAGAATCTGCTTTTCGTAAAGAATAAATACTTTTTTTAGAAATCTTTAATTGATCATATATTAAACCGTTCATATGGTATATTTCATAACCCATTTTATTATTACTCTTATAATAATACCATGCTGAATCTATTGAACTTAGTGCCCTTCTATATTCTTCTAATCTATAATAACATTCGGATTCTAATTGATATAGTCGAGGCCTTTCAATTTTAAATTCTTGTGACTTTTTAATACCCTTCTTTATTAGTTCTAAAGCCTTATAATATTGATTTATATTCATATAAGAAATTACCAAATGTTCTAATGTAATTAAATAAGTTTCTTTATCCCAAATACTTGCAACTGATTTCTTTTTTATTTCAAAAAATCGTTTTCGATCTATTTTTAAAGCTTTTTCATACTCCCCCATTTCAGTATAAATAAAAGATATTGCACTTTCAATAAGTTTTTCTGATACTTTATCTGAACATTTTTTCAAATATTCTTGACCTTTTAAAAATAACTCTAAAGCTTCTTTAGGTTCATTATAAATAGTTAAAAGTGTTGAACCTTTACTATGATAAGCATCAGCAAGATTTATATTTAACTTACTATATTCTTCGCAAAAGCCTTCTTTGAATACCATTATAGCACTATCAACATATTTCAAGCTTATATCATATTTTTTTGTTATTTTCTTTATAGAATAAGCTGAATTATAATATGCTCTAAATAAATAAAAAGGATTATTTTCTTCTTTAGCTTTTTTCACTAAAGCTTTCGCATATTCTATGGCTATAGAATCTCTTACACTTATATGTTTTTTATATAATACACTTAATTCTTCGAGTGTTTTATTTTGCAAAGTATCTACTTCCTGACCTGAAGCGTAAGTTGAAAAAGTTGTGATCAAAAGGAAAAGTAAAGTACAATAGAACCTCATACACGTCAGGTTTTCAAACTTTCTATTAAAGTATCAATTTCTTCTTTTGTATTATAAATTGAAAAGGAAATGCGAAGATTGCTGTACATTTCTTGTTCTTCTTTTGTTAAAATAGATTGTATCACATGAGACTTTTGTGTAGAACCTGACTCACAGGCACTTCCTTGAGAAATAGCAATTCCTTTTAGGTCCAGTTCAAAAGCAATCAAATCCGGTTGATTTTTTAAAGCAACATTGAGAATGGTATACAAACTATCATCGATATTGGCACTCCCCCCTGCAAAAATACAATCTGGAAAATGTGCTGTAAATTGTTCTATGGCATACTTTTTTAATTCCTCAATATATTTTTTGTTTGTATCTAAATCTTGATAAGCCATTTCAAAAGCTTTGGCTAAACCTGCAATACCGTAAATATTTTCAGTACCAGCACGCATCATACGCTCTTGTTTCCCTCCTGTAATCATTGAACGTATTCCTAATGATTTTCGAGCAAAGACAAAACCTATGCCTTTTGGTCCGTGTATTTTATGAGCTGAACAAGTTAAAAAATCAATGGGTGATTTTTCTAAGTCAAAAGTATAATGCCCGATAGTTTGAACTGTATCGGAATGAAACAATGCATTATTTTCATAACATAAAGTGGTGATAGCTTCCAAATTGATGATATTAGCTATTTCATTATTTCCATGAATTAAGGATACTAAGGTTTTAACATCAGAACTTTTCAATCGTTGTTCTAAGTCTTCCAAATCAATCCTTCCTTTATGATCAACGGGAAGTATTTCCACTATAACATGGTATCTTTTTGCTAAGTCTAAAACCGTTTCAAGCACACATTTATGTTCAACAGGCTGCGTGATAATTCTTTTAACTTCTAAATCTTGAACAGCTGATCGTAAAATTAAATTATTCGCTTCTGTACCTCCTGAAGTAAAAATAATTTCATTAGGTAAACAGTTTAATTCTTTACTAATAAGCTTTCGTGCATTTTCAACAATAGATTTGGTTTCTCTTCCAAAAGAATGGGTTGAAGATGGATTTCCATAATTCGATTGCATAACCTGTGCCATGGTTTCAATCACTTCTTTATGAATTGGAGTCGAAGCAGCGTTGTCTAGATATATTTTTTCCATTGTATACTTTATTTAACAAAGATACAGAACTAATTTATTAATAATAGAATCTTTGAATAGATGATTCTTTATGTTTAAATTAGAAATTTTATCTTATAGCATAAAAAAAAGCCATTCACTTGAATAGCTTTTATTATAAAGTAAGGAAGTTTCATGGTTCGTTAGTTATCACACACTAACTTAAACAACCCAACAACTTTTTCATGGTTATACTGTATTATCATCTCACTTAACAATACACTTATATTTTCATTATTATTCTCAAAAAGAATAGGTCTTACTCCTTTTAACGATACAAACTTACATCTTATCGAAATACCAAAAGTATACTTTATTGTTGCTCAACCTGTTAAAATTAAAATATTCACCTTTTATCTAACAAAAAAAGCCATTGAACTTATTCAATGACTTTTTATTAATCTATTAAAAAATTACACTTTTTATTTTGCTGTAACTCTTAAATCAATTCTTCTATTTTGAGCTTTACACTCATCCGTATCATTTGCTGCGCAAACTGGGTGCTCAGGACCGTATCCTTCAGCAGAAATTTGATCTGCATTTACACCTAAACCAACTAGTTTTTCTTTTGCCATATCAGCTCTTTTTTGTGAAATTGCTTTATTAGCTTCTAAAGATCCTGTATTATCTGTATATCCTCCAATTTTAATTTTAGCAGCTGGGAAAGCTTTTAAAATTGCAGCTAAATTATTCAATTGCTCATCAGAAGCAACAGTTAAATTAGAACTTCCATGTTGGAAATATAAACGGTCACATGTAATCCATCCTTTTGTATTATCAGGACTTACAGGTTTTCTATTTTTTAACTCAGCTAATAATTTTGCTTCAGTAGAATTATCACCTACTTTTAAAGTAACACCCTCAGGTAAATTAATTTCTGTTTCATTTCCTAAATCATAAATAAAATTTCCTGCGGCATCTAAAGTTCCAGCAACACCTTTTGCAACTGTTTCAGCACCATCTACCACAGCATTTGCTGCACCTTCAACAACATCTCCTGTTGCATTAACTGCAGCTTTTCCTGCGTCTACTGCTCCATCAGCTACATTTTCAACACCATCACTAATCGTATTTACAGCATCTTTAGCAGGTTCTGATAAACATTTCCAAAGTAAAAATACAATTCCTAATAAAAGAACTAAAGGTAATAACCATTTGATGAAAGATGTTGTCTTCTTAACTGCTACCTCTGCTCCATCAGCAACAGCTTCAGCAGCGTCTCCTATTACCTCTCCTGTTTTTTCAACAGCCGCTTTTCCTGCATCTACTGCATCTCCAGCTAATTCAGAAGCTCCGTCAACCACCTTTCCTGCTCCATCAGCAACAGCTCCAGCAGCATCTCCAACTACTTCTCCTGTTTTTTCAACAGCCGCTTTTCCTGCATCTACTGCATCTCCAGCTAATTCAGAAGCTCCGTCAACCACCTTTCCTGCTCCAGCGGCAACAGCACCAGCAGCATCTCCAATTACTTCTCCTGTTTTTTCAACAGCCGCTTTTCCTGCATCTACTACATTTCCAGCCAAATTAGAAGCTCCGTCAACCACTTTTCCTGCTCCAACAGCAACAGCGCCAGCAGCATCTCCAACTACTTCTCCTGTTTTTTCAACAGCTGCTTTTCCTGCATCTACTGCTCCTCCAGCTAAATCAGAAGCTCCATCTACTACTTTTCCTGCTCCATCAGCAACAGCGCCAGCAGCATCTCCAACTACTTCTCCTGTTTTTTCAACAGCTGCTTTTCCTGCATCTACTGCTCCTCCAGCTAAATCAGAAGCTCCATCTACTACTTTTCCTGCTCCATCAGCAACAGCTCCAGCAGCATCTCCAACTACTTCTCCTGTTTTTTCAACAGCTGCTTTTCCTGCATCTACTGCTCCTCCAGCTAAATCAGAAGCTCCATCTACTACTTTTCCTGCTCCATCAGCAACAGCTCCTGTTGCAGCTGAAACACCAGATCCAACAGATCCAACAGCACCCGTTAACAGAGAACCTAATTTTCCTAAACCTAAGGCTCCTATTAAACCTTGTAATGATTCTGGAATAAATCCTAATAAACCACTTGATTGGCTATCAATCATATTCACCAATCCAGCTGCATCTATATTATTATCATTTGCACCTTTTCCTATTGCACCTAAAACTGTAGGAGCAGCCATACTCAATAATGAAGAAACTGAATCTCCTTTAATTCCTGCAAAAGAAGCAATTTGCTCTACCATTCCATTTGCTTGGTCTCCGAATAATCCTGAAACTAACTCTCCTCCTTTAGACATTAAGTCTTTATTGTCATCTCCAAAAAAGTTTCCTAAATTTCCTAATATTCCTGTAGCTTCATCACTCTTTGCAATATCTAATAATTGTTGTGCTCCACTTTCGGTAGAAGCTTCTTCTGTAAATTTTCCTATAACTAAAGGAACAATTCCTGATAAAGCTTTTGTTACCCCTTCGTTACTTTCTCCTAAAAAAGAACCTGCTTGATTTACAAGTTCATCAGTTAAGTAACCTTGTACTGTTTCTAATAAGTTAAATGCCATTTAATTAAAGTTTATGTTATTGATTACAAATATACTATATATTTTTCTGTAACTTTTTTATTGAAAAAAAGTTATCAACATATAATTTTATTATTTTTTTAAATACCTCAGTCCCATTAATACAATTACAGAACCTATAATTGCATATATAAAGTTCCAAAATCCAAGACTTAATTTTTCATCCATTTGTTCAAAACTCAGAAGAGCATCCATATCAATTCCTCCTCCAAATAACAAGTTTCCTAAAAAACCTCCAACAAAAGCTCCTGCAATTCCAACTAGAGATGTCATCCAACATCCTAGGTTTTGATTTCCTGGTAAAAGTGCTTTAGCGATTGCTCCTGCAATAACACCAAAAAATAACCATGATAGTAAAAACATATTATTTTTATTTAAATTTATGTCAAAAATAATATTTTTTTTATAAAAAAATATATATTTGCATTTCCATACAGTGTTAATATTCTGTATGAAAACACATTTTGAAGTTTATAGGGGCACTTAAGGTTAATTGCTTTTCTGCCAAGAAAGTTCTCATTCGTGTTTACTTTTGAAAAGGTAACACTGCCTTATAATAGCCCCTTTCTTTTTTACTTTTCAGGTTTTATCATTAATCTTTTTCCTATGATTTCATGGTTTTGTGTAAAACCAAATTTCTCATAAAATGTGTGAGCTGTTTGTGTAGTCAGAAAACCTCTACAATACTTTAATTCAGGATGGTTAACAATTGATTTCATGAAAAATTGCCCTACTCCTTTATATTGATAATCGGGAATAATAAATACATCTCACAAATAAAAAAATGTCACTTTATCTGTAACTACACGTGCAAAACCAATCATTTCGTTTTGATTATATAAGCTAAAACATAATGAATTTTGAATGGCTTTTTCAGTAATTTCTCTAGATCTATTTTGAGCTCAATATGATTCTTCTTTAAGAAAACGTAAAACAACTTCTAAATTAATCTTCTTTTTATCAGTTGAAATGATTAAATCCATATCAATATTGTTCCGTTTCATTCGGAAAATCAGTACTTTTTACATCTTGAATATAATCTTGTACAGCTCCTGTAATTTCTTCATGGAGATTTAAATACTTTCTTAAAAATTTAGGATTGAAACCATCTGTCAGACCTAACATATCATTGACTACTAAGACTTGACCATCTGTTCCATTTCCAGCTCCGATTCCTATTGTTGGAATACTTAATTTTTGAGAAACCTGAGTTGCTAAAGTTGAAGGTATTTTTTCTAAAACCACACTAAAACATCCTATTTTTTGTAAAAATTCAGCATTTTCTGTTAATAATTGCGCTTCATCTGTAGTTTTTGCTTGTACTGAATAGCCTCCAAATTGATTAAAAGATTGAGGTGTCAAACCTAAATGTCCCATAACAGGAATTCCTGCATTTAGAATTTTTACAATGGATTCTTCAATTTCTCTACCACCTTCCAATTTCACAGCATTAGCAGTCGTTTCCTTCATAATTCGAATAGCCGATTCTAATGCTTTCTCAGGAGAAGATTGGTAATAGCCAAAAGGAATATCTACCACAACAAATGCAGTATGAACCGCTCGGGTTACAGCTTTTGCATGATAAATCATTTCATCTAGTGTAATAGGTAGTGTTGACTCATTTCCTGCAAAAACATTGGAAGCAGAATCACCTACTAAAATAACATCAATACCCGCTCGATCTAAAATTTGTGCTGTTGTAAAATCATATGCTGTTAACATACTGATCTTTTCTCCTTCATTTTTAAGCTTTTGAAGTTTTTTGATGGTTATTTTTCCTTTACTTCCTAATATACCTGATGACATGATATTCTTAATTTTAGATTGAAATTACTTATATTTTTTCAATATTAATGCCAAAAAACACGAATTATAATTTTTTATACAAATAATTTCAAAACAAATTATTCTTCTTTTGAAGTTTTCTTTTTAGGTAATCGATTATTTTTTTTCAGCATTTCATTTAACATCCATTCAATTTGCCCATTGGTGCTACGAAATTCATCCGCACCCCAACGTTCAATTTCTTTGAACATTTCATCATTAATTCGTAATGCAAATGCTTTTTTCTTTGACATAAGGGCAAATTTACTGCTTTTTAATAATTCTACGTTATTATTTTATGTTAATGTACCTGCGTTGATGACAGGATTTGTTTCCTTATCCGAACAAAGTACTACCATTAAATTGCTTACCATATTTGCTTTTCGTTCTTCGTCTAACTCTACTACTTCATTTTTACTCAATTCATCAATTGCCATTTCAACCATACTTACTGCTCCTTTTACAATTTTATGTCGAGCTGCAATAACAGCTGTTGCTTGTTGACGTTTTAACATCGCATTTGCAATTTCTTGTGCATAAGCTAAATACCCTATTCGTGCTTCTAACACTTCTATTCCTGCAATAGCCAATCGATCTTCTAATTCTTTTTCTAATGCTTCACTTACTTCATTTACACTTGAACGTAATGTAATTTCTTCGTCATGATCATCATCTTCAAAGTTATCATAAGGATACATACTAGCTAATTTACGAACAGCAGCATCGGTTTGTACATGTACAAAGTCAACATAATTATCAACTTCAAAAGCTGCCTTATAAGTTTCTTTTACACGCCATACTAAAATGGTTGATATCATAATCGGATTTCCTAGTTTGTCATTTACTTTAACACGTTCACTGTCAAAATTACTAGCACGTAATGAAATGGTCCTACGTGTATAGAAAGGATTCGTCCAATACAAACCATTCTTTTTTATGGTTCCCACATATTTTCCAAAAAAAAGTAAAACTTTTGAGGAATTAGGATTCACTAAAACCAGTCCTTTTACTACAATTAAAGTACAAATTATTCCTCCTATTATATAAATTGGAAATAATGAGGAATCTTGATTTACTACTATGGAATAGATTACAAAAATTATCATCATTAAAGCTAAAAACAGCATTACATACCCGTTAAAAGCTATAGCATTTTTCTCTTTCGACATTGTTCTATATTTTAAATTAATATCATAATGATATCAAATATATATATAAAATTTTATAAAAACAATTTTATGAACAATGAAACCAAACAAATTATCGTTTTAAATCTATATCTTTTTAAAAAAAGAAGTATTTTGCAAATTCAATAAATTAGATTTCATGATAAAAAATTTCATTGGCTTATCCTTATTTTTAGGAATGATTTTTAGCCAAGCTCAAATTCATCCAGACCGTGAATTAAGTTGGAAAGAAAAATATAATGCAGCACCTGAAAAGGAAAGTGAATTAATTCACACAAAATTAAAACTTCGCTTTGATTACGCTAAAAAACATGTTATAGGTGAAGAATGGGTAACCGTTAGACCTTATTTTTATGATCAAAATACTTTAGTTTTAGATGCAAAAGCTATGGATATTCATCAAGTTTCATTAAATGGTAAACCATTACAATTTGATTATGATGGATTAAAATTAAATATTAAGCTAAACAAAGTTTATACAAAAGATCAATCTTACACTGTTTATATAAACTATACAGCAAAACCCGAAGAAGTTAAACAACAAGGAAGTGCTGCCATCAATGATGCGAAAGGATTGTATTTTATTAATCCAGACGGTTCTGAAAAAGACAAACCTACCCAAATTTGGACTCAAGGAGAAACAGAAGCCAGTAGTTGCTGGTTCCCTACTATCGATGCTCCAAATCAAAAAACAACACAAGAAATTGAATTGATTGTACCCAATCAATATGTAACATTATCTAATGGTTTATTACAATCACAAACTCAAAATAGTGATGGTACACGAACAGACTATTGGAAAATGGATATGCCTCATGCTCCGTATTTATTTTTCGTTGGTGTTGGAGACTATGAAATCATCAAAGATACGTGGAAAGGAAAACCGGTTAATTATTATGTAGAAAAAGAATATGCCGATTATGCTAAGGAAATGTATGGTGTTACCCCTGAAATGCTTACTTTCTTTTCTGATATCACTGGAATTGAATATCCATGGCCTAAATACGACCAAATTTCAGCACGAGATTATGTTAGTGGCGCTATGGAAAATACAACGGCTGTACTGCATCAACATGCAGTTAATCAAACTGATAAAGAACTAGCAGATGAAAATCGTTGGGAATCTGTTATTGCTCATGAAGCTTTTCATCATTGGTTTGGTGATTATGTTACCTGTGAAAGTTGGGCAAACTTGACAGTAAACGAATCATTTGCGAATTACTCAGAATATTTATGGAAAGAGTATAAATATGGTCGTGATGATGCCGACGCACATTTGGATGAAGATACAAAAGGTTACAAAGCGGGATCAAATGAACATAAAAAACTGGTTCGATTTGGTTATGAGGATAAAGAAGATATGTTTGATGCCGTAACCTATAATAAAGGAGGTGCCATTTTACATATGTTGCGTGACTATATTGGTTTTGAAGCTTTTAAAGCTGGAATGAATCTTTATTTAAAAGATAATAAATTTGGAACAGGTGAAGCACATCAATTACGATTAGCCTTTGAAGAAGTAAGTGGAAAAGATTTAAACTGGTTCTTTAATCAATGGTATTTTGGAAGTGGTCATCCAAAATTGAATATTAATTATGGATACAATGATCAAACCCATGAAACAGTTATCGTTATTGAACAAACACAAAAAGATTTATTTGAAATTCCAATAAAAATAGGAATATACCATAATGGGAATCATCAAGTTGAAGAAGTATGGTTGAATGAAAAAAAGGAAACCTTTAAATTTAAAACCAATGGTAAACCAGATTTAATTAATGTAGATGATGAAAAAGTATTATTAATTGATCGTACTGAAAATAAGACCACTGAAAATTATGTTTTTCAATATAATCATGTTAAAAACTATAAAGATCGAAAAGAAGCTTTAGAAAAAACAAAAGACCTCATCTCAACTAATTCTGATGTTTTAAAAATGTACAAAAAAGCTTTAAATGACCCTTACTATGGTATCCGATTAATTGCTTTATTTAACCTTAATATGGAAGATGTTAAAGTGAAAAAAGAAATGCTTCCTATTATTGAAAAAATGGCTAAAAATGATTCTAAGAACTTAGTTCGTGCACGTGCTATTGAAATTTTAAGTTCTTTGGAAGATAAATCCTATTTACCATTATTTCAAGAAGGTTTAAAAGTAAATTCAGCTGCTATTTCATTAGCTTCTTTATCAGGAATGTACGAGGTTGATCCTTCTTTTGCGATCGAATATGTGAAGAAAAATCCAATGGAAATTAAAGAACTAGATGATTTTTCTTTTATTCTAGCTAAAATTTATATTGAAGGAAAAGATGAATCTCAACTAGAAAATATAGCCAAATTTGTCAATATGTATCCTTTCTTACAAATAAAAGAAGATTCTGATATTTTTAAAGAAGGTTATGATTGGGTTGTTCAATCAGATAATTTAAAAGCCACACAAAACTTAGGTGACGCCTTTGTAGATACCGCAATAACTTTTAAAAAATATGATTTGGCAAAACGTTTAATCCCTATGGTTGAGCAAGCAATCCAAACCAAGCAAACATTGCATAATCAAACAAAATCAGATTCACTTTTAGAACAAATTGATTATCTTCAACAAACAATTGAAAAACTAAAAGGTATCAAATAAAAAATATAAAATCCCGAATTAAATTCGGGATTTTATATTTACCATTTCTTTATCAATAAATACAGTCTATCATATAAAAAGAAATCATCATAAAAAGCTACTTTTTCAATAGCTTTTTGTATTTTCACCCTATGTTATCTGCTCAAAAAAGAATTCAAAAAGCCTATGAAAATGCAAAGTGCATTTCTTTTGACGACTCTTCCAAATTTATCTTAATGAGTGATTGTCATCGAGGGGACAATAGTGTCGCAGATAATTTTGCTCATAACCGAAATATTTATGAACACGCTTTAAAATATTACTTTAAAAACAATTTTACATATATCGAACTTGGTGATGGTGATGAATTATGGGAAAATAGAAAATTTAAAAATATTTTTGAAGCACATAAAAACATCTACCGATTGATGGTTAAATTCCATCGAAACAACAGATTACACTTGATCTATGGAAACCATGATATGGCATATGCAAACCCTCACTATGTTCAAAAATATTTAAACCAGTTTTTTGATGATGTTACAGATCAAAAGAAAGAACTTTTTGGAAATGATTTAAAATTTAATGAAGGTATCATTTTAAAACATCAGAACACACAACAAGAACTTTTTCTATTACATGGTCACCAAGCTGATTTCATGAATTCAGTTGGATGGAAAATTAACCGTTTTATGGTTTATTATTTTTGGAAACCTTTACAACTCTTTGGTGTCTTTGATCCCACTAGTCCAGCTAAAAATTATCGTGAATTATTAAAAGTAGAACGTCGTATTAAAAAGTGGATGCTTCAACACCACAACCCTATCACTATTATAGGACATACACATCGCCCTCGATTTCCTAAACCTAACGAAACACCCCTCTTTAATGATGGAAGTTGTGTGCATCCAAGAAGCATAACAGGTTTAGAAATTGAAAATGGAAAAATAACTTTAATTAAATGGCATATCTCAACTACAGGTAATGGACATCTTTTTATTGATAGAGAAATTCTAGAAGGACCTAAAAATTTATCTTTATATCATTAAATTTCAAAAACTTATCTTTTACTTATAAATAATTATACATATTTTTATATAAAAAAGATATGAGAAAGATTATTCAAAAAAGTATCCTATATACACTGTTGGTATGTACGATATATTCCTGTCAAGATGATGATGATAACATCACAAATCCGCCTGATATAAATAGTAATGAACCCATTCAAACTTTAATTGATTTAACTATTGTAGAAGATGATCGAGTTATGGTAGAATTGCATCCCCCCCAATTGAACACTACAGAAACGACTTATTACCTCCCCTCTATTATTCCTGGCACCTATAGTTTACTTAATTTCGGACAATTTATTGATGATTTTAAAGCTTTTGATAAACTTGGTAAAGAATTAAAAATCAATAAAACAAGTAATAATTCATGGACCATTTCTAATGCCGATCAATTAGAAAAAATTACGTATTGGGTCAATGATACTTTTGATACAGAAAAAACTCATAATGTTTTCTCTCCAGCTGGATCAAATATTTTAGAAAACCAAAACTATTTTTTAAACCTACCTAATTTTATAGGATACTTTAGTCAAATGAAAGAGACCCCTTATATTATAGGAATTAAGCATCCCCAAAGCTTTATTGAAACCTCTTCTTTACACTTGACTTCAAATATTCCTGATTTTTATGAATCTATTTCATCTGAATTAATTGATGTTTTTCAAACTGAAAATTACTTTCAAGTTGTAGACAATCCTGTAGTCTATACAAAAGGGAACTCTGAATCTTTTATGATTAATGATCTAACTGTAACACTTACAGTCTACTCACCCCATAATACTCATACTGCTAAGAGTTTGATCCCTTCTTTAAAAGCAATGATGACTGCTCAAAAAAACTTTTTAGGAGATTTTAATACCACAAAAGAATATAATGTCCTTGTTTATTTAACAACAAAACAAGACGATGATGCTCAAGGTGTAGGAGCTTTAGAACACAACACTTCAACTACAGTTGTTTACCCAGAAAATAGCACCTTCGAAGCTTTACAAAATGAACTCATCAATCATTTTATTTCTCATGAATTTTTTCACATTATAACACCTTTAGCAATTCATTCCGAAGAAATTCATTATTTCGACTATAATTTCCCTAATATGTCTCAACACCTTTGGATGTATGAAGGAGTTACGGAATATTTTTCAGGTTTTTTCAGAGTTAATCAAAATATTTTTTCATTGCAAAAATATATTGACACTCAAATTGTTAATAAAATGAGATATACTAATTATTATGGATTTGATACATCATTAACCTCCCGAAGTAAAAATATTTTAAATCCACAATATCAAGAACAAGTTTATATTTTTTATTCTACTGCTACACTCGTTGCCTTATGCATTGACATTCAACTTAGAGAAGATAGTAATGGTGAAGAAGGATTATTAGATTTAATGAAAAAATTAGCTGAAAAATACGGTTCTGAAAAACCTTTTAAAGATGATAACTTATTAAGTGAAATTACCTCTTTAACTTCTCCAAATGTAGGAGAAATATTGAATCAATATATTGATGGAACAACTCCTCACGATTATTTAAAATATTTAAGAAAAGTTGGAATCGATTATCAAAACACTACCATTGATTCCTATTACTTTTTCGATTCTAAATACAATAGTTTTAATTTGAGGCTTAATGACCAAAACGAATTTTTCTTCACTCCTAAGGTTCCTTTAAACACTGGACTTATTAATTTAGGTGTTCAACACAATGATATACTTTTACAAGTAAATGGAGAAGATTTTCTAACTTCAAACTCTTATGATATACTCTACAACAAATCTATATTATGGAAAACAGGAGACCCAGTTACTTTGTTAATAAAAAGAGATGGGCAAGAAATCACCTTATCTGGAAATATTATCGATGCAAAAGTACAAAGCGACATTCTATCTCCTCTAGATCTACCTACAGATGACCCAAGATTAATTTTACGAAATGCATGGTTAAAAAATTAAACAAAAAAGCACTTAAAAGGTGCTTTTATTTTTTTATGCTTATGCTCTTCTACGTTTCATTTCTTCTTTAATCAAATCCAATTCACGTGTAGTTTGCCCTGCTATGGATGTATTTTCTTCCGCTCTACGAATTAAATACGGCATTACATCTTGAACAGGTCCATATGGTAAATATTTTGCTACATTAAATCCTTCTTTGGCTGCATTAAATGAAATATTATCACTCATTCCATATAACTGACCTAACCAAATATGATCATGATGAGTTGATAACCCTTTACTTTCAATCGTTGATAATACAATTTCAGAACTTTTTTCATTATGTGTTCCTGCAAATAATAAGATACCATCTATTCGATCTAAAATAAATGCTAAAGCATCATCATACAATTGATCTGTTGCCTCTTTTGTTGGATTAATTGGAGAAGGATATCCTTTTTCTTCAGCTCTTTCACGTTCTTTTTCCATATAAGCTCCTCGAACAATTTTAAATCCTAATATATACCCTTCTTTTTGAGCTCTATCATAAATTCCTTTCAAATAATCCAAACGATCATGACGATACATTTGTAATGTATTACTTACAATACAGTATTCTTTATTAAATTCTTGCATTAAGTTTTCAACTAGATCATCTACAGCTGTTTGCCCCCATGAATCTTCTGCATCAATCATAACACGAACTTGTAAATCGTAAGCTTTTTTACAAACATCATAAAAACGTTTTTTTACTCGCTCCCATGCTGCCTGTTCTTCTTCTGAAAGTTTTTCATTATTCTGAACCTTTTCATACAAATCTAAACTTCCAAATCCTGTTGGTTTAAAAACTACAAATGGAACTCCATCTGTTTTTTTAGCTAAATCAATATTCGATAAAATTTCTTGAAATGTTCGATCAAAATCGGCTTCACTATCCTTCCCTTCTACTGAATAATCTAAAATACTTTTAACATTATACTCATTTAACGTTTTAATCAATTCTAGACTTTCATCTTTATCTTCTCCTGCACAAAAATGTTTAAACACAGTTTGCTTCACCATATTTTTCACCAAACCAATTCCAATGGTTTTGTTTAACATAAAAGAACCTACGGTTGTTAGGGTTTCGCTGGCTACCATACTAAACAAATAGTAGGCTTTTTTTAATTCATAATTAGATTTCACTTTGAAAGCAATCTCCGTATTATCAAATCGTTTTGACATTTTTTATCTTTTAAATCTTTTGCTTAAAAATAATTATTATTTTTATCATTTCTAAAGAAATCTTAGATAAACATGACAAAGATCAATTGTTTAGATTATAGTATTTACTTTGGTTTAGAATCATATTCTAAATTAAACGACTATTTAATTGCCAATCAAACAAATATTAGCAAAGTTTTCATATTAACTGATAATAATACCAATGAATATTGTTTACCAATTTTAATGGCTAATTCGGTTTTATCAGAAGTCGAAATCATTGAGATTGAAGAAGGTGAAATCAATAAAAATATTGAAACATGTGTTCTTTTGTGGGACACATTGTCTGAATTAGGTGCTGATCGTAATAGTTTAATGATAAACTTAGGTGGTGGTGTTATTACAGATATGGGGGGCTTTGTAGCTTCTACTTTCAAAAGAGGAATTCGTTATATCAATATTCCAACTACCTTGCTCTCTCAAGTAGATGCTTCTGTCGGAGGAAAGACAGGAATTGACTTAGGTCATTTAAAAAATCAAGTGGGTGTTTTTTCATATCCTGAAATGATTTTAATTGACACGCAATTTTTACAAACATTAGAACAACGTCAACTTAAATCAGGATTAGCTGAAATGTTAAAACATGGTTTGATTCAAGATAAAACACATTGGGAAACCTTAAATTATGCTTATAAAGATCTAGATTACGATCAATTAGAAAACTTAATTTATGATTCTGTTTCAATTAAAAAGAACGTAGTAGAAAGTGATCCAAAAGAAAAAGGATTACGTAAAATATTGAATTTTGGGCATACCATTGGGCATGGAATTGAATCTTCCTTGTTAAACACTGAAAACCAATTACTTCATGGAGAATCTATTGCCATAGGAATGATATGTGAAGCTTATATTGCATTCAAAACAACCAATCTTCCAGAAAAAGAAATGAAAGAAATTAAATCTTCTCTTTTGGCAGTTTTCCCTAAAGTAGATTCTTCTATTTTCAATCTTGATTCTATTTTAAATTATATGGAACATGACAAGAAAAATATAGAAGGAGAATTTAAATTTTCTTTACTTTCTAAAATAGGAGAATGTGAATTCAACTGTCCAGCAACCATGGAATTAATAAAAGAGTCCTTCGAATTCTACAATCTTTAACACCATATAAGAACTTTATTTTTAAATACAAATAATTAAATTAATATATATTTAAATAATATAATCATGTATTTTAATTATACTTAACCTTAATTTAACATATATCCATACACATATTTATCCTTTTTTTTAATATTTGATCATTAGAAATTAAAAAAACAATACGGGGAAATGAAAAAGTTTAACAAAATTTTGTGGATTTTACATTCACAATACAATCATCTATTATTTAAAAATATACTTGCCTACTCTATCATAAGAGTTTGATCGTGTATTAAAAAACAATCACCTAATAAAATACTTACTCCGTCTATTATTTACGGGCTTTAAGCAAATTTTAAAACATTTTTGCTCTATTCTATTTATTTTATAATAACAACTTAATAAGCTTTTAGTGATGAGAAAAATAAGATTAAGCATTCCTATACTCTTAATTGGAGCGTGGATATATGCACAAGTAGGTATAGGAACCAATACACCCGAAAACACACTTGATATTGTACAGTCAAATTCTAGTCTAAGGCTTAAATCCAATGATGTAGTAGGTGTAAATGGACAAGCTAAAATGATCATAAGTGGAAGACGTGGCGATACCACTGCTGATATGTCTATAATAGAATTTCAAGTATCAGGAAATGACGGAGCAAAAATATCAAGTAGAACTCCTATCTCCAATTCAAAAGTAGACGGAGCACATTTAGTTTTTTCTACAGCTTCTTCAGCATCTTCATCTATGACCGATAGAATGACTATTCAAAACACTGGAAATGTGGGGATTGGAATTAGTCAACCTTCAACTACTCTAGATGTCAATGGTGATTTGAGAATACGATCACTACCAACTGAAACTAATACTGCTAACTTTAGTACTATGGTGGCTGATACTAATGGAAATATTAAATCTATAGCAAAATCTGGTAGTACGTCTCTATCAGGAATAACTCCAGGAGGATCAGGAACAGCTACATTAAATTCAACCAGTGGTTCAATTGTTATTGTAAGATCATTAGATGCTTGTGGTCGAGATATGATAAGTACATTTACTGTTGCAAGAGATGCATTATTATTTCTAAATGGACAAGTCCAATCTACTCAACAGGTTTCCACTCGCCAAAGTTCAGGGAGGAGTAACGTTATTACAGCTGCAAGTATTGGGAACTGTGCTGATGGCACTGATGGTGTTTGGGACTATACTTTAACGGTAAATAGTGCTGGAACCCAATTAACCTTAACAAATAACAATGCCAATAATAGAAACTATACTATAACAACTACACAATTATAATTAGTAAATATTTATAATCAATTTAAAAACTATATATAATGGAAAAAAGAAAATTAAGCATTTTCATGCTCTTAATTGGAGCATGTATATATGCACAAGTAGGAATTAACACAAACTCTCCAGCAGCCCGACTTCATGTTATAAACCCTAGTCCTGGAAACACAATGGACATTGCCATGTTCGGAACTAATAATTGTGGAGGACCATGTGGTCAAGGTACTCCAAGACAATTAATTCTCTACAATGAAAATGATAGTAATAGTAGTTTTGCTTCTTTAGCTTTTGTTCCATCGACATCTGGTACAGGTTTAACTGGAGCCTCTATTACAGGAATTAATCGAAATACAACCAATGGATACGCAGGTCTTTCCTTTGGAACTCGTCACGATGATGGTTTTAACGAAAGAATGAGAATAACCAGTACTGGAAACGTAGGAATTGGGACTACTTCACCCAACGCTAATCTACAAGTAAACGGAACGATGAGATATGTTGATGGCAACCAATCAGCTAATCGCATTTTAGTATCTGATGCTAATGGAAACGCTACTTGGGTAGACTTTAATACTCTTTTAGACCTCGTTAATGTTGGAAAATCTGAAGCAATTACAAGTGTGGCAAGTGGATCTAACGAATCTTTTTCTGTTTCATCAGCAACAGCTAATCAAGCAAGTTATTTTACTATTATTTCTAATCGTAACGCAAATGGAGATTGCCTTTACTTAGAAGCCATTGTAACAACAGGAACTAATGCTCGAGTAGATATTTTACAAAATGATAATTTTTGCGATGGAAGTTCTGCCAGTTTTGCAGTAACAGGTAATAATACAAGTACAGCTACTATTAACTCAGCAGTAACTATAACCGCTGGGAGTAATATTACAGTGAGTTCATCAGGACCTTGGACATTAAGTGTTGAAAGAAAAGAATTACGTTAACTATATATCGATTAAAATTATTGAAAATATTTATTCTATCAATAAAATTCCTTATAACCTCAATTATAAGGAATTTTTTATTCATATTTAACTACATTTCAATTAGTAATACGTAAAAAAATAATTCAAAATTCATTAAAAAATTATCTTTTGATAGATTATGAAAATTCAATAAAAATAAACCATTTTTGGTACCTATAAACAGGTACAGAATAGTATTTTAGCACAAAAATTAATTACATGAAAAAATTTGTACTAGCTATATTACTATTAGCTTCTCTATTCTTTAATGCTCAAAAAAGGGGTGAATTAATTTCACAAGAATTAGTATTAGATCTATCTAAAGAAAGTATACAATCTTGGATTCACAAAAATATCAATCAAGATTTATCCTTAGATCCTTTTATTCTCAATTTCTTACTATTTAATAAAAAAGATTTAAAGGCATATAAATTAACTTATTGGACAGAAGATTACGATAAAACTTTATTAAAAGCAACAGGCCTGGTCATGATTCCTAACACCAATCAATACAAAACGATTGTAACCTATGGCCATCCAACTACTGATAAAAAAGAAAATGTACCATCTAACCTTAAAGATGCACTTGTTATCAATTTTGTCTTACCACTTAGTTATGCTCTTAACGATTTTGTCGTTATTGCTCCAGATTATATTGGAATGGGTGACGGAGAAGGAATTCATCGTTATTTACATGCTGAAACAGAAGCTAATGCTATGATCGACATGCGCCGAGCTTCTGATGCTTTATTTAAAGAGCTTCATACTAAACTAAACGGACAAAACTTTTTGGCAGGATATTCACAAGGGGCTCATGCTGGAATGGCTACTTTAAAAGCCTTAAAAGAAGACTATAATCAAGAATATTCTTTTGATTATGCATATCTTTTATCAGGTCCTTACGACATGTCTGATTCTAATTGGAATCATTATTTATCTGATCAAGAAATTGTTCCTTTTCCTCCTGTGCAATTAGCCACTTTATATACTTGTGATGCTATTGGATACCCTCTCTATACCAATAGTAGTGAAATGTTAAAACCTCAATATAATGAAATATATAACAAGGAAATTGTAGGTTTTGCTAATGGACTTACTTTCCCTGGACTCAATAACAAATGGAAAGAAATGTTTAATGAAAATTGGTTAGATCCTCATTTAAATATTTCAACCAGACCTAATACACCTTTGTTTAAATGTTTAGAAGAAAATAATGTTTACGATTGGAATAATACAACTGAAACAACTTTAGCCTATTCAGTAATTGATCAGGTAGTTCCTTATAAAAACACTATAAAAACAGTTAAAACTCAACAGGATTATTATCCATGGTTTGATTTCTGGAATCGTTTTAAAATTAAAGCTATTCCATTATTTGGAGGACATGTAGTAAGCACTACTCCTTATCTAATTGCTAGTAATGCTGATTTTTCTTTAAGAAGATTTATATATAATATTTTCAATGCTCCAAATTATTCTAGAAGTAATAAAATTATAACACCATCAAATGAAGGTCAAATTATTGACATCATCGATTTCAATCAAAAAGATATTCAGAAAGTTTCTTCATATCGTTCTTCAAAAGGGAGCTTTTCAACAGAACATTTAACTCCTGGTATTTATATGCTAAAAAAACAATATGATGATGGAAGCATCGCTTATGAACCTTTTGCCAAAAAAGAACGTATTTTCTTAGAAAATGTAAATCAAATTATTAAAAAAACAGATCATGAACTTTTTATTGATATAAAAGGACTTAATCAAACGATTTCTCATATTTCTGTTAATGATCAATCCATCCCATTCTCTATAAAAAATAATTCCATTCATATTGAAAACAAAGACTTACAACTCAATAACATCATTGTCATTCATACCAAAGAGCTTGATGAATATGCATTTGAAGTGAAAGGAATTGAAAAAAATATTAATTCGAAAGAAAATATTCAATTATACTCTTCTCATAATACTGTTTTTGTTCAATCAAAAGAAAAACTACACTCTATTGAAATTTATAATTTATTAGGGCAACCTATATTTTCTAATCAAAACATAAATCAAACTGAATTTCAAGTTAATTTAAAAAATACCAATGGAATTTTAATTATCAAAATCACAGATACAAAGGGACAAACTGTTCAAAAAAGAATCACTACATAATATATATAATAAGACCGTCCCAAAACAAATTCAGGACGGTCTTTCATTATTATCTTTTTATACTTTTTAATGCTTCATCATTCCTTCTTCAATTTCCACTCCTAATCCTTGAGCAATAGCAAGTCCTAACTGAATATTAGCTCTAAAAAAATGACATAATTGGCGGTTAATAATCTCATCACGTTTAGGTCCCTCAATTCCATTCATAGCACCTATAATATTATTCACGGTTCGCATTTTTTCTTCCGGTGTCATTACTTTAGCAAATAAATCTCCTGCTTGAGTGAAATGATCATCATCACCTTCTCCATTTCGATCAAAATAACCCACTTCTGCAGATTTTAAATTATAATTTTGACCTTTTCTTGATTCATCTAATTCTAAATCATCAAAACTATTAGGAAAGTAATTCGGTACATCGCCTCCATTTCCATCAAAAGCCATAGCTCCATCACGATTATAATTATTGGTCGCAAATGGACACTTATTTACGGGTAATGCATTATAGTTGGCTCCAATTCGATAACGATGTGCATCTGGATATGCAAAAATACGCCCTTGCAACATTTTATCAGGTGAAAAACCAATACCATCTACTACATTAGTTGGAGCAAAAGCAGCTTGTTCTACATCTGCAAAATAATTAGATGGGATTTCATTTAACTCTAATACTCCAGCATCAATTAATGGATAATCAGCATGAGGCCATACTTTGGTTACATCAAATGGATTCCAACGAAATGTCTTAGCTTGTTCTTCTGTCATCACTTGAATTTTAACATTCCATTTTGGAAAATCACCTTTTTCAATTGCTTCTACCAAATCACGTTGTGCATGATCAGGATCATTTCCTTTCATTTCAGTTGCCTCTTCATCTGTAAAATTCTGAATTCCTTGATCCGTTTTAAAATGAAACTTCACATAAACACGTTCATTTTCTTTATTAACCATTGAAAATGTGTGTGAACCATAACCATTCATATGACGATAGGTTTTAGGAGTTCCTCTATCAGACATCAAAATCATAACCTGGTGTAATGATTCAGGATTTAATGACCAAAAATCCCACATCATAGTAGCTGATTTACAATTGGTTTTAGGATGGCGTTTCTGTGTGTGAATAAAATCAGGAAATTTTTTAGCATCCTTTATAAAAAATACAGGTGTATTATTCCCTACCATATCCCAATTTCCATCTTCTGTATAAAATTTAACAGCAAAACCACGTGGATCACGTTCTGCATCTGCAGAACCTTTTTCACCACCTACAGTTGAAAAACGTAAAAAAACCTTTGTTTCTTTTCCTATTTCTGAAAACAAATCTGCTCTCGTATACTGTGTAATATCATGTGTTACTGTAAATTTACCATACGCTCCTGTTCCTTTGGCATGAACAACTCTTTCTGGTATTCTTTCTCTATTAAAATGTGCTAATTTTTCTTGAAGAAAATAATCCTGCAATAAAACAGGTCCTCTAGCTCCTCCTGCCGTTTGTGAATCTTCATAATGATACACGGGTGTTCCAACCTCTGTTGTAATTTTTTTTTGATTTTTCATACACTTTTCATCTTTACGATTGGTACTGTGAATATACTAAAATATAGTATACTATTTAACATCATACAAGAAATTATTAGTTCCTACTAACCTATCATCATATAACATGGTTATGAATTCATTTGCGGCATATAATCCTCTGGCTGATTTTTTACTTCTTCCATTGTAATATTCAAAGCTTTGGCTATTCCTTCTCCATATTTTTGATCCGCTTTCAAACAATTTTGAATATGGCGAATTTGAATAAATTTATAAGCACCTCCAACTTGTCTCGCTGTATTTTCAAATAGCCTTTGTTGTTCATCTTCTGTCATAATATTAAACAAATTACCTGCTTGAGAATAATAATCTGTATCTTCTCTATGATCCCAGTGGTAAGCAGCACCATCAAGTTCTAATTTTGGTTCTTTTAATTCTACACTATCTTCCCATTCGCTAAAACTATTTGGTTGATATCCAACTGTACTACCTGCATTTGAATCAGTTCTCATTGTACCGTCACGGTGGTAAGAATGAAAAGGACATTTTGGTGCATTAACAGGTATTTGATGATGATTTACACCTAAACGATAACGTTGTGTATCTCCATATGAGAACAAACGTCCTTGTAACATTTTATCAGGGGAAAAACCAATACCTGGTACTATATTAGTAGGGTTAAATGCAGCTTGTTCAACATCAACAAAATAATTTTCTGGATTTCGATTTAATTCTAAAACCCCAACATCAATTAATGGATAATCAGCATGTGGCCATACTTTTGTTAAATCAAATGGATTAATATGATACGTTTTAGCTTCTTCCTCTGGCATAACTTGTATTTTCAAATGCCATTTTGGAAAATCTTTATTTTCAATACTATCAAATAAATCTTTTTGATGACTTTCACGATCTTTTCCAATAATTTCTTCTGCTTCAGCATCGGTTAAACATTCAATTCCTTGAGCTGTTTTAAAGTGAAATTTCACCCAAAAACGTTCATTGGCTGCATTAATAAAACTATAGGTATGACTACCGTATCCATTCATATGACGATAGGTTTTTGGAATCCCTCGATCACTCATTGTCATCGTTATTTGATGTAATGATTCAGGTATTAAAGTCCAAAAATCCCAATTATTATTCGCACTTCTCATATTGGTTTTAGGATCACGTTTTACAGCTCTGTTCAAATCAGGAAAACGTAATGGATCTCTTAAAAAGAATACAGGAGTATTGTTTCCTACTAAATCCCAATTTCCTTCTTCTGTATAAAATTTAACTGCAAAACCACGAATATCTCTTTCCGCATCAGCTGCTCCTCTTTCTCCTGCTACAGTAGAAAATCGTAGAAAAAGATCTGTTTTTTTCCCAACTTCTGAAAAAATATTAGCTTTTGTATACTTTGAAATATCATGAGTCACTGTAAATTGACCAAATGCCCCAGATCCTTTTGCATGCATCCTTCTTTCTGGAATCACCTCTCGATCAAAATGTGCTAATTTTTCTAAGAACCATACATCTTGCATCAATAATGGTCCTCTGGGACCAGCCGTCATCGAGTTTGTATTGTCAACAACAGGAGCTCCTGCTGCTGTAGTCAATTTCTTATTTTTCATAATATATAATTTTTTATTACATCAAATTTACAATAAATAAAAACTATAATCATTAAACAAACAATAAATTGTAGTTATTTTATAATAGTTTTTCATTATTTTATTTTAAAAATTATTAATATAAACTATATAGAATTTTTACAAAAAACTATACTAACAAATTATAAATCAATATACAAGAATCTAAAATAGAATATTTTTTAATACATTTTACTTTATGATACATTAACATTTAAAATTATTTTATTAAGTCTTTTTTAACGTATTTTGCATTCTGAATACATTGAATGATAAATGATAGAAAGAATTATGAAGTATTTAAAAACACAACTATGCATAATCATCACTTCAATAAGTATGATTATGAACGGACAAGTAGGAATAGGAACTGACAAGCCTAATGGAAGCTCGATATTAGACATTGAATCTACATCACAAGGTGTTCTACTACCTAGAATGAGCACAACACAAATGAATGCTATTAGTACTCCTGCACAAGGACTTATGATTTACAACACCGACGACAATTGTCCTTTTTCTTATACTGGAACACATTGGACATCGACCTGTTCTAAGATTTATCGAAATACTGTTACTGGATCAACTCATGTCACTGTTGCTTCTCCTTCTGTTGAGCTTGCTCAAAGCTTTACTTTAGCTGGTCAACAAAATGTTATGATCTTAACCGATTTTTCTCCGCAGCCTTGGACTAATGGAGTAAACAAAGGTATATGGGGAAAAATGGAACTCCTTCTTGATGGAACTGTTGTAGACACCAATATCTTTTCTACTCAAAATAACGGGAATTTTTTATACCGGTACTCCTCTGTTATTTCATGGGTTGGACAACTTGCGCCTGGAACACATAACGCTATTTTAAGAATTACTAGAGATGGAGGAAATGGTGAACTAAATGCAAGGCATAGAATATTATCAATTTATGTAAATTAAAACATCTACATAAAAAAAACAAAGCCATATTCTACTTTTTGAATATGGCTTTTAGATTTATATGAATTTCTTACAAATTTTAAGATTTTTAAACCATTATTTTTCTTAATTTTGTTTTTCTATGGCAGAAGGAAACCCATCATATAATCAAAATAGAAAAACCAATAATGTAATTGGTCTTGAACGAGGTAAAATACCTCCTCAAGCAACTGATTTAGAAGAAGCTGTACTTGGAGCTTTAATGATTGACAAAAAAGGATTAGATGAAGCAATTGATATTTTAGAACCTGATTTTTTTTATAAAATAGAACATCAGGAAATCTATAAAACAATTAAAACACTTTTTAATGATTCTCAACCTATTGATTTACTTACCGTTTCACATGCTTTAAAGCGAAATGGTAAATTAGATCAAGTTGGAGGAGATTATTATTTAGTCCAATTGACTCAAAAAGTATCTTCTGCCGCTCACATTGAATATCATTCAAGAATCATTCAACAAAAATATATTCAACGACGTTTAATTCAAGTTTCTTCACAAATTATTGACAAATCGTATGATGAAACTACAGATGTTTTTGATTTATTAGATGATGCTGAGAACAAACTATTTGAAATTACAAATGGTAACTTAAAAAAAGCTTCTGAAAGAGCTGATCGATTAGTAGCTCAAGCTATTGATAAAATTAAACAAGTTTCAGAACAAGAAGGGTTAAGTGGTGTTCCAACTGGTTTTACCAAAATTGATCAGCTTACAGCAGGTTGGCAACGCTCTGATTTAGTTATTTTAGCGGCCAGGCCTGGTATGGGAAAAACAGCTTTTGTATTATCCATGGCAAAAAACATGGCTATTCAATATGGAAAAGGTGTTGCTGTTTTTTCTTTAGAAATGTCTTCTGTTCAGTTAGTTACACGTTTAATATCTGGTGAAACGGGGATTGATTCTGAAAAATTAAGAAAAGCCACCTTAGCCGAACATGAGTGGGAACAACTCTATTCTAAAGTTAAAAAGTTAGAAGATGCTCCTTTATTCATTGATGATACCCCTGCACTATCCATTTTTGATTTACGTGCAAAATGCCGCCGACTGGTTTCTCAACATAATGTAGAATGTATCATTATTGATTATTTACAATTGATGACAGCAGGAAGTGGTCACTCAGGAAATCGTGAACAAGAAATTTCCATGATCTCACGATCACTAAAATCCATTGCAAAAGAATTAGATGTACCCGTAATTGCTTTATCACAGTTATCTCGTGCAGTAGAAACTCGTGGCGGAAGTAAACGACCATTACTATCTGATTTACGTGAATCAGGAGCAATTGAACAAGATGCAGATATTGTATGTTTTATCTATCGACCTGAATATTACGGGTTAACAGAATGGGATGATGAAGAATTATCGTCTTGTGTAGGTCAAGGTGAATTCATTGTAGCAAAACACCGTAACGGTGGTTTGGATAATATTCGCTTACGTTTTATTGGTGCTCAAGCTAAATTTGATAACTTAGAAGAGAATCCTTTTATGACACCTGGACTTCAATCATTTGAATCCAGTATGAACACTGAGGGTCTTCCTAATCCTTCTCCTACCGATGCTTTTGGTGGAAACAATGATCCAAACACACTTTCAAGTGGTATGAATTCTGGAGAAGATGATTTTCCTTTCTAAATTTGATTCATGAAAGCAACGTTTGAACGGTATGTATTACAATTTAAAAGACCAAGTGGTACTTCAAGAGGTGTTTTAAATGAAAAAGAAACTTTTTTTATTCATTTAACTGACGGAGTAAACAAAGGAATTGGTGAATGTGGTATTCTAAGGACCTTAAGTATTGATGATCGTCCTGATTATGTTGAAAAATTAAAATGGACTTGTGATAACATTCATCTTGGGTTAGCTGTTTTATATGATAAATTAAGAGAATTCCCTTCGATTCAATTTGGTTTAGAGCAAGCTTTTTTAGATCTTAAAAGTACTCATCATGTATTATTTCCTTCTAACTTTACTAAAGGGCAAGAAGGTATTATCATCAACGGTTTGATTTGGATGGGATCAATTGACTCTATGAAAAAGCAAATTGATGAAAAAATAGAACAAGGATTCTCATGTGTCAAAATGAAAATCGGTGCTATTCATTTTGAAGATGAATACCAAATATTAAAGCAACTTCGAAACGATTATCCTAACCTAGAATTACGTGTTGATGCCAATGGAGCTTTTCATCCCAATGAAGCTTTAAAAAAGCTGGAACAACTATCAAAACTTAATTTACATTCTATTGAACAACCTATTAAACCTCAACAATGGGAAAAAATGGCTGATTTATGCAAAATAACACCTTTACCTATTGCTTTAGATGAAGAATTAATTGGAGTTTTTGATTTAAAAGATAAAATTGATTTATTAAATTTCATTAAACCTCAATACATTATTTTAAAACCAAGCTTAGTAGGTGGTTTTAAAAGATCACAAGAATGGATTAATTTGGCAGAAGAACAAAATATAGGCTGGTGGATTACTTCCGCTTTAGAAAGTAATGTTGGACTAAATGCTATTGCACAATGGACCTACACTTTAAATAATTCAATGCCACAGGGGCTTGGAACAGGAGGTCTATACACAAACAATATACCTTCTAATTTAGAAATTCAAGGAGAAAAATTATTTCATAAATAAGACGAAACCAGCCCTAAGGCTGGTTCAACATTACGTCCCCACTTCATAGACTTGAGTCATTTTAAAATCAAACTCCTCAAGGCCATTAATCATAAAATTCATCTCTTTTTCTTGATTTGGATGAATTTGCATTTTTATATCAGATGCCACATTAAATCTTGTAACTAATCCAAATTCAAATGTTTTAGCACTGTTATTTTTAATTTTTAAAGACCAAATTGTTTTGTCTATCCATTCATTATAAGCTCCTTTCGTTACTCTATATGATAATGATTTTTCATTTTCCGTTTTAGTCCAACCAGAATATCCTTCTGATTTTCCTCCTCCTGAAAAAAATAGCACTGAAACAATTCCTATTAATTTTTTCCAACTTCTTTTCATATTTTCACTTTCATTCACTCCAAAAATCCTGATTACTATTATTTTATTATTCTTTTTTATATTAAACTTTGTATTTGAAAGTTAAAGTGTTCAATCTTTTCGATAAACATTTCGTACATTTAAAAAAAATTAAAACATGACGCTAGATTTCTCAAAAAATACCTTTACAATAGATGTTGAGTTATATAATGAAACCTGGCAACAAGAAATTCTTCATTTTTTAAAAGAATATTTACACAACACTAAAATAAAGGTTACTACTTCTGGATCTACTGGAAAACCCAAGACACTTTACATTTTAAAAAAATTCATGAAAAATAGTGCCTTGATAACAGGTGATTACTTCAACCTTCAGCAAGGACACACTGCTTTGTTATGTTTACCTATACATTATATTGCCGGAAAAATGATGCTTGTTCGTGCAGTTGAATTAGGGTTAAAACTAGTTTGTGTTTCCCCTTCTGGAAATCCTTTAGAACATATAAAAACAACTATTGATTTCTGCGCAATGGTTCCTTTACAAGTTGAACAATCATTATCAAAAATATCTTTTATAAAACAATTGATTATTGGAGGTGCTCCTATTTCTAGTCAATTAGAAAAACAATTACAACAAGTTAATACACTTTGTTTTGCTACATATGGTATGACTGAAACCGTTACCCATATTGCAATCAAACCACTTAATCATGTTTTAAAGTCTGAATATTATACTATTTTAAATGGTATAACTATCACAAAAGATTTTCGAGGTTGTTTGGTTATCGATTGTCCTCATCTAAACTCTGACCAAGTTATTACAAACGATATGGTTGAACTTATCAATGAAAAACAATTTCAATTTTTAGGACGTTACGATCATGTTATTAATTCTGGAGGAGTTAAAATTCATCCTGAAATAGTAGAAAAAAAGCTTTCTTCTGTTTTTTCTGAGCGTTTTTTTATTACGGCCATCCCTGATGAAAAATTAGGAGAAAAAGTAGTATTAATCATTGAAAAAGAAAAAACCAATACTACTCCTACTCTTACTGCATATTTGGAAAAATTTGAAATTCCAAAACATATTTTTTATACTCAAAAATTCATCGAAACACCTACTGGAAAAATAAAAAGAAACGAAACTTTGAATCATATTCTTTCATCTCAAATATCCTAAAACATACAATATTAAGATATTATAAAACTAGACCATATAACTAAACATAAAAGAGACAAAAATCATAAATCATTAAAATCAATCGATATATAATTAATGATTATCAAAATTTGTGTTCTAATCATAGATAAGTAACTAAATTTAATACAATCTTAACCAAAAATTATCTTAATTATGATTGATCACATAAAAAAATTAGACAATAGCATTGCTAATAAAATGAGTAACTTGAGTGTTCCTGCTATTCGTTTCTCTTTTGGTGTTATATTTATATGGTTTGGCATACTCAAACCATTTCACTTATCTGCTGCTGAAGGATTACTAAAAAAAACCGTGCAATGGTTACCCTTTGGCACACCTGACAATTGGTTAATTATTATTGGATTATGGGAAGTATTAATTGGTATTCTTTTTTTATTTAGTAAAACAACCCGTCTTGCTATCGCACTTTTATTTATGCAAATGATTGGAACTTTTATGCCATTAGTATTTCTTCCTGAAATTACTTTTCAATCGGGAAATTATTTATTACCTACCATGGAAGGGCAATACATTATTAAAAACCTTATGATAATTTCAGCAGCATTAGTACTTGGTGGTATTATTAATACGCCAAAATCTTCCTGATTTTAGCTTTTCAATTAAATTGTTTTTATTCAAAGATTAAAACATTCAATTTAACGAAACATACTCTTATATAGATCACAATAATAGTATGTTTACCGTATGAAAACACTATTTACAAAAACTATACAATTTATTGGATCGATAACATTGATATTTGCTTTACTTTATGCTATTCCAACAGAATATCAATATTTAGGAGATATACCATTTGAAGAAGTTCTCCTCTTCATTTTACTTTTTATTCATTCCTCTACAACACTATTTCATATGCTTAAAGTTATAAAGGTTTAAAGTTTAATTTTCATATAGTGATAGGATACTATCAACTAATGCTACTTTACATAAAATAGAGTTCCATTCGAAAAAATTCACATATTTTTCTACTTGGCAATCAATTCTATTCATTCATATTTTTGATATGCTTAAAAAGCATTAAAAACTCTATTTTTAACCACTTTCACTATCTCCTCCACCATTTCTTCGGTTAGATCATCATGCCTTTCTAAAACTTTATTTAATGTTTCTCGAACTTCTTGATTTTGTGTTTTAAGTTTTTTTACTTTCTCAAGTGATTCATTCTTAATTAATATTAAGTGTTCTCTTGTACAACGTACATTTTTATCCAACAAATCCATATCAAAACGACCGTCTTCTTTTAAATTTGAAAAGATGATTTTTAAAGGTATAATCGTTTTAGGTTCTGTTGGTTTAAAAAGTATTTTAAACCAATTTACAATTGATTCAAAATACTTCATTCAAGGTTTCTTTTAACTTATCTTCATTTTCTAATGCTATTTCAGCTCGTTTAGCTTGATCTTCTTCCTTAACTAAAGGTAAAACCGTTTCCACTCGATTGTATAATATGTAATTGATTGTCTTAACAAATTTTGATTCAATAGATTTTTTATAATTATAAAAAGACCATATTGCAATTGTTATTGTAATCGAAGCGATTGCTATTATTGTATAATATGCCCAAGTTGGTAAATCTGGATCGTAATAAAAGACCCAAATAATATTAAAAACAGATGTTGCAATAAAAGGCAGAGAAAATAATGATAATAATCGTTTAATTTCTCTATTACAATAGCTCGAAACAACCAAAACAAAAATGGAAAAAAAGAGCATAGAAACGGGCTGACTTATAGCATAAACAAAACGCCTAAAGTCTTTAAAACCCGCAAAATCAGGCATAAATCCTCTCGGTATAAAATTACTTACAAAAGGTAAAAATGCTACAATAACTCCTATTATAAGAATAGATATTAGTAAAAACTTATTTTCTTCTATCTCCCGGTGGTTCAATTTCACCTTTTTCGATTGCTTGAATTTGTAGTTCTGCATTGCTCTGTTTCATTTCGTTAGAATCATCATCACTACAAGAAAATGTTACTAGATTTAAACATACTAATACGGCTAAAGTTAATACTTTTTTCATCTTTATAAATTTTTAAAATTAATTATATAAAGATACAGGATTTACAGTAATGGTGATTTTAGGTTTTCAAATAACTATACTACTTACAACTATTATAACCATAAGCAGTTATCCAAATTTACACAATATTAATTAACATTAATTAAGATTTAATAAGTATTTTTTTATTATAGTCAAATCAGTTAGAAAAATCTTCTAAAACATATTAAAATATCTAAAAAATAATATGTATAAAAACTCAAACATTAATAATAAAAATGTTAATATTGTTTAATATGTCAAATCATAATGATCAGCTACTATCTCAAATACAGTATCATAAGTTTGAAAATAATAGTGTTTATGATTTTCATTTAATTTATTAGAATGATTTAATTTTTTAAATCTTTTGATTAATGTAGAATCTTCAATAACACAAAAGCTTTCCATATAAATCTTATTACAAAAATCTAATTCAATTGATTGTAAATAAACAATTCCTGAAAATTTTAGTGTATACTTTTTAAATCCTAAATCTGTATTAAATTCACCCTCAAAAGTAATTTTAGTTTCATCATGAGATACAATGGAATCAAGATAAATACCATCTCTTCCTTTTATAATTCCATATCGGGTTTTTATTCCAAATATTTTTTTCATTGTTTTATGTCAATAATTTTAATATAATCTGCTGGGATTTGATCAGCCAACCATATTCCTTGCCCTTCTTTATAAAATGCAATTCCATTTGAAAAGGCCTCTTCAGCTTTAATTGTTAAGATTATGGTCTCCTTATTTTTTCTACGTTTCGCAACCAATTCTGCTTCTTCAATATGTTCCGACAAATGAACGTATTGTCGATTCATTGGTTTTAAACCTCCTTCAAGAATCAACGGTTCATTTGCTTTAATCGTTCCATGATATAAAATATCAGGTGGTAAAGTACTTTCTTTTACCATTTTTTGATCTATAGAATGTCCATAAAAAGCTCTTATTTGTCCATTTTTCATTTCAAATCGCTTCTTTTGAGAAGTTTTTATTACTTCTTCTATATCTTCAATACTCAACACTTTATATTCTTTATAATCCGCTTTTTTTAATGATTGAATTAATTGTTCCAACTCAACCCAACCTTCTTTATTAAGTTTTAAATTGTATAGTTCAAGTTTATGTCTTAAAGCATGTGATATGGTTTTACTTAATTTAGTTAAATTCATTTTTTATTAATTTATTGAAATTATCTTTATTAAAAGCCCAATTGGTATAAAAATTCACAATAATAGAATCATATTGATAAGTTAACTTACATGGAGATTTTAAATTAGATATTTTTTCCAAAGCTAACATTTTACTTTGATACACTGAAATCCCTTTAAACAGTGCGTTATGTGAAATTCTTTCATCATGAGTTTCTGTTAACAACAAAGGTATATATTCCGTTAAGTTTTCTTCTCCAATGGTATAAAAAGCCTTAATTAAACTGTCTTGATTATTACTTTTAATATAAACATCTAACAATTCTTTTCATTTTAAAATAGGATGATTTTTATCTTTATATTGCTTAGGTGTAAGTCCAACATGTTTCTTAAACACTGTGTAAAAAGAGGTTTTAGAATTAAAACCTGCTTCCAAACCAATAGCTAGCAAACTATATTTTTCAAACTCAGGGTCCACTAACATTTTTTTGATCTCTTCAATTCGATAGGTATTGATATAATCTGAAAAATTTTTCTTGGTTATTTTATTCACAATTTGAGAAAGATAACCTGAACTAATATTTAATTCTTCAGAAACAGATTCTAAACTTAATGAAGGGTCTCTATATAAATGTTTTTCTTGTATTAAATTTTCAAACTTTACAAATAATGGGTTTTCTTCTATAAAAGTAGAATTATTTTTATTTTTAATTTTTTCAGAAGTTTCTTCTTTATTTTCTATATTCGATTGTTTATATATTTCTCTCAATTCATTAATTTTAAAACGTTCCTTAATTAATTTGAATTGAAAAACACCTCTATATCCTATCCAATAAAATAATATAGATAATCCTATCCATAAAGGATAAAAAATCCATGACTTATAGAAATTAAAAATTAATGATGCAGAATAAACCGTTATCCAGATGATAATTAATATTAATCCCGCTTTTAAAAAATCTATTAACCATGAAAGGCTATTTAATAAATCTGTTTTTTTTTCAGTTATTATAGTGTATGCTTTTATTCCAGAAATAATTGTAATCACAATAGCAAAATACTCTTCCAATGAATAAAATAATGATACATTAGAAAAATATTCCGTTTTATTTAATCCATAACTATTAATTTTAATAAAAATATGATAAAGACTTGATAAAATAAAAGGTAAAGAAAGTATTATAAATTTCTTGTTTGTAATATAATTTTTATAATATTCACTTACATAACAATAGAAAAAAACAGGAAAAATCAAATTCCATGGTAAATAAACTATATCAATTAAACTATATTTCTTTTCTAACCCTGTATCAATAAACCAATAATTCAAATTACTTAATGATAAAGTAATTATAGTTAAAGCTAAAAATCTATTGATTTTACTTTTAAAAAAAGGAGATGTAAAAATAAATATTCCAAAAATAAATCCTTGTATAACTCCAGTAAAAATAAAAAGGTTAATAATATTTATTTTCATAATTTAAAGTTAGCTAATGTTATTCTAATCCCATATTATATCTTTTCTATTTTGAACTTTGTTATAATGATGACCTAAATATCTCAAATAACATTTTTTAGAAAATTTAATAAAACATAATAAAAATAAACTATTATTTTTAAAACAAAAAATAATGACCTATAAAATTTAGACCATTACTTTTGTATACTAATTAAAAAATCAAACTTATTATATTTCTTAATTATTTTAAATAAAAAGGTATTTTAGATCTGAAAACATCAAAAACATCTATTATTTCTTCATCATCATTATTTTCAATTTCTCCTTCATAATTCATAGTATATTTTTGATAAGATTTCAAATGTGGCTTATTTCCTGAAGAAACATTTATCGGTTCTTCATATTGGTAAACTTTCTCCTCTACATTTATAATATCATTATTAAAAATATAAATAATTTCATTTTGACCAGTTTCTCCATAAATATTAATAGTTGCCTTATTAATAGTATCGTTAGAATAAAGAACTTTTACCTCAGTACCTTCTAAACTAATTTCTTCAAGATCATAATATATAATAGTATCATTCTTTATTAAAGAACCTTGATTTTTTTTTATTTTTCCTTGTTTAGAACAACTATTTAACAATATAAATAGTGTTAACAATTGTAATAACTTCATTTTATGGAGTTTCAAATCCAAAAGAATATTCTATTAATTTACCGTCTTTGAAATAAAAATTTGCACAATAGGAAGGCATATTATATTCTTTCAAAATCTTAGCATTAGGATATTTTAAAACATAAGAAATACCATTCTTTACTTCTTCATAATCTAATCCTTTCTTTTTAATAATTTCATGTTTTGACATTCCTAGTTGTATAAAAGATTCTGTTATAAATTCTTTTACATCCATAGTATAAAAATCTAAAGATTTTTTATCAACAGAATATTTTTTAAAATCTAAATCTTTAAAATATACTATCTCTGCTTCTTTAAATTCATTTTCCCCTCCTCCATAATTAGTTCCTAAAACCAAACATTGAGTATTCATTTTATTCTTTATAAATATTCTCCCATTATACTTTTTTGTATTTTCTAAAAAATCACAAGACTTCATAAAAGTAATTTGATTATTAATTATCATATCAGGTTTAAAAGAAGTTATTTCTCTTTTAACTTTTGTTTGAGATCTACTTTCTATTAAATCATTTTTTATTTTATAAATCTCTTTACATGATACAAATAAACATACTAAACAAAATATAATTATTCTATTCTCCATTTGACTTAACTTTTTTTCCATACCCATTATTATTAGGATTATTTAATATATTTATTTCAAGAGAGATATTTTTTTGAGATGCAAGAATATTTTGTGTATAATCTCTAAATTTCACTAATCCACCTACATCACATGTCAATCCAATACAACCTTGTGTACCATAATATTTCCCTCCATCTGGATGAATTCTTAGTAAAGATCTTCCCGTTTTAAATAAAGGATCAACATTTAAACTAAAGCCAATACCTTTTTTAGTCATCCCTTTATTGTACCATCCTTTCGGACCTCTATCCAGTAACGTATGAACTAAGTATTTCCCATTTTCAGGCGATCCATTACCCCAAGGACCTCCTACCGCTTCAAAACTCATACGAATAAATTCTTGACCATTACTTAATACTTGTATCAAATTTAAAACTCCAATAGCTTCTTTCAGTTTTTTAGGGTTAGCTTTTCCAGTAAAAGTCATTTTTACTTTATTCACTTTACCTAAATAATTAAATATATTTAAGTTAAAAACATTTACATCACTATTAAATTGATACACTCGTCCATCATCTATTCCATCAGAAAATAAATAGTTTCCATCTTGATCATAGTAATCGCCATCATTATCCCCACTATCCTCAGCCTGATAAACCGTTTCATAATCTTCACCTTCTTTTAAAGTATGCCATTTACCATCAGTTCCTTGTAAGCGCATGGTTTCCGAATCCGCCCCACTAGGATCTGCCCAAAACACTGGGTTATTATCAAAACCGGTATAAGAACTCATACTATGATGCACTACTGGATCTTGAACTACCCACCTTGCAATGGCTGGATCAAATTGGCGCATATCCATCTCTAGCATATTATAACCTAGCTCATCCGTAAGTTCTTTACCGTTATAACCATACTTATACTTCTCCGCTATTGGATATACTACTTTGTTATAACCATTATGTTTTAAACCAAAGGGATAATAATTTGATTCCTCAACAATCTTTGCTTTTCCATCTTCATTTACATAACTCACCCGAACATTCCCTAAATGATCCGTATAATTATACACATATTCAGGTTTACCACTCTTCATATTTACATAACCTTCTGCATGTGGGTAAAATTCTAATACTCCATCTACATACTGATAACCATCCAAATAATCCGTTACTGTTGTCTTACTTCCTTCAATGACCTTCTTCTGCAACTTCATTCCCGCTGCATCGTAAAGATATTCTATTTTTCTGACAAACGGGAGGCTATCGCCTTTCCCTATCCCAAACTTAACTATCACACTAAAATTTAAAAAAGCAGCCTAACTTTTTACGGATAGACTGCTTTACTTTAACTATATCAATTTATATGCTATCATTTATTTTATTATCTAATACCACATCGGTTTTAAATATATAATCTCCTATCCTTTTACCATAAATAGTAAAAACAATAGCTTCTATTGGCCACAAAACTAGAGAGAAATTCCTTGAAATAATTCGAAAATAACGATACTGATTATTATTCGTTTCTAATTTTAAGCCCAATATTAATTTACCTAAAGATCCTTTTTTTGATAAAACATCTTTTAAAAATAAACAGCCATACATCATATAATAGAAATAGTCATCATTAAATTCAATTATAAATTCTATAATTATTATCAACAAGGCTATTATCATTAAATCAATACCAAAACTTAATCCTCTTTTAATTTTAAAATTCATATTATATTAAAATTTATTATGCACCAAAATCTTATTTGCAAAAAAGTTGTGATTATCTTCCACTTCAGATAAATTATATGTTCTTAACTTTTTATTAATTTTTTCTAGTTTAATCAATTTAATATTAATCAAACTACCTTCCTTATCATCATAAAAATAAACATCATCATTAATCTCTATCTTTTTAACATCTAAATTATAATTTGATTTAGTTAAATGAGGATTAAATGATGCCCAACCTTTTCCTTTAACATAATAAGGATGATCTTCTGTATTTACATTTATTACGTTATTTGAAAAATACATTTTAACAAAATGATAATGTATAGGATTATCAATATGTAATACCTTTTTATTTTCTATCATTTTTGTATTAAAATTATAAGTTTTTATAACATCTCCAACTTTTATTTGCTCAATTACTTTTTGTTCTCCACTCTCCATCAATATACCTGTCCCTTCAATAAAACACCTGCTTCCATAATAACCAGGTGATTGACTATAAGGATTAGGGTTATTAGTCCCTCCTTCAACTTTAACTGCTGCATCTACACTTATTCCTGCATTTGCACTTATACCAAATAATGTTATACTACCATTTTGAGATTTTGTTTTATTTCCACTTCCTTTGAATGAACCTGTAGAAGTATTTACATGATGTACTACATTTTTAGAACTAGTAGATTTATACTCTTCTACTTTAAAGCTTCCTTGTTCAGAAACTTTATTTTCAATATTAACATTACCTACATTATAACCCGATACACTTTCTTTTTCGGCATTAACATTTTGTTCAGGAACTACTGTTGTTAAACTACCTTCTTTTTCTGATGAATAATCTTTATATTTTATTTTTGTTTCTTGCTTTTCTCCATAAAAAGGAGTACTTAATTCATACCCTTCGGTATAAACAGCATTAGCATCACCTATAATATCTCCATTTTCATTAACTCCTAATTCCACTTCAAACCTAGCACTTCCTCTATCGTAAACACCTGATAATTCAATACCTAAAACATTAATTGAAAGCCCAACTCTTTTTCCAAATCCAATCCCAAATTCTCCTTTTATCCCCACAGGTTCATTATTTACAACATCGTTACCACTAGTCTCTTGACCTTCTAATCCTTCTATCTCAATCTTCCAAACAGGATTGTTATGTGCAAACTGATATGTTGAAATGGACATATATTCTTCCGATACTGGATCAATTCCAAAGAATCTTCCTAATGCTGGATCAGCATTTCGATAACGATATGTATGCCAGTTAAGTCCTAACTCATCTTGTCTCTCTTGTCCTAAATATCCGTACTTATATTTATCTGTCAATGGGTTAGATTGGTTGTTATAACCCTTATGTCTCAAACCAAACGGATAATAGTTCGATTCCTCTACAATCTTTGCTTTTCCATCTTCATTAACATAACTCACTCGTACATTCCCTAAATGATCCGTATAATTATATACGTATTCAGGCGTACCACTCTTCATATTTACATAACCTTCTGCATGTGGGTAAAATTCTAATACTCCATCTACATACTGATAACCATCCAAATAGTCGGTAACTACATCCTCTTTTCCTTCTTCAATGACCTTCTTCTGCAACTTCATTCCTGCTGCATCGTAAAGATATTCTATTTTATTTCCTCCTGCAAATACAATTTCAATCGGTAAGTTTAAATGATTGTACTTTATATGGGTAATCCCTTTGTTCTTGTCTTGGGTCATGTTTCCATTTACATCATACCAATAATCTTGATTATTATTTAAAATATCAGCATCATCTTTAAATCCATTACCGTTACCCTTATCTAACACCTTCATTAAACGATTTCCTGAATCATATGTATACGTCAACTGATCCATTAAAACACCCTCTTGCATCCATCTATTTAAACTCTTAATGTTACCATTCTCATCATACGTTATATTACTTACATTATAGGAATTTGGTGTAACTCCCGATGCTTCATACAATGCCACATTAATTCGGTTTAGTGCATCATATTCATATCCGTAACTTCTCAGCTTATTATCATTGGCCGTTTTCCACTGCGTCTGACTAATATTTCCGTTATATAAACCTTTTACATGTCCTATACTAGTCTCTATACTATCATAATGAATCTTAAAGCTAAACAAATCATTCTCTGGGTTCTCATTTGTGGTCGCATTATTAATATCCGTCAGCCATCCTCGTATATTATACCTATAATCAACCTTCTGTAATCCATTCCCTACTTGCTTCTCTTGCAATTGTCCTAATCCATCATACACATTATGTGCTAAGGTCACTTCTTGTCCTCCTGCATCTTGTTGCCTTGTACCAACCAAACGTTCGGCATGATCGTATTCATACCAAGTCTTGGTTTCTTGTTCTGTAGTTGTACTACTCGTTCGTTTATGTCTCGTTTTAGTGTACTCTGTTTTTCCTCTAAAGTCTAGTTTACTATCCACTACTGTATGACCTCCTAAATAGTTCTTTGTATACACTCGTACAGGTCTCGATTTCGTATCGTAATACGTATAACTCTTCATCCATTTCGATTGTCCTTCTACTTTTACATAACTAGCCGTTTGTAATCCTTTCGTACTTGGAACACTACTTGCCGTTATCACCGGCTGTCCTTCTATACTACTTGCTCCTCCTAAACTCTCAGATGGATAATCATCGTAGATATTCACCATTAATACTTCTGTTGTAATTTTAGCCTCTGGATATGCTCCCGTATTCGTATAAGGTATCGTTAGTTGATCATCTTCCTTAAATCCTGTATTTGATCGAACTTCATTATTGCTTCCTTTTGCGTTTACGGCACTTTGAACTTCTGTTCGACTACCTCCTGTCAATTTCCCTGTATACAATACCCTTCCAAATTGATCGTATTTAGTGAAAATCCAGATTTTATCTTTTCCTAAATTCCCATCTTGTGTTGCTACCAATCGGTCTTGCTTGTCATATACCATATACTCCCGATCTTTCCCTGGTAGTTGCTTCTCCACCAAACGATTTCGTCCATCATATTGGTATTGATAGCCTAATTCCGATAAGTTCTCTTTACTCCCTTTCATCTTCGGAGGTAAGACATAACTTAGATTACCGTATATATCATAAACATAATACGTATCCAATGCACTCTCTGTATCATCATACGTTCGTTTTAATACGACTCGTCCTTCTTTATCTTTAAACTCCTCTATCGTATGCGCTTTGCCCTGGGTATGATTCTCATCTCTGGTTACCGTCTTGTATAATTCACCCGCTCCATAATAACCTTTATTCTCTAAACTCGGTACAAAATTAGCATCCGTCTTCGCATCAAAACGTCTCACTTCATCTGTGGTGTTCGTCTCATACCCAAACTCAATCTCATGTTCTGACCCTAAATTCCATGCTTTTCCTGGTGCCGCCTGTTTCAATACTCGATTCAATGGTGAAGCTTCTAATTCCTTCTGGCTAAAGGGATGGGTTTCATTGTCGTAATGCGTACTGTAATAACGTTCAACTCCTGTTATTGCTGTGGTATTCTCTATATAGGCACCTGTATTCTGACTACTCTCATACGGTAAGTAATCGTGGGTTGGTCTTCCAAACTCATCATACACAATCGGGGTCACTAGATCTTTCCCCGCTGGACTCTGCTGAATGCCAATACTTTGCGTCGGCCTTCCTAATCCATCAAAATATTGGATGCTCTGCAACCTCTGGGTCCCTGTTGTGATACTTGCCGTTGCCTCTAAGGGTTCTTCTACATATATATAATTCTGATCTGATAAAATAGGATCCGGTAATGGAGCACATCCATTAGCCGACTCTGAAGCTACACTTGGACATACATCCCTATCATTCGATACATAGCCCTCAGGCTGTTCACATCCCTCTTTCTTACTATTAGGATCTCCTTTTCCATCTCCATCACTGTCTTCATACCATATACTCGTATAAACCGAGGCATCCCAATCATTACAATCACTCCCATCCAATATAAAATCATCAGGTTGCAAAGTCTGGGTAATGTAATTGTAGCGGTTCCCATAACCATCCTCGTCTCGATCTATATGCCATCTCGGTATATTACCCGTATACTTGTTAAGTCCTTCTATACGTAATTCACTTAACTTATTGTATGGCGCACTCGAAAAAGCATCCGCAATGCCTACACTGGCATAATATGATATATCTTTAGAGCCTTCTGCTATCCCTATCGTTCTTAACAAACTCCCATTCAAATAAAAATAAACCTGATCTTGATCCTTCGAAATCTTAACCCGATCGCCTGCTCGCACTCCTCCTATTGACGTCTGACTATGTTCTTCCACTCCATAAGGACTGCGACTCCCTATAAAAAAGTTATTACGTCGTATATAAGCCCAAAAAGCACTCTTATAACTCCCATCCGACTGCTTCACTGGAAATCCTATCGTTTGTACCGTCGTCCCGTCTGCTACAAATTCTATTGAGGCTATCGGCTTTAATGTTGCCATACTCAATAAGCGACTCGGATTGTTTATCGCTTCATGATACGGCTGGGTCGCCTCTACCAATAGCCCCTTTTCTGTTGGAGTCGTCTTGATATCATAATTTATATACCACATAGGATCCATCGCAAACTTCGGCTCTGCATAAGTAAAGCCTTCTAACTTTACTTGTGTCATCTTATTATAAGGCACATCACTCCAAAAGTCTGTTATACCTATGCTTCCATGGTAACGTTCTTGCTGGTATTCTCCTTTTATTTTAATTGTTTTTAAAAGAGTATTGTTCAAATAAAAATACACATGTGAAGCATCTTTTGCTATTTTAACCCGATCACCAGCTCGCACCGACCCTATATTGGTCTGAGAATGCACCTCTTCTCCATGAGAACTCGCTATAAAATAATAACTACGTCTGATATAAGCTCTAAAAGCACTTTTATAACTCCCATCAGCTGAAATAGTAGAAAATCCAATTGATTGAACAGTTTGACCATCTGCCACAAACTCAATCAAAGCCTCGTCTTCTGATTGCAAAGCACTAATAGCAATACTGAAGTCTCTACTTTCTTTTGTATTAAAAGGTTGTGAGGCTTCTATAGTTAACCCCTGTGTAGTCGGTGTAACTTCCATATCATGTTTAAGCAACCACTCGGGTTCTTTGTATAAACTTGTAGTTGTACGGGTCGTTTGTGAGCTTGATAATGTCCGTGATGATCGTACCCGAATACTTTGGGATCTACTTGTAGATCCCTCCAATTCCTCTGCTGTAACCAAGCCCGATACTATATGTTCTAAAGAACGAGATCCTGATGATCCTACAAGACTTCGAGAGGATGCTCGAGCACTTCGTCCACTTCGAAGCATGGGCGTGCTCCCACTCGTTTGCCCCCCCGATTCATCTCCCCTAGGAATCACTACATTCTGGGATTTTAATAAGGCCGATACCACTTTATCATCTTCTTCTATTCTAAAATCTTCTAGAGATTCTAGAGATTGTTCTTGACCTAAAAGGCTTAATGAACTTATCAGTAATCCTATTAGTATACTATAACGGTATATTTTATCTGTTTTCATGTCCTTATTTAGTTTTGGTTTTTGTAACGGTAATCGTATGTCTTGATAATATTCCCCTGGTGATCCTTTACTCGCTTTAAACGATTAAAGTCATCGTATTCAAACCGCTGTACTTGTCCACTCGGATCCGTGATACTCGCCACACCTACTAAGGGTTCATACGTATAGGTTGTCACCATCGCACTTGGAACACCTGTTCGTAATCCTCCTATATTATTAACATAGGAACTAATCTCATTATATTCGGCTCCTTCTACCTTCGCTATAGGATATTGTCCATTATAGCCCCATATAATACTCGTGTATAAGCCATCCTCTGTGTGGTATTGTAATACATTACCCTTGGCATCGTACCTGTCATACGTTAGCTTACGATCTGCTGTTGCTTTACTAACAGCTCCTCCTTTTTTACTGAATACTGCTTTGGGTAAATACAAGTCGCCATATACGCCATATTCCGTTAACTGATCTGATACCAATGTAGTTCCATTTTTTACCGTCGTTTGTAAGGGAATACCAATACGGTTCTCCGCTATCAAACTGTTTACATAAGGCTCACTAGGTAAATCATGAGCATACTGGTATGAAGTCTCGATTACCTCACTTTTACTATTGGTTGTTTTACTTGAGACTACATAACCTTCAGGCCTTTTATAAGAATAGTCTATTATTGTTTCTATTGGATTGTTTGTGTCAAGTAAATCTTTTTTTATAGTTCTTATTAAATTGAAACGCTCCGTATTTAAAACATTGATAAAAGGTTCTCCAAAACCTCCTTCTTTAACGGCTTGAACTCCTCTACTGTAAGTACATTGACCTGCAAACATAAAATAATTATATCTAGATCTCCTTGAAGAAAAGGATACAATATCTTTACTATTTTGTTTAGCAAAAACTTTCTCAAATGAAGGGATAATTTCATATTTATTCTCCGATGATGAAACTAGTTCATCACTACCATCCTGGTTCCTTTTATAAATCAATTCCTTTTCCAATTGACCATTTCTCCAATCAGGTCTTTCATATACATCCGTTCCTGAATAAATATTCGTACCTGATTCAAACGAAAAATATTGTATCTTTTTACCTAACTCATCACCCTTTTGGTTTTTTGTAAAGGTAGAAACTTGTGTATAAATAACAGGACTTCCTTGAAAATTAGCCCATGGAATTACGGTAATAGGGGTTTCAACATACTGAGTACAACTCGACTTATTTGAACATAGGACTGAATATTCCATTCTAGAAATATGATTATTACGATCATTTAAATAAGGATTTAAAATTTGACCTTCATTATATTTGTATTGTTTTATGTAACAATCCTCTTGATTACAATCTTCTGTTTTCACTACTCGAAGACCTAAAAATTGTTCAGGATGATTATTAGAATCATATTTTTCTTTAACTATATACTGTACTTCAATATTAATTTTACCATCTAAACTTTGGCTTGCTCGTTCTATTGATATATTAAAATCTTTCTTACCTGATTCAACATTCTCCAAATTATATGTTTTAATATCTTCTCTTTTATTACCATTTTCAGTAATAAATGTATAATGAATAAAACCATCAACATTTATTTCTCCATAGCCAACAGGATTTGAAGGAACTCCGTTTATTATAGATTCCCAACGTCCCTTTACAACAACCTTAACATCTTGTTCTTGTGTGGGTACATCATTTGATAATGTAATACTAAACGTTTTACTCTTTGTTCGTCCTTCATTTGCCTTTAATTCTACTTCAAACTTCTCTGTTTTTGTTATAAAAATATATTCCGGAACTTCAGATTTGGGTAAAGGATTCCCTTCATAATAAATTTTAGAATAACCTCCTGTAGGATAATTAATTTGAGATAACACCCCTATACTTAAAGCTTCTATATTAGGATTACGATCTGGATTAGAATGAGTTGGTCTAATCTTCTCAGGAAGATATAATAAACTCGTATTATTTTTTGCATTATAATACCCCCAACGATCTTGTTTAAAATTATCATCTAAATTGTCATTAGAAGAATTACTAGTATTCTCATAAATGAAATTATAAAAAGGAATAACTTTTCCTTGTTTTCCTTTTTTCTTTATTTCTAATAACACATGTTTTTTAGGACTTAATTGCTTATAAATAAACTCATATGACATCAAAATTTGATCATTTTGATAAACTAACATGTTCTTTAATAGAGTCATTTTCCCTTTCTTTTCATACTCAAAGAGCACTTTTCCATTAGAAAATAAAATCTTAGCTATTTTTTTCTCTGTTGAATTAGTATGTAAAGTACGATGATTTATATAATTATCCGCTTTACATAACCCTCCTCCTGTATTGGCATAATTCTCACTATGTAAGTAAATTTCTGATACTCTTTCATCTTTAAAGGACGTATTTATATACTTAAATTCTAATTGAGAATTTGTTTTTTTACTCTTAATTGAAGAAAGATTCCATGCGCTAACATAATAACTAGCAGGTACATCATTATTTACTCCTAATTGTTCTGTTTCAGTATAATCTGGCTGATCAAATACATATTCATAACCTTTATCGTCTTGTATTTTAAAACCATTGGCTATATAATCATTAAGTATTTCTACTTTGGTATTACTATAAGGGAAAAAGATAGGTTCTTTCTTTTCGTTAAAATAAAATGTTTCATTTAGTAATGAAGTAGAAATTGTATGTTTATCAGGTTTTGTTTCCCATTGTCCCACTGACTTTGAAGCATTCCAAATTAAGTTAGCAGTTTCATCATTAGTAGAAGGATCGGGATAATTATTTTGATGATAATCTCTTAATTTATCTCCTATATAAGATCCTCCTTGTTTTTGTAAATAACCAATATGACTAGCTCCATTTCCTTCATACATATCCGTATTTCCATTCACTTTTCTAATTATTTTACCTGAACTATTAATAGACCAACCTATTCCTACATTTCCAGAAACATCGTTTACTAGTAATCCATTAGAATTATATGATAAACTGATAGGAAGTTCAATATCACCTTCTTTAATCGTATATAAAGGTATTTGATAATTTATTCTACCTGTTGCTAAGTTCACAGGGATATCTCCATACTTCCCTAAACTAGCTGCTTGTGGGCTTACTGGATAAATTTTATTAATTCCATAATCTACAGGATCTTCTTCCTGCCCCCATCCATAAGCAGGTAAGAACAACAGTCCTATAATGATTAACAATATACATTTCTTCATCATCTTCTATTTTAAATTAATTGGTTTATTATTTCTTTATTATCTTCTTACTTACTTCTTCTTTCTCCGTTTGGATCTTTATGATATACAAACCACTGCCTAAGGCCAGTAAATCCAATACTTCCGTTCTACTCTTTAACTCCTGACTTTGCAATAAACGACCTGCATAATCATAAATATGGGCTGATCCTTGTTGAAAATCATACGGTACTACCACTGTTAGATAACGCTCCGTGGGAACAGGATACAATTGAATGCTTCGATCTTCTTCTATTTCCTCTACATCCACTGCCTCATCTTTTAACTTCACCACCCAGTAATCCTTCAAACCATTACTTCTTTCACTTTTGTCTCGGTTAGCATTTGAATTCGATGTTCCAGATAGTAAATATCCACCATCTCTTGTCTGTACCGTATTCAATAAACGATCTGATCCTTTTCCTCCTATCTGCCTCTCCCACTGTTTCTTTCCTCTCTTATCTACTTTGAGTACCACATAGTCCTCTATTCCTTTAGACTCCTGACCATTCGTATTCTTATAATTCGTTCGGGTATAGCCACTAATTAAATAACTATGATCTTTGTTCTTCGTAAGTCCTGTCGCTATATCCGTAGTTCCTACGTTGTAGGTCTCTTCAAAATGTATGCTTCCTAAATCATCAAATTCCATTAACCAATAGTCCATACCTTCTTCCGTATTACTATTACTGTAACCTAATAATACATAGTTCCCTTCTTCTGTGATTTGCAAACTTGTCGGGATATCATCCCCTTTTCCTCCATAGTTCTCTTGCCATAGCACTTCACCTTCTGATGTTAAACGCACTACCCAAACATCACCTAAACCATGATTTTTTGTTTCTTTGTCTCCTGAAATGGTAGAATTCGAATAACCGTATACGATATAGCCTTTGTTCTCTGGTAATACTTCTAAACCCTTTACTTGATCAGCATAGTTCCCTCCTAAGGTTTTCTGCCACAGGGTAGCCCCTGAGGCGTTTATCTTTACAATCCAATAATCCGTGTTGCCTCGGGTTTCTTCTTCTTTTTCAAAGTGGTTTGATGAACTTGATGTTCCTGCTAGAATGTACCCCTCATTATCACTTAATGGACGAATCACTTCCAACTGATCGTCTTCTGACCCTCCTAAAGTCCTTTGCCACTGGGTAGCCCCAAAGGCGTCTAATTTGACCACCCAATAGTCTTGCTTTCCTCTGCACGAATCGGTTTTTACTTCATTAATAGGGGAATCAGAGGAACCTCCTAAAATATACCCTCCATCGGAAGTATAGCGAATGCTTCGTAAAAAGTCATTCCCTGCTCCCCCTAGATTTTGTTCCCATTCTAAGTCGCCGTTCTCCTTCATCTTCCAAATCCAATAGTCTAAATTACCATAAGAATGTAATTCTTTGGTACCGCTACTAGAGGAAACGGAACTTCCTGCTACTATATATCCGTAATCTAAGGTGGGAATGGCATCAAATAAATACTCCTCCTGAGCTCCTCCCAAGCTCTTTTGCCACTCGATCTCTTGGGATTTTAATAAAGAAAATAATCCAAACAATGGAACTACTAACAGTAGATGTTTTTTCATACTCATATTATCTTTTATGTTTTTATATGTAAAGATTGTAAATTAAATCTATTTTTAAGTTCAAGTTTTTTAAGTTTTTAAATTATTAGAACTTAAAAATTAGCCTAATATTGATTAAAAATTATTTTTATCTCAATAATTAAGTCAAATACTCACTACTTTATCTTTTTAATCAAAACAATTTGGAAACTCTTTAGATAAGAACACTTTGTCAAGTTTTTTAATATGAAGTGCTTAGTATACGAAGACAATTAATTCTTTTAATAAAGTCTATCAAAACACGATTTGTGGTATATATAAAGATCAAAGTATCTGTTAAAAACAAAAACCTCTCAAAATCAAACGATTCGAGAGGTTTTCTGTACCTTGGGTGGGAATCGAACCCACACTCCAAAGGAACACGAGTTTGAGTCGTGCGCGTCTACCAATTCCGCCACCAAGGCAAGTGCAATGCAAACATACTAAACCTTATGAAATTGATCAAATGTTTTTTGGGCTTTTTTTAATAGAATGTTTAAACAAATAAATACCATTTAAATCCAACACGGAAAACCCAATCAGTATACGGTGTTTTAGGAGCAGAATAATAATTTCCTCCGTCATTAATCAATTGATTAAAATGTTGTAATTTCAAATAAATACGCATTCTTTTTACCTTCATGTTAAAGAATAGATCTAACAAAGGGTACGCTCCTATTTCAGAAGATGTATTCGTTGTTCCGCCTGTATCTAAATTAGTACTATTTAATGTTTGTAAAGAAAATTCTCCTAATACAGGGAAATAAGCTCTTGACATAAATTTATCAAAATAATAGAATGAAATTCCCGTTTGAAGCTCTGCTTTATCTTTAAAAGCTTTTGATTGATAATACAACGTATTTCGTGTCACAAAATCTGGTAAAGGTAAAATTTCTTCTCCATTGGTTACCTTTTGATAAGTAAAGGTATTTTCTAAACCAAATTTTCTATAGCGAAAGGTTTTATTTACGGTTACATTAAACAAATTTAATGAGCCTCCATATTGTTTAGGTCGCTCTGTATCATCTATAAAGACATAATTGTTAATGTTATAAAAATTGGCCTTTGCATTAAAGTATTTATTCGATCGTAAACCTAAATGAATTTGTTGGCTATTAATTTTATCAAAATTATTGTAGTAATTATAATCACTATAAAAACTCTGATTCAAAACCATATTTAAATTAGGTGCTGTTGAAGCTACATTAATTCCACCATCTAATAAAACATCCTCCATCAATTTAAAATCTAAATTAGAATTTAATTGGTACGAATTGCTATAATCTCCTCCTAAAGCATATTGAGCATCGGCTTTTAAATACAATCGATCACTCCAATTAAAATTTAACTTTCCTATAGCTGAAATTAAATTTCCATTCACCTCTGCCGGTACATTAATTAAATTTGTAACTAAAATAGAATCATATCCGTACGTGAAATTATCATAGGAAATCCCTGCTTCTAAACGAAGTTTATCATTTAAATTACCTATAGCCGAAACTTCATTCCTTAACCAAGTGTATTCACTTAACGAACTTCGATCCTTTCCTGTGATCACATCACTATCAAAAAAACTATTTACTTCTGATTCCTTATACAAATACTTTTGCTTTTCATAAGTAAATTTATGTTGTAATGTAATCGGACGATAGGTTGAAGAATCTTTCTTACTAATTCCTTTCAACAAACCATATTGTTGTGCAAAATGAAATCGACGGGAATCTAGTTCAGAACTAGCTCCTTGTAAATTAGATGTAAATGTTTTACGATCGGTATAATTTTGATCTGCATTTTCAAATTCAGTCACCTCTCGAATACCTGCACTTTCTTCATTGTCAATATTTTGTGAAGCATAGTGAGTCCAAAATTTATAACGTCCTTTTCTAGAACGATAATTTAATGTTGCTATCACTTTTCGATCACTTGCCAATTGATCATTATAGCGTCCTAAAGAACGTAATCCTTGATACGTTATGGAATAATTTAGTGTTTTATTAATACTATGTGTAAAAGTCGTTTCTAATATCTGCCCTTCTTCATAACCACTTTGATAGTTAAATTCCGTTACCGGAGTTCGAACATCATAATATTTAATATCATCAACTCCTTTGTAATTAAATCGCTTACCTGTAAAGCCCATTTGTGGTACCACACTAAAGTCAGGGTGATAAATCAACTCATTTGCACCTTGACCAATATTAGGCATTAACATATAACCGTAAGTATCTTTATGGGCATAATTTTGATTGTAGTAATTAGCTAGTGACAATGAAGGATCGATTACCAATGTATCTGAATTTTCCGTCCAATAGCGATAATCTGAATCTTCAGGCATATAAACCGTTTTAGTAGAATCAGTCTTTTCTCTTTCAGCAAATTTTTGAATCGAATCTCGCCTATTAAAAGTTGGATCATATGTATTAATAATTTGCGCATGCATATAGGTACATAGTACCGTTAAAAAAATCAGGATTTTATCTTTCATTCCATTATTTCTACTTAATCAACGGCTAATTTAATCCTTTTGGTATAAACTTCCCTTATTTTATACTTTTTTTACCTTATCAAAGTGTTTTAATCTTAACCATACAAAAACATACTTTCTAATTAATACTTATCATTATTTCATAACTATTTTGTAATTTAGTGGCTCAAAAATTTTAAAATAAAAAACACTTCATAATGAAATACGATGTAATCGTTTTAGGTAGTGGTCCTGGTGGATATGTAGCAGCTATCAGAGCAGCACAATTAGGATTAAAAACTGCCATCGTTGAAAAAGAAAATTTAGGTGGAATTTGCTTAAACTGGGGATGTATTCCTACCAAAGCCCTTTTAAAAAGTGCTCAAGTATTCAAATATTTACAACATGCAGAAGATTTTGGTTTAAAAGCAGAAGGTGTTGGATATGAATTTGATAAAGTAATTGAGCGTTCTCGTGGAGTTGCCAACAAAATGAGTAAAGGAGTTGAATTCTTATTAAAAAAGAATAAAGTTGATGTTCTTTGGGGAGCTGGAAAACTAAAACCAGGGAAAAAGATGGATGTTACCAATGAAGGTAAAACAACTGAATATTCAGCTGATCACATCATTATCGCTACAGGGGCTCGTTCACGTGTATTACCTAACTTACCTCAAGATGGTAAAAAAGTAATCGGTTATCGTCAAGCTTTAACGTTACCTGAAGTTCCTAAAAAATTAATCGTAGTTGGATCTGGAGCTATTGGAGTTGAATTTGCTGACTTTTATCACACAATGGGTGCCGAAGTTACAATTGTAGAGTTTTTACCTCGTATTGTTCCTGTAGAAGATGAAGATGTTTCGAAACAATTGGAACGTTCTTTCAAGAAAAAAGGAATTAAAGTTATGACCAATTCTTCTGTTGAAAAAGTAGATACTTCTGGAGAAGGTGTAAAAGCTCATGTTAAAACCAAAAAAGGAGAAGAAATTTTAGAAGCAGATATCGTATTATCAGCAGTAGGTGTTGAAACCAATTTAGAAGGAATCGGTTTAGAAGATGTAGGTATATCTACAGATCGTGGTCGTGTTTTAGTAAGCGATTACTACCAAACTAATGTTCCAGGTTATTATGCTATTGGAGATATTGTTCCTGGACCTGCATTAGCACACGTTGCTTCTGCTGAAGGAATTATCTGTGTAGAAAAAATTGCTGGAATGCATGTAGAAGCAATGGATTATGGAAATATTCCTGGTTGTACTTATTGTCATCCTGAAATTTCATCTGTTGGTTTAACAGAAACTCAAGCAAAAGAAAAAGGATTTGATATCAAAGTAGGTAAATTTCCTTTCACTGCTAATGGTAAAGCTACAGCCAATGGTGATTCTGAAGGATTCATTAAAGTAATCTTCGACGCTAAATATGGTGAATGGCTAGGATGCCACATGATTGGTAACGGTGTAACCGATATGATTGCTGAAGCAGTTGTTGCTCGTAAATTAGAAACAACAGGTCATGAAGTATTAAAAGCAGTACACCCTCACCCAACTTTAAGTGAAATGGTAATGGAAGCGGTTGCCGACGCTTATGATGAAGTGATTCATATCTAAGAATTCATTATAATAAAAAGAAAGATCCCAAAATAAATTTGGGATCTTTTTCTTTAAAAACACTATGATTGATATCAAGTATATTAACGCTCTAATCTTTTGATTTATACCTCTTAGAATCCATAAATTTGCCTAAAAATTCTAAAGTACAAATTATGGATCCTTTCTTAATTGCTACTATACTAATAGTTATAGCAGCTTTATTTAGCTGTTTAAATATCAAATTATTAAAACTCCCTAATACCATTGGATTGGTTATCATTACCATAATTGCTAGTCTGTGTGCTATCGTTATCAGTTTTTTTGATGACACATTTTTACAAGCTGTAAAACAATTCATATCCCACATAGACTTTACACATATTCTATTGGATATTATGCTTAGCTTTTTACTTTTTACGGGCTCTTTTCATACCAATCTTAAACAATTAAAAGTCCAACGCTTAGCAATTATTATTTTTGCAACCTTAGGAACCTTAGTTTCTACATTTTTAGTAGGAGGTTTCACCTATCTTATTTTACCTATAATAGGTCTACCCATCGATTTTATTTACTGTCTATTATTTGGTGCCTTGATTTCACCTACCGACCCTATTGCTGTATTAGGAATTTTAAAACAAGCTGGTATTCCTAAAAGATTAGAAAATATTATTGTAGGGGAATCATTATTCAATGACGGTGTTGGAGTAGTCATTTTTCTTACTGTTTTTAAAATTGCAGAATCAAAAAAATCTAATTTAGAACTTTTTAATGTTTTTCATTTATTCGGACAAGAAGTACTAGGTGGAATTATTTTTGGTATTCTATTAGGATGGTTGACCGCTCGATTATTACGAATTATTGATGATTACAGTGTTCAAATTATTATTACACTGGCTACTATTATGGGAGGAACTATACTAGCACAACATTTTCATTTTTCAGCACCTTTATCAATGGTCGCAATTGGATTAATTGTTGGAAACAACCCTACTAAAAATGATTCTAAATCAAAAATGACAGCTCTTTATATCAATAAATTTTGGGAATTGGTTGATATTTTATTGAATGCAATTCTATTTGTAATGATAGGACTGGAATTATTAATTTTGATTTACAATGAAGATTACTTAATTGCTAGTTTATTGGTTTTACCTCTAGTATTATTCTCTCGTTATTTATCTTTATTTCTACCTATTTTCATCCTACGCAAGAGGTTGAAATTTGTTCCTAAAATGGAAATAATCATGACTTGGGGTGGTCTAAGAGGTGGAATATCAATTGCTTTGGCTTTAAGCCTTACAAGTGATATGCATCGTGAACTTTTCTTAGTTATAACCTATATGATTGTAATCTTCTCTATTATTATTCAAGGTTTAAGTATTGAACCTTTAGTAAAAAACCTTGATTTGAAAATCAAAAAATAAGATTCTGAATAATTGAATTTATATTATTTTTTAATGGATTTATTATTTATCTTTAGTTTTTAATAACTCTATACTTTTCATATGAATAGAAATAAGTTTCTTAAATCGTTAATAGGCACTTCTGCTTTATTAACAACACCTTTATATTCTTTTGGTCATATAAATTCTGATTTTATTCAACAAGCTTTAGAAGATGTTTCAAAAAAAGTAACCGGATCTGCTTTTGGTTTAAAAACTAAACCTATAGAAAAAGTTCGAGTTGGAATAATTGGATTAGGAAACCGTGGGCAAGTTTTAACACAAATGTTTCATTGGTTAATTGAAAATAATCGTGCTGAGATTATTGCTTTATCTGATCTAAACCAACAAAAAGTTGATACTGTTATTGATAAAATTCAACCGCTTCAAAAAGAAAAAATAATTTCATATTGTAATAATGAAAACGATTGGAAAAACTTAATTAAAAGAGACGATCTTGATTTAATACTGATTGCAACTCCTTGGGAATTACATACTCCAATGGCATTATATAGCATGGAACACGGGAAACATGTCGCTTGCGAAGTTCCTATTGCTTATACGATAGAAGATTGCTGGAAACTTATAGAAACAGCAGAGAAAACTCAAAGGCATTGTATTATGATTGAGAATTGCTGTTACAATGAAGAAGAACTTTGGGTTTTAAATATGATTGAGAATGGTATTTTTGGAGATTTAACTCATGCAGAAGGAGCTTACATACATGATTTAAGAAAACATATGTTAGACTCTCATTATTACCAAGATCAATGGCGTATTAAACATCATGTAAATCGTGATGGAAATTTTTATACCACTCATGGTTTAGGGCCCATTAGCATGTATATGAAAATTGGACGTGGCGATACTTTTTCCCATTTAACATCGATGAGTTCAAGAGAGTTAAATCTAAGTCAAACAGCCAAACAATTTAACAAACCTTATACTTCTATTAAATGTGGTGACATGAATACTACAATGATTAAAACAGAAAAAGGAAAAACTATTATGTTACAATTTGATGTACATACAGGCAGTCCTTATTCTCGTATTAACAAAGTAATTGGTACTCATGCAGTACATAACGGTTATCCTAGTCGATTATACATTGATGATAAAAAAGAATTAAAATATTGGGGACATGAATGGCTATCGAAAGAAGATTTCATCAAGTACAAAAAAGATTTTAAGCACCCTATGATTAAAAAATTACAAGGAATTAGTGAAAATTATAAACAAGGACATGGGGGTATGGATTTTGTTATGGTCTACCGCTTAATTACTTGCTTAAACCTAGGCTTACCATTAGATATTAACATATATGATAGTGTTATGTGGAGTGCTATTACTCCACTATCTGAATTATCAGTTTTACAAAATAGTAATTCAATCAAAATACCTGACTTTACTGGAGGAACATGGAAAAAAGAACGTGAGTTAGAAATTATGAGAGATTTATCGTAACAAAAAGCACTTCAAATTATCATATTATAAATTTTAAAATGATATTTGATTTATTTTTTAATGATTTTTAAATTTTAGTTCTTGTTTATTAAAAATATTAAAATTATTTTTATACGAATTTTTTTATAAAGAAGCGTGTCAAACGAAATTATTATAGTAACAGGAGCTTCAGGACAAATCGGAAGTGATTTAGTCCTGAAATTGAGAGAATTATACGGGAACGATAATGTTATTGCTACAGATATCAAAGATCCTTCAAAAGAAGTCTTAGAATCAGGGCCTTTTGAAGAGTTTAATGTCATGAACCGTGAACGTTTACAAGAATTAATAAAACAATATAAACCTACACAAATCTATCATTTAGCAGCAATGCTATCTGCAACAGGAGAAAAAATGCCTCTAAAAGCATGGGATTTGAATATGAATTCTTTACTTTCTATTTTAGAAGAAGCAAGAGAAGGCCACTTTAAACGTGTATTTTTCCCTAGTTCTATTGCTGTTTACGGTCGAAATATAGCACGAGAACAAACACCTCAACATTCTCCTAAGAATCCTTCTACCGTATATGGTATTAGTAAATTAGCTGGTGAAAAATGGTGTGAATATTATTATAATCGATATGGTGTTGATGTTCGAAGTTTACGCTATCCAGGGCTTATCAGTTGGAAAACAGAAGCTGGTGGGGGAACAACCGATTATGCTGTTGACATTTTCTACAAAGCTTTATCTGAAAAAAAATATACTTCTTTCCTATCTGCTAGCACTGCTTTACCTATGATGTACATGGATGATGCCATCAAAGCTACCATTGATTTAATGCAAGCAGATGAAAAAGAGCTTACCGTACGTTCTTCTTATAATTTAGGTGGAATTTCATTTGCTCCTAAAGAAATTGCTGCAGAAATCAAAAAGCATATTCCTGAGTTTAAAATTGATTACGAACCTGATTATCGTCAAACGATTGCTGATACATGGCCTATCAGTATTAACGATACTTCTGCTCGTACTGATTGGAATTGGCAACACAACTATAACTTGGAAGATATGGTGAAAGAGATGTTAACACAATTAAAAGAAAAATTAAACGTTATTACATAAGTATAACATTACGTTATCAACTAATTTATTTTTTCTTAAAAATCATTCCGTTTTCTAACGGAATGATTTTTTATACTTTCTTTTTTAATTTTAAAACAGTAATCTCAGGCCAAATACCTATTCTACCGGGAAAGGCTAAAAAACCAAACCCACGATTCACATACAAATAACGTCCAGCTTCTTCATATAATCCAGCCCATTTAGGATAAAAATACTTTACAGGTGACCATCTCAAACCTGGAATTTCAATTCCCATCTGAGCTCCATGTGTATGACCTGCCAACGTTAAGTGCATCTTCTTTTCAAATTCAATAATAGGTTTTTCATCATGCAACTTTCTTCGCTCTGCCTCTGATCGATAATGTGCTTCTTTAAAATCAAAATGAGAAGGATCATGAGACATTAAAATATTAAATTCGTTATCCTGAATATTTTCTGTAGCCTTTTTCAAATTTCCTTTCTTAGGAAAATGTTGACTTGCTCCCCAATTCTCTACTCCTACAATATTAATTTTCTGACCGTTTTTTTCAATTTGTCTATTTTCATTTAATAACAAATCAAACCCTATTTTTTTATGTACACCATATAAATCTTGTAGATTTTCTTCTTTTAAACGTTTATTCTCAGCTTCATTTTCACTAAAACGACCGTACATCCCATAATCATGATTCCCCATTACAGACATTTTCCCGTAAGGAGCTTCTATTTTTTTAAATATATCAATCCATGGAGTCATTTCAGAAGCTAAATTATTTACAATATCTCCTGTAAATAAAAATAAATCGGATTTTTGCTTATTGATCAAATCAATTGCATATTCAATTTTTTCTTTATCATCAAAACTCCCTGAATGGACATCCGATATTTGTGTAATAGTGAAGTCATCAAATTCATCAGGTAAATCATCAAAATACAATGTTTTACTAATTACTCGAAAATTATATTTTCCAATAATAATTCCATGTAAAACACTTAAAAAAGGAATAGCAGCAACACCCAATGCTAATTGGCTAATAAATTTTCTACGAGAAGGAAATTCAGATGAGCCTTCCGCTAAACTTGTGTAACCTTTTGAAAAGAGTCTAAAAACATCTTCTATAATTAGAAAAAAGGCAATAAAGATTTTAGGTATATAAAGGAGTGTAAGACTTATTAAGCTAAATTTTCTCCAAAAATCTTCATCTTTACCATAAAACATTCCATATAAAAATAATGCATAGTATAGAATATGAAATCCCCAATATATATAAGGAATTAATTTACTATCAAAGGCTCTTTTAAAAGCAAAAAAGGTATATACATCTAAGAGAAATCCCGCTATAATAACGGAACCTAAAAAAGTTTGTCTATTCAAATCTGTTATATTTTAAGTTACAAATATAACAACTTTTTAAATTATGTTTTATACAAAAAAGCGTTTATATTCATTCCAGCACCGACAGAAGCAAAGATCATATATTCATTTTCCTTGATTGTTTGACCTTCTAATTGACCTTTCATCATCAAATCATACATCGTAGGAACTGTTGCTACAGAAGAGTTTCCTAAAGTCTGAATCGTCATTGGCATAACATCATTCGTACATCCATCCCCTTTTATTCCATACAAACGTTCTAAACGTTGTAAAATAGCATGATCCATTTTAGCATTTGCTTGATGGATTAAAAATTTTGAAATATCTGTATAGGTGAGTCCCGCAGTATCAATTACCTCTTTTATAGCATATGGAACATTTTTTAAAACATATTCGTATACTTTACGTCCCTTCATACTAATATTGACATCACTACCTTCATAATCGGGATTCACGGATTTATCATTTGTAATAAAATTCAACTCCTCTCCCATATCACTTATGGTGGCATAATTTATAATTCCTTTATCAGTACTATTTTCCATTTCAATCACAACAGCTCCTGCTCCATCAGCAAAAATCATGGCATTACGATCATGTGGATCTGTTATTCTACTTAAGGTTTCAGAACCAATTACTAAAGCTTTATTTACAATATTGGCTTTTCCTAATTGATCCATTAAAATCATACCTTGAATCCAGCCTGGACAACCAAAATTCATATCATAAGGAATACATTTTCTATTTTTAATTCCTAAGTTATGTTTCACACGAGCAGAAAGAGAAGGTAATATATCGGTTTGATGTTTTTCTACTGTAACATTTCCATAATTATGAGCAAAAATGATATAATCTAATTCTTCTATGTCTATTTTTGCATCTTCTATAGCTCTTTTAGCCGCTATGGTCGCCATATCAGAATTCATCATATCATCTGAAACATAACGACGTTCACGAATTTCAGTAATCGATTCAAATTTTTCTATGATTTCTTCATTATCTTTTTCAAATAAAGTCCCCTCTTCTGTATAAAAAGTATGATTTAAGAAATCTTTATTTTGAATAATATTTTCAGGTAAATAGGACCCTGAACCCTTGATCACTGTTCTTCTACTCATTTTAAACTCTTTGAACATGCAAGATAATACATAATTCTTATTTATTATGCATGCATATTATATTTTAATTGGTTTTTCTGCGATATGTAACAAATTTATAGGAAAAAGCATGTTTTTCATCTTTTTCATGACTAAATTCACTTATTAAATTCCATTTTTCATAATTTATCAATGGAAAGAATGCATCTCCATCAATATTTGTATCTACATAGGTAATTTCTAAGAAATCTGTATTATCTAGAAATAGTTTATAAATTTCAGCGCCACCAATAACATAAGCATGTTCATGATTTTCTAAATATTCTAAAATGGCTTCCTTTGAATGAAATACTTTTGCTCCTTCATGCTTCCAGTTCTTATCACGAGTCAATACAATATTTTCTCTATTTGGAAGTGGTTTTCCTATTGATTCAAAGGTTTTCCTTCCCATGATAATAGGTTTCCCTGTTGTCAACAACTTAAATCGTTTTAAATCATTAGGTAAATGCCAAATCAATTGATTATCTTTTCCTATTACTTGGTTTTCTGCAAAAGCTACAATTATTGTTAATTTCACTCTTTAAAATTTTTAACAAAAGTACATATTTTATTAGATTATCGATATGTTTAATATTAGTATATTGGTTTTTTTCTAACTTTTTATAGATGATTTTTCACATATAATGAGTTTAAGAATAAAATCCCGAAACAAGTTCGGGATTCTATTCTATATTAAAAAAATTATGTTATTATTGACTAAGGTGTTATGGTTATATCACCAGGAATAATATCTGTAGCTACTTTTTTAATTTCTGTTTGAGTAGATAAATTATATTGAACAAAAGATCCTGCACTCGAATAATCTCCTGGATCTGTATAATATAAACTTACTCCTTCCACTTTCATATCCCCAATATTAACATTTTCTAAAACAACACTAGGTGTTGTATTCAATACTAAATCTTCCTTATAAATAACACCCGACATTTCATAGTATCCTTTATCTGACTCATTATCACTTAATTGAAAGTTCTTTGGGTGCTCTTCGATATTTCCATTTCTATCAAAATCAATCACTAATGAAGCTACATCATTTGTTGTGTCTATTTTAAAAAGTTTTCCTTCAGTTTCTACAGATGCATACGACGGATTTCCTTCACATAATATATACAAATCATTACCATCAATATCATAACTATTAGGAACATCTCCAACATTAATAGATGTTACAGCATCTGTTGTTGTATTGATTGCACTTACAGTAGAACCAAATCCCCAACCTCCTTTATGTAAAACATAAACTTTATCGTTAGATAATACCATTTTTTCAGGTCCTTCTGCTACTGAAATTGTTTTTTCAACGGTATTTGTATCGGTATTAATAACTGCAATAAAATCATCCGTAGTACTGCTTCCATCACCCCAATTACTAACATACAATTGGTTTGAACCTACTTTAACTGCATAACGTGGGTTATTCAAGTCAGAATCAATTTCTGCCATCATTTCTCCTGTATGACGATTTATCGCAATTACTTTATTTGAAACATTTACTACCACATACAATACATCACCATCAATTGTAGAGGATTGAGCAGTATCACCTAAATCTAAATTATTTACTTTATTATATACTTTGTTTTCAATTGTTCCATTATAAAAAGAAAGTGATGCATTAGCAGAACCAAAATTTCCTTGATTGATAATCCAAATTCCATTTGAATAATCTCCTATAGAGGTGTTAGGTCCCGAATCGTCACTACTACAAGAAGTTAAAAAACTTCCTAAAATACTTAAATAAAAAAATGTCTTCCTCATGACTGTTTATTAAAAATTGATATTAAATTGTATTGAATAATTTCGTTTTGGCATTGCTCTTCCTAAAATAAGTTGATACTCTTCGTCTAAAATATTATGAACCCCTACCTGAATAGCAGTTTTAATTTTATTAATTTTTAAATTGTACCCTATTGAAGCATCAATTAAATTAAAGGCATCTAATTTGTTTAAATTATCCGAACTTGTATAAATTTCATCTACAAATTGGTGTTGAATTTGTACAAACCCATTCTCTCTTTTGAATTGTAATTGATTATTCAATTTATGTTTAGGTGTATAGATCAATTGTTTATTTCTTTCTTCATCTAATGACTTCAAGAATGTATAATTTGCTTTCCAATCTATTTCAAAAAGTCCTATTTTGTATCCTAGTTGAGAAAATAATTCTACTCCATAACTTTCTACATTTCGAATGTTTATTGGAGTAAATATTCCACCTTGATTTACATCAGGAAGCCATACGATCCAATCGTTAAATTTTGAATAAAATCCATTAGATCGAAAATTTAAATAGAGTCGATCACTTAACAGTCTATCATATTCAACTCCTAATTCAGTAGCCCAACCATCTTCCGCTTTTAAATTGGGATTTCCTCCAGGTACCCAATACAAATCATTAAAAGTAGGGTTTCGATAATTGGTTGTAATATTTCCATGTAACTTGATTGGTTTTAAATTCAACTCAATCCCATAATCCAAGGTAAATGGAATTTCAAACTCTGATGAAACTCCTTTTGAAACTGTTAAACTCTGTTTGAGATTTTCATATCGGTATTGTCCATAAACACTTACAAAACCTTCATCTAAACTAGGTTCCTGAATATTACTCCCTTTTCCTTTAGTATGTTTAAATTGTCCTATTGCTCCTAAATTAATTTTAGATGTTAATTTATAACTTCCATCATATTTGGTGACCCAGTTTTCTGTTCTTCCAAAATCATAATTGGAAACATCTTGATTTGGAAAATATTGATACTCACTAAACAAAAAGGCTTGGCTTAATTTATGGGCATATTTTTTATTGGTATACATCCAACTCAGTACACTGTTGTAATTAGTATCTTTTTGCTTTTGATTCGATGTTGCTCCAACAGATTCCATTAATTGACGATCTGCTAAAGCATAGTTCAATGATAACTTTAAATGATTTCGATCATTAATTTTTCTCTGGTATGCTAAATTAGTGATCAACGTCTCTACAGCTCCATTTTCAATCGTATATTCTTCATTGTTATAAATATAATCATAATCATTATTAGAAGTAAGCCTATACATGTTTACTTTCAAAGCATTTTGATCATCTGAAAAAGAGGTCCCTAAATTGGTAGCATAAGTATCAAAACTGGCTATTTTTTGTGAAATTTCACCTTTAAAATCTTTATTGTAAGCTAATTCATTATTTAAATGTACACTTCCTCCTACTGCTCCTGATCCAAAAGTAGCACCACCACCACCTGTTCTAAACTCAATTGTATTAAACCCTTCTGGATATAGTAGATTAAAATCAGTCTGCCCTGTCAGCCCAGAATTAATCGGAATTCCTTCTAAAAATACTCCAGTATGTGCTGCACCTAATCCTCTATAGGAAATTGATGATAACATTCCGTTACCATATTCTTTAAAATAAGCACCAGTTTGAATAGACAAATCATCACCTAATGATTGCCCAAAATCATGTTCTATATGAATTAGCGGATGACCAATGGAAATCTCTTTTATTTTTTTAGCACTCAATACAACAGAGTCTATTTGGTTCTGTTCTTGGGCTGCAACAAAAAAACTTAAAAAAATGATTAAAAATGTACTGTTTTTCATATATAATAAGCCTTTATCCCGAAAGCATAATTATTTGATTATTTTATTCAATGGCAGGTTTCCTGGCTTGTCTCAAAATTATTTAACCTTCCCATTCCAAAGGAGCAGTGGTAATTAAAATAATCCATTAAAAAGACTTACAGTTGCGGGGACAGCCTCGGATTTTAACCGAATTCCCTATTAACTCATCGTGAGCACCATTTAATTGGCTAAAAATACATTTTTTCTTGATAAAAACCAGTAATAACTTAATTAAATTTTATAACTTGTATGGTAAATAATTTAAAAAACATACTATGAACACTTTAACAATTTTAGATTCTGGAAATGGACTAATTGGACTAATTGGAACACTGATCTATTTAGCCATTATTGTTGCACTTCTCTATTTCACTATGGGGAAGACTTTTGAAAAGGCAGGGTATCCATGGTGGTCAGCCATCATTCCTATTTACTCTATTTATATTTGGTTAAAAATTATAGGAAAACCAACATGGTGGCTTATTTTAATGCTTATACCTTTAGTTAACTTTATCATTATCGCTTTAATGCATATTGGTATGGGTAAATCTTTTGGAAAAGATACAACTTTTGGTATATTATTATTTTTGATTCCTTTTTACAATCTTTATTTATGGTACAAATTAGGGAATAATTCTGATGAAAAATACTATGGTCCCGCAGGTGAAGGCGCTGAAGGTTTTGCTGATTTTAAAAATATGGTATCTTAATACTGATTTATAAAGAATGAAAAAAATCCAAAGAATTAAAATTTCTTTGGATTTTTATATTTATAATAAATATAACTAATTTAAAAACTAACCCATCCACTATCATTCTTAAAATAAAATCCTTTTGTAACTGGATCATAAGTTATCATTCCTGAAGTAGTTGTTCCTTCACTTGCAGTATCAATAGAAGATGTTTCTACACGCGTTATCAAAAAAGCTTTATCTGTTGAATCAATCTCTAGCTGAGCTCCAGGTTCAATATTTTTATCTGTATATAAGTCTGTTCGGTATTCATTACTCCCATCAGTTGCATCATTTTTATTATTGTCCACTTGTTGATCCACTGTTGTTACTCCATTAGAGCTTCCCTGACTTGTACCATCTGCTACCAAAACTTGATTTGATCCATCTTGTGCGTAGATACACGATCCTACTATAAGCATTATAAAAAGTAATCTTTTTTTCATTGTTCTTGATTTTTAATTAAGTAAGACTCTACTTTTTTATTATTTGTTATTTAAACAAACATTTACTTTTAATGGAGAATTAGATTGCCAATCACCTCCTAATCCTGTTGGATTACTTAAAGGTATATTCGATGTTCCATTTTGAGTTATTGTCCATTCATAATAATCTCCATCAATAACAGCCGCCATAGGAGCAGTTTTATCATCTCCTGAAAAAACTACTGATGATGGATCTTTTGCTCCCAATTCATGTTCTAAATACCAGAAAGAACCTTGAGTTCCAGAAGAATAAGAAAATATTCTTCCTCTATCTGTAACAATTGCTGCACTTGGCCCTGTTGCTCCTATTCCCACATTAATAATTTTTTCTCCTGCTGCTAATAAAGCATCTCCATTACGATCTACTATAACATCAGGATCTGAATTATAGGCAAAGTTTGCTAATGTACTGGATGTATTATTTGTACTTCCTACATGATATAAGTCTCCATTGGCTGTTACTATCCCTAAAACACTACCAGGCTCACTTAGATCAACATTTATAATATCTGATGATAATGAAAACGTTGCTGGATCATCTTTTGTATGAGTTGTTACTTGATTACATGCTTTAGTACCACTTCCATCTATATTTAAAGCTATATAAATCGAACAACTATCACCCCACACATACATATCTCCAGATGCTCCTCCAAACGCAGTAGCTCCAGCATCTCCAACATTAATTTTTGTTACTTTTTCTGGTAAATTCACTTTATTAGCTTCATAACTTCTAATCGTACCATTATTTAAAGGTGTTTCATAAACATCACCATCTTCAGTTAAAATTATAACTTCTCCAAGAGTTAATTTAGCATCAGCTATTTTTGTTCCTGCAGGAGCTCCAATTAATGTAATTTCTTTAAAACTATCAGTCGATTGAGCATTTGTAAAGTAAACTGCATCTGTTGAAGCTGTAACCCAAGCAATACTTCTATTACTATTACGTGTTATGTCTGTTCCTACAATTGGTGTATCACCCCATGGTCCATCTATTATTGTAACATCACGATAACTAATACGCTCTCCTCCATTAAATAAATTTGGATCTCCATTTGCAGTAAACATACCTGCCGTCACAAGATCTCCATTTGCAGTAACTCCTACTGTATGTGTATTTCCTCTTTCTATAGCTGTTATAGCTGTTGAAGGATAAATTCCATCTTCTGAGGCACACATCCCTGATCCTGTTCCATCTCCTCCATCTCCAGAATTATCACAAGGGTTAATCCACCCTGTTGTTTCTGCATAATAATTAATACATTGATCTGCTATATCGTAAATTAACATCCCTGGAGTAGGAGAAGTTATAGCGGTATGATCACTTAATCTTGGAAGGAGAACTCCCTTTGAACTCGATTTCACTTCCAATACTGCTCCAGAATCAATAGTCCCACCTGTGTTGATTCCCACTTGAGCCAACATTAAATTGCTAGCTAAAAATAATAATAAACTTTTCTTCATTATTTGATTTTTAAATTCTAGACAAATTTTTGTTAAAAAAAACAAAAAAAAAGCATCGTAAACGATGCTTTTTTATAGATGGATATTCTTTTTTTATAGATGAACCTTTATTCTTTATCGATAAATAACCCATTTAAACATTCATCTATAAAATACTTATTATCAATATAATAGTATTACTATCATTAATTAGTCAATTTATAACTCACACCCAAAATTACTTGTGAAGGTCTTGAATCAACTGTAAAACTAGTACCTGTAGTTTCATTAACAAAATTTGATTCTGTATCATTCAATCCTGTATCATAACGAAGATCTACACCTAATTTTCCTAACTGAGCTCCCGCTCCGAACTGAATTCCTACAGTAAAATCATCTGAATTAATATCGCGAACTCCACTAATATCCAAATCATCATTAATCAGGTATTGAAAAGAAGGCCCTACAAAAATACGTCCTACACTTAATATTTTCATTCCTGCTAAAACAGGTATATCAATTTTATCCAATGTATAATCTCCATTATTACTGTATTCTGTTTTTAAATGTGTATAATTCAATTCAGGTTGTACGTAAATCCCCACAATAGGTAAAGCAACTCTACCCCATGCTCCAACATGATACCCTGTTTTAGTATCTGAGTCTACTTTAGAATCGAATACACTATTTGCATAACTTGTCATGTCTCCAACTGAAGCAAAATTTAGTCCTCCCTTAATTCCAAAATCTATTTGAGCAAAAGATAGAGAACTGATCAATATGGCTCCTAATACTACTAATTTTCTCATATATATTTATTTAATAAATTGGTTTACTGCTCTTTAAAATCATCTTTCAATAATTCTTTATGATGATCTAACATTTCTAATATTTCCAATGCCATTTTTTTTGCGCCCTTCGCATCTAAATGAACACGTGGATAAACATCATATTTATTGTCTACAATTTTTACCATAAATTCGCAACCACTTGGTGTAGCTGCTACATCTGACTTCTTAAATCGAACTCGAACACCTTCTCCTTCTTCTTTATAAATACCCTTTGCAAATACTGTATCCATATTTATTAAATTTTATTATTTTCTTGAAATTACTTTTTTACTTTTCTCAATAATAGCTTTTGAATCAATTCCATATTTTGCCATTAATTCAGCTCCTGTTCCACTCTCTCCAAATGTATCATTTACAGCAACAAATTCTTGAGGTTTAGGATTGCGAGTAGCCAACACTCTTGATACACTCTCTCCTAATCCACCTAAATAATTATGCTCTTCTGCCGTTACAATACAGCCTGTCTTTTCAACTGATTTTAAAATCATTTCATCATCTAATGGCTTAATGGTATGAATGTTTATTACCTCTGCAGAAATTCCATCTTTAGCTAATTCTTCGGCTGCCAATAAAGCTTCCCATACTAAATGCCCTGTTGCAACAATGGTAACATCAGTTCCTTCTTGTAATAGTAGACCTTTTCCTATTTCAAATTTATATTCAGAAGGTTCTTGTGTAAAATTAGCTACTTTTGGTCGACCAAAACGTAAATATACAGGTCCTTCATATTCAGCAGCAGCAATAGTTGCAGCATATGTTTGATTGTAATCACATGGATTAATAACTACCATATGAGGTAACATTTTCATCAAACCTATATCTTCTAAGGTCTGGTGTGTTGCACCATCTTCTCCTAAGGTCAAACCTGCATGAGAAGCTGCTATTTTTACATTCTTATTGGAATATGCAATGGATTGACGTATTTGATCATAAACACGAGCTGTAGCAAAATTAGCAAAGGTTCCTGTAAAAGGAATTTTACCTCCAATGGTCATTCCAGCAGCCATTCCCATCATATTTGCTTCAGCAATACCGGTTTGGAAAAATCGTTCTGGATGATTTTTTGCAAAAGCATCCATTTTTAATGAACCTATTAAATCTGCACAAAGTGCTACTACATTCTCATTTTTTTGACCTAATTCTGTTAAAGCCGCTCCAAATCCTGAACGCGTATCTTTTGATCCTTTATTGGTATATTTCATTTTACGTATATTCTCTTTGTTGTTTCTCTATTTTCTCATCAAATTGGTTAATTCTACTCCTTTTGCTTGAACAAAACCTGCTACAAATTTTTGTAAACCAGGATCTAACGTCTTAATTTCTTTTGTAATATCAGAATACTTTTGTGTAAACTTCATATATTCTGAATTGATTAACTGCTTATTGTCATCACCTCCATAAAGAGCTAAATATTCTGCTGACTTCACAAAAGTTTGATAATCTGCCATATACTGATCAACTAAAGCATTACATGTAAATGGTATCTTAATATCTTCTCTAATTGATGTACTTTTTTCCTGTGCTTTAATCAATCCAAAACTTATAATTAATAAGCTTATGAGTAACTTTTTCATTTTTAATTAATTGAATGTTTAATATAATTTATTTCACCTAATAAATTTCCTAAATTAATTTTATCTCGAGCGGTTAATTTCGTATGATCAGGGATTTCATTCAAATCATGTTCTTTAAAAAATTCTTCCCAATCATCTATTACTCGCCGATCTTTTAAATAAAACCCTATAATAATACCCTTCACAAATTTAACATAATTATCAGAAAATATTTTTGCTTCTGGATTATCAAAATCCGGAGATTTCATTTTTTCTAATCGATTCAGGATTTCTTCTGACGTTAATTTTACTTGGTTATTAGAATTCTCTTCTAATTTAAATTTAACAGGCACTTGATAAAAAACTTTAACAGGAATATCATTTAATTTCCCTGGTATAACTTGTTTATCATGAAACAGCAAAGAAACTGCTCTTATTGAAGCACTATCTAAGTCTTCATATTTAGAGGATCTCAGTATCTTTGGTTTTTCTATTTTCCCATCTTCTGAAACTATAAATTTAATATATGCTGTTCCCGATCGATTTTCTTCTATAGCTTTTTCAGGATAAGTTAAATAGCGAACCAACTCTATTTGAGTTATTTTACTATTACAATGGTCTAATGTTTTTCCTTCAAACCCCTCACATCCAGGAAACACAGGTTTATTTGTAACGTTTTTATAATTCACCACATCTTGCCCTTGTAAAAAACTAAACAAGAGAATCAAAAAACATATACTACCCTTTTTATTTAACAATTCAATTTATTTTTAATAATCTCCTAAAGAAGTTTCCGCTAACTGCTCCATTGCAGATTCATATTGTTCTTGATTAGGGGCTTTTCCATGCCAAGCATTTGTTCCTGCCATAAAATCTACTCCATATCCCATATCTGTTTTTAATATAATTATAACAGGTTTTCCTTTCCCCGTCATTGTTTTAGCTTTAGAAAGAATAGCTTTTGTCGCTTCAAGATCATTTCCTTTTTCTTCTTCTAAAACAAGCCATCCAAAAGCTTCAAATTTAGCTTTTAAATCTCCCAAATCTAGTACATCATGTAAAGCTCCATCAATTTGTTGCCCATTATAATCTACTGTAGCTATCAAGTTATCTACTTTATTAGCTGCAGCATACATAACCGCTTCCCATATCTGACCTTCTTGTAATTCACCATCACCATGTAATGTATAAACTAACTTATCATCACCATTTATCTTTTTAGTTTGAGCAGCTCCTACGGCAACTGATAAACCTTGTCCTAAAGATCCACTAGCAATACGAATACCTGGTAAATTATCATGTGTAGTTGGGTGACCTTGTAAGCGAGTATTAAGTCTTCTAAATGTTTTTAATTCTTCTACAGGGAAATAACCATTTCGAGCTAATGTAGCATACAATACAGGGGAAATATGACCATTAGATAAAAAGAACAAATCTTCTCCTTTACCATCCATGGAAAAGTTTTTAGGATTATGTTCTAAAATATCTTGATATAAGGCTACGAAAAACTCCACACATCCCAAAGATCCTCCTGGGTGTCCAGATTGTACTTCATAAACCATTCTTACAATATCTCTTCTAATTTGTGTGCAGAGCTCTTTTTGTTGTTCTAATATTCCCATTTTGATGAATTTCTTAATAAATACCAAAAGTAAAATATTTTGTTTAAATAATACGGATTATATTTGCAAATATTTTTAAATTAACAATACTTTAATGAAAGCAGGAATTGTAGGATTACCCAATGTTGGAAAATCAACTCTTTTTAATTGTTTATCGAGTGCTAAAGCACAGTCAGCAAACTATCCATTTTGTACTATAGAACCTAATGTTGGATCTGTTCAAGTACCTGATCCTAGACTTTACAAGTTAGAAGAATTAGTAAGTCCTGAACGTGTTTTACCTGCTGTTGTAGAAATTGTTGATATTGCAGGTTTAGTTCGAGGAGCTAGTAAAGGAGAAGGTTTAGGGAATCAATTTTTAGGAAATATTCGTGAAACCAATGCTATCATTCATGTTCTAAGATGTTTTGATAATGATAATATCACACATGTTGATGAATCTATTGACCCTGTTCGAGATAAAGAAACCATTGATATTGAATTACAATTAAAGGATCTTGAAGCAGTTGAAAAACGTTTGGAGAAAGCCAAAAAAATGGCAAAAACGGGTAATAAAGAACAATTAAAAATTGTAGAAGTTGCTCAAAAAATTATAACACATTTAGAAAGTGGACAAAATGTTCGAGGATTAAATTTAGTAGATTCTGAGCAAATTATTATGGATGAAATGCAACTGTTAACTGCTAAACCTGTTTTATACATCTGTAATGTTGATGAAGCTGCTGCTAAAACAGGAAATCATCATGTTGAAGCAGTAAAAAAAATGGTTGAATCTGAAGATGCAGAAGTTTTAATGCTTGCTGTGGCTACAGAGGCTGATATTGCTGAATTAGAATCTTTTGAAGAACGTGAAATGTTTTTAGAGGAATTAGGATTAAAAGAACCTGGTGTTAATCGTTTAATTCGCTCAGTTTACACTCTTTTAAATTTAAAAACATACTTTACAGCAGGAGAAAAAGAAGTTCGAGCTTGGACTATCAAAGATGGTTTTACAGCTCCTCAAGCTGCAGGTGTCATTCATACTGATTTTGAAAAAGGCTTCATTCGTGCTGAAGTTATTGCTTATGATGATTATGCTCATTATGAAACCGAAGCAAAAGTAAAAGAGGCAGGAAAACTCAGAATAGAAGGTAAAGAATATATTGTACAAGATGGTGATGTTATGCATTTCCGATTTAATGTCTAATAAATAAAAAAATCTCTTGTTTAAAAAATTAAACAAGAGATCTAACTAAAAAAGATTGTAACTAAAATACTAAGTACCTTAGTCGTAATTAAAAAATGCTATTAAACCACTATGGGTAAATCGGTACAAATATAGATCATTCTAGAGGTTACTTTCTCAAAAAAAAAGATCCTATTCTCAAACTATAAATTCATATTCAATAAAAAAACCTCATCATATTTATGATGAGGTTAAACAAGTAAACAAAACTTTATATCTAATAATTATTTCTTAAAGGGGGGGGAATTGAAAAGTTTAATCTATCTAGATTTACATTCTGTTTACCACTGCTTAAAAAAACTCTATGAATACTTAACAATTGTTAAATATATCTTTACGCTACAAAGATCAGGTAATAAGACTTTTAATTCAAGGTCTCGTTATAAAAAAAAAGGGTCTATTATAAAAAATAATCAACTATTGTTATAATTATATTTTTCAAAAAATTCTCGAACACTTAACCCTTCGTTTCTTTTAAAAAATTTTGAAAAATTAGTAGATTCACTAAAACCATACTTCATACCAATTTCTTTTATAATTAAATTTGTTGTTAAAAGATCTCGTTTAATTTCGTTCATCAACCAAGTATTAATCAATTCTCTTGTTGAAACTCCTTTAAGTTCTTTAGTTGCTTTATTTAATAAATATCGAGATGTAAATAATTTCTTACAGTATTCTTCTATATTATAATTAATCATCGGATTTTCTAAAAATAAATCATGTAATCGGTTAATCAATTCATCCTTTCGATCAGACTTATGAATAATTGTTTCTTTTATCAAATACTCATTAATTTTCTTTATAATATAAAAAACAGATTGTACAATTAAATACTCTTCTAATTCTTTTAATTCTTTGTTGGAAGCTTCATATAATTCTCTTAACGATTTAATATATCCTTCCATACCTTTAATACCATCAATTTTTAAAGGATCTCTTTTCAATACTGATATAAACGATGCTGAAATTGAAGAAGGAATTAAATACTTACTTATGTATTTAGGTGATAGAAATATACATTCAAACTCAAATCTACCAGAATCCATAAAAATCTTTTTTAACTTAGCTGTCCTTGCAGAATTTATAGGTAAGATCATGATATTCCCTTTTTCAACCTCAAACCCTTCATCAAAAATTTTAAATTCTAAGTCTCCTTCTTTTATAAATAAAATTAATGCATTATGATTAACTTCATAACCTTCTACTTTAGTTAATTTATTTATAAGGTTATTTTCTATATAAATTTTTTCAATTTCTTCTCTATTTAATACTGCAAAATCTTTACCTAATAATTGCAGCAAGTCAATTTCTTCCCTTTCTTTTCTCCTTATCATCCCCTATTCGTTTCGTTTTCTCTTTAAATATACAAAAACATCATCAGAGCAATCTATTTATGTGAAACTACATATATAAGACATTTATTGTTTTAAATGTAATAAAGCCCCTTAATATAATTAAGAGGCTTTATATTTTTAATCTAATTTATTATTATTCTAATTTGAAGAACAATCTTCAAAATATAAATCAACTGTATTCGATGTCTTCGTTGTATCCGATTGACTCTGTAATTCAAAACTTCTCGTCTCTCCTGTTGTCTGTCCTGATAACTCTATACTAAATGGACTTGAACTCACAGTTCCAATTACACTTCCATCTGAGGTATCAACTAAATTAAATGGCCCTAACTCTTCACTATCTGTATAAGTTCCACTAATTGTATGTTTCAGTCCTAATAAACTTGCCGTAGAAGTAAATCCTGCTCCTATTGCTGTTGCATTATTTCTTACAAACTCAATGTTTTGAATCTCTTTATCACTATTATAAAGTGCATCCAATAATCTTGTACTTAAAATATCACTCCAACTATCATTTAAACATGTATCCGATATGGCACTACTAATTGTCTCTGATGTCCCATCTGTATAATTAATCTTTACTGTTGTATGTAAATAAGCACTTGACCCTGATTGTATTGTGGTACATCCTACTACTTGATTTCCCGCTTCATCATATAAATTCGGATGATCTATCTGCATAAATGTTAAACCTGACATAAACTCTTCCTTCGTCATACTTCCTGCTGTTTGTAATTCTGACTTCATGTTCTTGTTCCATGCTAAGATTGGAGTAGCTCCATCTACAGGCCCTGATAAACTCTCATCTTTACACGCTATATCCATCTGAACATCTACCCAACTGTTACAGCCCTTTTGTAAACAGCCCGTCCAGCCAGAACTCGTTCCATCATTGTTCATACGTAAACACTTCATCGTCGTATCAAATACTAACATCCCTTTTACTGGGTTCTCTATATCCGTCTCTGGATCCGATAATCGTGTAATCACAAATCCTTTATTCGTCGACTCTAATGTTATAAATCCATTTCTCACATCATTCGGCCAATTATTCGTAGGAGGAGTATCCAATGTCGATATTCCCGTCTTCGTAACTTCTGCCGTTCCACTTGTCAGTGAACTTGCACTACATGAACATCCATTAATACTAGCATCCGTCGCATTAGAATAGGTATAAATACCTTTAAATTCACCACTATCAATTGAAGTCTCTAAACTATCTACCAATCCATCAGTACCAACATCTCCTGAAACTACAGCTTCTGAAGTAACTGTTGTCGTATTATTCGTACCATCTCCATTTACTACATTTCCTGTCGTCATCGTTACTCCTCCTAAACTCGTAACACCAGCTTCCTTAGCATCTGGACAGCCGTCTCCATCACTATCTAAATCAAAGATATTTAATATCCCATCGCCATCTGTATCTGAACATGTTTCTGAAGGTACAAAAATCTTCATGTTACGATAAGCTGCGTTATGTGCTGGATTCGATGAATTATATCCTATGGTTAATGTTGTTATATTACTAAAATATACTGTGGATGAATCAGAAGTCCCTCCTTGACCATTAGTCCCTCCTCTTATTACAATAAGATTGTTATTCGATACTCCTGTGAATTCTATACTACTATCTACTAAACTATGATACGTAGAATTTATAGAGGATTTATCTAAATCAGGGGATTGATCAAAAACAAAATCTTCAATACTTGCCTGTAAATTAAAAAAGTCTATGGATACATCTACCGATTGACTAAAATTATAGGTCTGAAATACATACGAAGTCTCTGTTGAATCTAATGGTCTAAAACTTACCGTTGTATCATTTCTACTAAAATTATTTGTTGCCGTTCCTGTTGCACTCATACTTCCAAATGTACCAGATCCTGTTGTCGATGGTGATGCCCCCCAAAACGTAACAGGTGAAACAGTATATTCTTCTTCTGGAGCCAAACATTCCTCTGTATCCAATACACCATCATTATCATCATCCAAATCATCTATATTACATATACCATCTCCATCAAAATCATCATTGTCACCCATGCCTCCTACTTCTCCAGAACATGTTGTCGTTGATGCTTCTGTCGTATATGTATAAATATTCTTCGAATCATCATCCGTATTCATCGATGATGCCGATGCTGGAGGTGTTAAATTCACTATAAATCCACAATTCGGATCCGACTCCGTACTCTCTGCTGTATTCGTTACCGATACCGATATACTACCCGCTGATGCTTCCGATAAAGTCTCTCCTGCTATATCCTCCTTCTGAGTCCCCGTAATTACATTGGTATCACTATCATAACTCCAATCAAACTTACCTGACCATGTACCACTTATCGAGTTTGATACCGAGATAATATCACTCGGTACCGCATCCGATAAACTCATTACTACCTTTAATGCAAAACTATCGCCTACACTCCAGTTCGTAAGTCCTACTGAACTTGAGTTATATAAATTAAAATCAAATTTTGCAGTACTACCCGATTCTACAATCGAGGGTGTTATCGTCACATCTGATACTCCAGGGTCTTGGGCTTTTGCCCAAGTCCCAAGGAATACAACCCCTAATATGCTTATTATTCTTTTTATCATTTTTTTTCTTTTCAGCGTTTCTTAATTGTTCTTTAAATTCAATTGCTCCGTATCTCGATTGTTCGTAAAGTTAACTTCTCCTCCACTTGTATCTACTACAAAGGCTGATACACTCGTGTCACTAACTCCTTCAAAACTTACCGTTCCTTCAAAGCCTATCGCACTTGAAGTTAAGCCTTCAAAAGTACTTGGTTTATATCTAAATGTATGCAAGCCAAATTGCTTACCTAAATACTCCCAATCAGCATTATTAACCTTTAAGCCATTAACCTGTGTTAATTCACTATTGAAATTAAAATCAAAGAACGTTTCTTCTGGGATTCTTACGACTACCGGTTTCCCGTCTAAAGATGGATTCCCTGTAATCTCTACCACATTTACTCGAACCGATAATTTACCTCCATTTTGAATCACTGCTGGTCTAGATGAGATTTGTACTGTGAAATCAGGGAATGGAGCATCTCCAAATTCTTCTGGATTTCCATCTGTTATATCGACTATTCCATCGCCGTCTGTATCCGTCCCTTCTACGACACCGTCGCCATCTGGATCTTCCGTGTCTGTTAAGTCAGGATTATTCGGTGTTAATACATCGATATTACCATCCGTCTCCGGTAATTCATCCACAATCGTATCTGGAGTATCTACTTGTCCGTTGCCGTCCGTATCCGGTAACCCTGCTTCTTCTACGTCATTTAATCCATCGTTATCTGAGTCTAAATCACGCCAGTCGCCTACATTGTCTCCATCCGTATCTCTTGGACTGTCGTTGGTCCCATCATCATTGTAATCAACCTTATCATCTGTTAAGCCTTGATCTTTATTATCCGGCTCTATACTGTCTACTATTCCGTTCACACCTACTTCTTGACTCGGATCGATTATACCGTCGTTATCCGTATCTAAGGCATCGATCTGACTCTGTGGTAAGCCACTCTCCATTAAGTCTGGAATTCCGTCATTGTCCGTATCGATATCCAAGTAATCTGGCGTTCCATCTCCATCCGTATCCGTCGATTGGTCCGGATTATCCGAATTATACCCTTCTACGCTATCTGGAATACCGTCGTTATCGTCATCTAAGTCAACACTGTCTGGAATTCCGTCTCCGTCTGTATCTTGTGGTGCATCTCCAAATTCTTCTGGTAATCCATCCACTGGATCGATAATTCCATCGCCGTCTGTATCCGTCCCTTCTACGACACCATCTCCATCTGGATCTTCCGTGTCCGTTAAGTCAGGATTATTCGGTGTTAATACATCGATATTACCATCCGTCTCCGGTAATTCATCCACAATCGTATCTGGAGTATCTACTTGTCCGTTGCCGTCCGTATCCGGTAACCCTGCTTCTTCTACGTCATTTAATCCATCGTTATCTGAGTCTAAATCACGCCAGTCGCCTACATTGTCTCCATCCGTATCTCTTGGACTGTCGTTGGTCCCATCATCATTGTAATCAACCTTATCATCTGTTAAGCCTTGATCTTTATTATCCGGCTCTATACTGTCTACTATTCCGTTCACACCTACTTCTTGACTCGGATCGATTATACCGTCGTTATCCGTATCTAAGGCATCGATCTGACTCTGTGGTAAGCCACTCTCCATTAAGTCTGGAATTCCATCATTGTCCGTATCGATATCCAAGTAATCTGGCGTTCCATCTCCATCCGTATCCGTCGATTGGTCCGGATTATCCGAATTATACCCTTCTACGCTATCTGGAATACCGTCGTTATCGTCATCTAAGTCAACACTGTCTGGAATTCCGTCTCCGTCTGTATCTTGTGGTGCATCTCCAAATTCTTCTGGTAATCCATCCACTGGATCGATAATTCCATCGCCGTCTGTATCCGTCCCTTCTACGACACCGTCGCCATCTGGATCCTCTGTGTCTGTTAAGTCAGGATTATTCGGTGTTAATACATCGATATTACCATCCGTCTCCGGTAATTCATCCACGATCGTATCTGGAGTATCCACTTGTCCGTTGCCGTCCGTATCCGGTAACCCTGCTTCTTCTACGTCATTTAATCCATCGTTATCTGAGTCTAAATCACGCCAGTCGCCTACATTGTCTCCATCCGTATCTCTTGGACTGTCGTTGGTCCCATCATCATTGTAATCAACCTTATCATCTGTTAAGCCTTGATCTTTATTATCCGGCTCTATACTGTCTACTATTCCGTTCACACCTACTTCTTGACTCGGATCGATTATACCGTCGTTATCCGTATCTAAGGCATCGATCTGACTCTGTGGTAAGCCACTCTCCATTAAGTCTGGAATTCCGTCATTGTCCGTATCGATATCCAAGTAATCCGGCGTTCCGTCTCCATCCGTATCCGTCGATTGGTCCGGATTATCCGCATTATACCCTTCTACGCTATCTGGAATACCGTCGTTATCGTCATCTAAGTCAACACTGTCTGGAATTCCGTCTCCGTCTGTATCTTGTGGTGCATCTCCAAATTCTTCTGGTAATCCATCCACTGGATCGATAATTCCATCGCCGTCTGTATCCGTCCCTTCTACGACACCATCTCCATCTGGATCTTCCGTGTCCGTTAAGTCAGGATTATTCGGTGTTAATACATCGATATTACCATCCGTCTCCGGTAATTCATCCACAATCGTATCTGGAGTATCTACTTGTCCGTTGCCGTCCGTATCCGGTAACCCTGCTTCTTCTACGTCATTTAATCCATCGTTATCTGAGTCTAAATCACGCCAGTCGCCTACATTGTCTCCATCCGTATCTCTTGGACTGTCGTTGGTCCCATCATCATTGTAATCAACCTTATCATCTGTTAAGCCTTGATCTTTATTATCCGGCTCTATACTGTCTACTATTCCGTTCACACCTACTTCTTGACTCGGATCGATTATACCGTCGTTATCCGTATCTAAGGCATCGATCTGACTCTGTGGTAAGCCACTCTCCATTAAATCTGGAATTCCGTCATTGTCCGTATCGATATCCAAGTAATCTGGCGTTCCGTCGCCATCCGTATCCGTCGATTGGTCCGGATTATCCGAATTATACCCTTCTACGCTATCTGGAATACCGTCGTTATCGTCATCTAAATCAACACTATCTGGGATTCCGTCTCCGTCTGTATCTTGTGGTGCATCTCCAAATTCTTCTGGTAATCCGTCCACTGGATCGATGATTCCATCGCCATCTGTATCTGTCCCTTCTACGACACCGTCTCCATCTGGATCTTCCGTATCCGTTAAGTCAGGATTGTTCGGTGTTAATACATCGATATTACCATCCGTCTCCGGTAATTCATCCACGATCGTATCTGGAGTATCCACTTGTCCGTTGCCGTCTGTATCCGGTAACCCTGCTTCTTCTACATCATTTAATCCATCGTTATCTGAGTCTAAATCTCGCCAGTCGCCTACATTGTCTCCATCCGTATCTCTTGGACTGTCGTTGGTCCCATCATCATTGTAATCAACCTTATCATCTGTTAAGCCTTGATCTTTATTATCCGGCTCTATACTGTCTACGATTCCGTTTGTACCTACTTCTTGACTCGGATCGATTATACCGTCGTTATCCGTATCTAAGGCATCAATCTGACTCTGTGGTAAGCCACTCTCCATTAAGTCTGGAATTCCGTCATTATCCGTATCGATATCCAAGTAATCCGGCGTTCCGTCTCCATCCGTATCCGTCGATTGGTCCGGATTATCCGCATTATACCCTTCTACGCTATCTGGAATACCGTCGTTATCGTCATCTAAATCAACACTGTCTGGGATACCATCGCCGTCTGTATCTTGTGGGGCATCTCCAAATTCTTCTGGTAATCCATCCACTGGATCGATAATTCCATCGCCGTCTGTATCCGTCCCTTCTACGACACCGTCGCCATCTGGATCTTCCGTGTCTGTTAAGTCAGGATTATTCGGTGTTAATACATCAATATTCCCATCCGTCTCCGGTAATTCATCCACGATCGTATCTGGTGTATCCACTTGTCCGTTGCCGTCTGTATCCGGTAACCCCGCTTCTTCTACATCATTTAATCCATCGTTATCTGAGTCTAAATCACGCCAGTCGCCTACATTGTCTCCGTCCGTATCTCTTGGACTGTCGTTGGTCCCATCATCATTGTAATCAACCTTATCATCTGTTAAGCCTTGATCTTTATTATCCGGCTCTATACTGTCTACTATTCCGTTCTCGCCTACTTCTTGACTCGGATCGATTACTCCGTCGTTATCCGTATCTAAGGCATCAATCTGACTCTGTGGTAAGCCACTCTCCATTAAATCTGGAATTCCGTCATTGTCCGTATCGATATCCAAGTAATCTGGCGTTCCATCGCCATCCGTATCCGTCGATTGGTCCGGATTATCCGCATTATACCCTTCTACGCTATCTGGAATACCGTCGTTATCGTCATCTAAGTCAACACTGTCTGGGATACCGTCTCCATCCGTATCTTGTGGTGCATCTCCAAATTCTTCTGGTAATCCATCCACTGGATCGATAATTCCATCGCCGTCTGTATCCGTCCCTTCTACGACACCGTCGCCATCTGGATCTTCCGTGTCTGTTAAGTCAGGATTATTCGGTGTTAATACATCAATATTCCCATCCGTCTCCGGTAATTCATCCACGATCGTATCTGGGGTATCCACTTGTCCGTTGCCGTCTGTATCCGGTAACCCCGCTTCTTCTACATCATTTAATCCATCGTTATCTGAGTCTAAATCACGCCAGTCGCCTACATTGTCTCCGTCCGTATCTCTTGGACTGTCGTTGGTTCCATCATCATTGTAATCAACCTTATCATCTGTTAAACCTTGATCTTTATTATCCGGCTCTATACTGTCTACTATTCCGTTCTCGCCTACTTCTTGACTTGGATCGATTACGCCGTCGTTATCCGTATCTAAGGCATCAATCTGACTCTGTGGTAAGCCACTCTCCATTAAATCTGGAATTCCGTCATTGTCCGTATCGATATCCAAGTAATCTGGCGTTCCGTCTCCATCCGTATCCGTCGATTGGTCCGGATTATCCGCATTATACCCTTCTACGCTATCTGGAATACCGTCGTTATCGTCATCTAAGTCAACACTGTCTGGAATTCCGTCTCCGTCTGTGTCTGCTGCAGTATACGTGAAACGGGATGCATTTCCTTGTGCATCCGTATCAGGATCCAATGCCGTTAAATTAACATTAAATCCATTCTGTGATACCGCCTCTACCGTATTGCCCGTTACCACTATCGGAATACGAACTACCGTATTCTTCGAGGCTGGATATTCCGCCTTCTGTATCAACGATATATTATTCGTATTACTATCGTAACTTACCGTAAAATAATCTAACAAATCTCCCGTTATCAAACTCGTATCTTGACCCTGTAGATCAACATTCGCCATATCGATCTGTATCAATATATTCGCCCCAAAATTCGTAGAGGCTGGTGCCGCTACTCCTGAGGTCTCATGAAACGTGAAACTAGCCAATCCCGTCCCTTTATTCTCTACCGTATTCAATGGTACAGGCGAGATTAACGCATTTGATGCTTGTACAGCCTGTGCACTTATTTGCTCACTCGCAAATAACAAAACACACAATGCTGCTGCTATTTTTTTATATCTATTCATCTTTCTCTATCCCTTATTAAAATTCTATATAATCTATATCTACATTATTCTTAGAGTTCGTCTCGCCTCCTGAACCTGCTTGAATCGTAACTTTTAATGGATACGTCCCTTTCGTTCCTGATTGTGGGGTAAACGTCGCATTTACACCAACCATACTCGCGCTATCGCCAGTAAAGATTCCTCCATTTCCTGTGTAAATAAACTTATACGTAAAGTCATCTTCTTCCAGTTTCCAGTCCTTATTGTTAACCGTTCTTCCATTCAATGTGGTTAATGTATTATCAAAATCAATCGATAACTCCGATTGTTTTACAATAACATACTCAACAGGGTCTGTTCCATTAGAATCTCCACCTTCTATCTCTCCAATCATCACAACAAAATCAACTGGTTCTGAATCTTCTGTAATAATCGTATTACTTGTAAAGATTCTTGCAAAATAATCTGGTGTCGTTGCTATTGGCGCATCTCCAAATTCATTTGGTAAACCATCAACTGAATCTTTGATTCCATCTTGATCCGTATCGGGTCCCGTAATTACAGGGCCATTTGGCTCTAAGATATTCGGCGTTCCATCTTCATCACTATCTGGTAAATCTTCTCCATCTGCAAACGACTCATTCGGCGTATCATCCAAGCCATCTCCATTTGTATCCGGAACTCCTGCTTCTTCTGCATCATTGATTCCATCATCATCACTATCCAAATCTCTAAAGTCTTTGATTCCATCTCCATCTGTATCCGGTGCTCCATTCGATTCATCGCCTCCAAAGCGAGACGTATCATCATCGATTACATCGGCAATTCCATCTTGGTCTGCATCCGTCGTGTTATCTATCTTCCCATCGTTATTTTGATCTAATGCTGGATTTGTTCCGCCTTCCGTTAAGTCTGTTACACCATCATTATCACTGTCTAAATCCTGGAAGTCTGGTATTCCATCGCCATCCGTATCTTGTGGAGCATCTGACGTACCATCGTTATCATAATCTACCGCATTACTATCTACGCCTCCATCTTCTCCTTTAGGTTCTATCGCATCCGCTATACCATTGGTCCCAACATCATTACTCGAATCAATTACTCCATCATTATCTCGATCTAAGGTCTTGATCTCTTCTACCGTTAAACCACTCTCTTCTAAATCCGGAATCCCATCATTATCACTGTCTAAATCCAAACTATCCGGAATTCCATCACCATCCGTATCGCCGCCATTGGTTGCCGTTTTCTCTTCAACACTATCCGGAATTCCATCGTTATCATCATCTAAATCAATTCTATCTGGAATTCCATCGCCGTCCGTATCTGTATTGTCTACACAATTGGCTGCTTGCTCAGAAGCATCCTCACTCAAGCCAACACCTTGACCTCCGTCTGCTTTAATTGGTACTCCATTTGCATCTACACTCCCTGATAAACGACCATCTGTATTAATATCTTCCGATGAAAAACCGCCATCTCCTTCTATTGAATCAAAACAGCCATCTCCATCACTATCTAAATCAAAATGATCGGGAATATTATCTTTATCGGTATCTCGTGTTACACAATCAGCACTACCTCCTGAAACAACCTCAATATTGGTATACACTTCTTCTCTTGAAGTTGTATAACCTGTAGCTGCAAGGTAATAATCGGTTTTAGCTCCTTGATATGCTAATTTTGTCTCGCCTCCTATTTTTACCGTTACATAACCATTTTCATCAATATCAATTTCATATAATTCGTCTGCTTGCGCTTTATGTATAAAATCCCATGCTTTTGTGAAGTAACCGTATACATTACCATTACTATGCATATAAAATTTATAACCTTTATCAGTATAACTCGTCGTTACTTTTGCTGTCGTATCAGGTAATAATCCAAACATTCCTATTCCCGTATTAATTGCAGACTGCTTAAACTCTAAATGAATTGGTAAAGTTAATTTTTCATTAGAGTATGAAGTTCTCCAAGCGTTTGCATTTGCTTTAAATCCTGCTTGATCTCCATTGGCACTCACTGTTGCATTACCTGAAAAATTATAATCTTCTAAAGTTTTAGTTGCAACACATCCTCCTTCATCTATATCTAAAATACCATCGTTATCGTCATCAAGATCATCTTTATTTAATTTTCCATCTCCATCAAAATCACAATAATCTCCATATTTCTCAGCATCTTCACATTCTGGTATTTCTTTTACTGTGATTGTCACGGTAGCTGTACTAGTATCTCCGTCTGAATCTTGAATGGTATAACTAAAGGTATCAGTCCCTACAAAATCAGTATCTGGTGTATACGTAAATGTACCATCTGAATTCATCGTAACTGTTCCATTAGAAGGTTGCGTATTATTGATAACCGTTGTCGTTCCATCTCCCTTTGTATCATTGTTCATTACATTACCTGAAACTGAAGAACCTTCATCTGTTGTAAAGGTATCATTCACTGCTACTGGTTTTTTATCTAATGATACTACTCTAATATTATCAATCCCAAAGTCATTCCCAATGGTATGACTACTTCCATTAAAAATTGTTAAATTTAGATTTGTATTATTACCACTATTCCAATTACCTTGTCTTAAAACCCAGCTATCTGACGTATTGGACGAATTAATTATTTGTCCATTGGCCTTAAGTTGAAGGTTTGAAAAACGAGCTGGAACACTTGTGTTTCGTGTTGTCGTATTATAATAACTTATTTGATACGTTGTATTCGGTTCTACACGAATGTTTGTTGAAAAAACATTCTGATTTGGATTACCACTCGGTGTTGTACTCCCGTAAAACCATGAACCACTTGCTGCATTTTTAAGATTAAAAATCTCTGTTACAACCCCGTCTAACATATAACGAGAACCAGGATCTTTAGTAGGTTGATAGTATCCACCTGTAATCCCAGATGTATTCCCCCCTTCAAAGTCCTGTGTAAAAATTGTTGTTTGTCCTGACAAACCCCATGTACATAAAAAAGCTAAAATCAAAATTTTATCTTTTTTGGTAAATATTTTTCCCTTCATTATTAATTTTTTTTCATTATCTAAATAGATTCTACTATATTAAATTCTATTTCCAAAATTCCCATGTTTTTCCATTAAAAATGGATAATGTATTATTCGTTACATCATAACAAATCATCCCTGGTTCAGGATTTACAACATTTTTATGTGGCTCCACTATCTTAGGTAAGATCAAAGCCTTATCTGTTGACTCTAATACCAACACTCCTGGTGCTGAAGAAGTATCCGACCCTAGTATAACTCCTTGGTTAGTCGCTACTTCTCTTACCGTATTTTCATATACACGGGCCGCTCCAGTATCTGTTGTTAATTCTTCCCAATCTGTACCGTTGTTTACCTTTACCTTATTATCGCTTGTATCAAATATAAGCGTCCCATTTACCGCTCCAGATATACTGGATACTCTTGGTAAAATAATTCCTTTAGTTGTGTTTTCCGGAAAATCTAAAATTCCGTCGCCATCCACTGATGCTTTTTCAATCCCCACTTGTGCAAAAGCTTGTTGAAAAAACAAGACCAGACATAATGTCCGCAGTAACTTACTTGTTTTCATTCTTGTGTTTTTCGTTTTTTATTTTAACATAATTTTAGGAAGCAAAAGTCCTATATTATAGAGGTTTACAAAAGGTTCCATAATAAAAAAACATTCCTATACGTAAAAAAAGAGGGTTTCTTTTTAAAAAAAAGGTTATAAAATTAAGTACGCCTTACCTTTAATCGTAATTATCTCACATTTCATCATAAATATCTGTCATTTCATCGAAGTTAATTGTAACAAAAAAAGCAGTCATAATATGACTGCTTTTTAACTTACTATATTTTTTTAATTCGAAGAACAATCTTCAAAATATAAATCAACTGTATTCGATGTCTTCGTTGTATCCGATTGACTCTGTAATTCAAAACTTCTCGTCTCTCCTGTTGTCTGTCCTGATAACTCTATACTAAATGGACTTGAACTCACAGTTCCAATTACACTTCCATCTGAGGTATCAACTAAATTAAATGGCCCTAACTCTTCACTATCTGTATAAGTTCCACTAATTGTATGTTTCAGTCCTAATAAACTTGCCGTAGAAGTAAATCCTGCTCCTATTGCTGTTGCATTATTTCTTACAAACTCAATGTTTTGAATCTCTTTATCACTATTATAAAGTGCATCCAATAATCTTGTACTTAAAATATCACTCCAACTATCATTTAAACATGTATCCGATATGGCACTACTAATTGTCTCTGATGTCCCATCTGTATAATTAATCTTTACTGTTGTATGTAAATAAGCACTTGACCCTGATTGTATTGTGGTACATCCTACTACTTGATTTCCCGCTTCATCATATAAATTCGGATGATCTATCTGCATAAATGTTAAACCTGACATAAACTCTTCCTTCGTCATACTTCCTGCTGTTTGTAATTCTGACTTCATGTTCTTGTTCCATGCTAAGATTGGAGTAGCTCCATCTACAGGCCCTGATAAACTCTCATCTTTACACGCTATATCCATCTGAACATCTACCCAACTGTTACAGCCCTTTTGTAAACAGCCCGTCCAGCCAGAACTCGTTCCATCATTGTTCATACGTAAACACTTCATCGTCGTATCAAATACTAACATCCCTTTTACTGGGTTCTCTATATCCGTCTCTGGATCCGATAATCGTGTAATCACAAATCCTTTATTCGTCGACTCTAATGTTATAAATCCATTTCTCACATCATTCGGCCAATTATTCGTAGGAGGAGTATCCAATGTCGATATTCCCGTCTTCGTAACTTCTGCCGTTCCACTTGTCAGTGAACTTGCACTACATGAACATCCATTAATACTAGCATCCGTCGCATTAGAATAGGTATAAATACCTTTAAATTCACCACTATCAATTGAAGTCTCTAAACTATCTACCAATCCATCAGTACCAACATCTCCTGAAACTACAGCTTCTGAAGTAACTGTTGTCGTATTATTCGTACCATCTCCATTTACTACATTTCCTGTCGTCATCGTTACTCCTCCTAAACTCGTAACACCAGCTTCCTTAGCATCTGGACAGCCGTCTCCATCACTATCTAAATCAAAGATATTTAATATCCCATCGCCATCTGTATCTGAACATGTTTCTGAAGGTACAAAAATCTTCATGTTACGATAAGCTGCGTTATGTGCTGGATTCGATGAATTATATCCTATGGTTAATGTTGTTATATTACTAAAATATACTGTGGATGAATCAGAAGTCCCTCCTTGACCATTAGTCCCTCCTCTTATTACAATAAGATTGTTATTCGATACTCCTGTGAATTCTATACTACTATCTACTAAACTATGATACGTAGAATTTATAGAGGATTTATCTAAATCAGGGGATTGATCAAAAACAAAATCTTCAATACTTGCCTGTAAATTAAAAAAGTCTATGGATACATCTACCGATTGACTAAAATTATAGGTCTGAAATACATACGAAGTCTCTGTTGAATCTAATGGTCTAAAACTTACCGTTGTATCATTTCTACTAAAATTATTTGTTGCCGTTCCTGTTGCACTCATACTTCCAAATGTACCAGATCCTGTTGTCGATGGTGATGCCCCCCAAAACGTAACAGGTGAAACAGTATATTCTTCTTCTGGAGCCAAACATTCCTCTGTATCCAATACACCATCATTATCATCATCCAAATCATCTATATTACATATACCATCTCCATCAAAATCATCATTGTCACCCATGCCTCCTACTTCTCCAGAACATGTTGTCGTTGATGCTTCTGTCGTATATGTATAAATATTCTTCGAATCATCATCCGTATTCATCGATGATGCCGATGCTGGAGGTGTTAAATTCACTATAAATCCACAATTCGGATCCGACTCTGTACTCTCTGCTGTGTTCGTTACCGATACCGATATACTACCCGCTGATGCTTCCGATAAAGTCTCTCCTGCTATATCCTCCTTCTGAGTCCCTGTAATTACATTGGTATCACTATCATAACTCCAATCAAACTTTCCTGACCATGTACCACTTATCGAGTTCGATACCGAGATAATATCACTCGGTACCGCATCCGATAAACTCATTACTACCTTTAATGCAAAACTATCGCCTACACTCCAATTCGTAAGTCCTACTGAACTTGAGTTATATAAATTAAAATCAAATTTCGCAGTACTACCCGATTCTACAATCGAGGGTGTTATCGTCACATCCGATACTCCAGGGTCTTGAGCATTTGCCCAAGTCCCAAAGAATACAATTCCTAATATGCTTATTATTTTTTTTATCATTTTTTTCACTTTTGAGCGTTTCTTAATTGTTCTTTAAATTCAATTGCTCTGTATCTACATTATTCTCAAAGTTTACTTCTCCTCCACTTGTATCTACTACAAAAGCTGATATACTTGTACTACTAGTCCCTTCAAAACTTACTGTTCCTTCAAAGCCTATCGCACTTGAAGTTAAGCCTTCGAAAGTACTTGGTTTATATCTATATGTATGTAATCCTAATTGTGTTCCCAAATATTCCCAATCAGCATTATTAACCACTTCTCCACTAACCTCTGTTAAATCAGGATTAAAATTGAAGCCATAGAAAGTTTCTTCTGGTATACGAACTACAATAGGCTTTCCTTCTAAAGATGGATTCCCTGTAATCTCTACTACATTTACTCGAACCGATAAATTACCTCCATCTTCAATTGCTGCTGGTCTAGATGAGATTTGTACCGTGAAATCAGGGAATGGTGCATCTCCAAATTCTTCCGGCTTTCCATCTTCTGAATCTTTGATACCATCTTGGTCCGTATCAGGACCGGTGATCACAGGACCATTCGGTTCTAATATATTTGGTATTCCATCTCCATTCGTATCTGGTAAATCTTCTCCATCTGCAAAGGACTCATTTGGCGTATCATCCAATCCATCACCATTTGTATCCGGAACTCCTGCTTCGTCTGCATCATTTAAACCATCATCATCACTATCCAAATCTCTAAAATCTTTGATTCCATCTCCATCTGTATCCGGTGCTCCATTCGACTCATCACCTCCAAAAGAACTTGTATTATCATCGATCACATCTGCAATTCCATCTCCATCAATATCTGTTTGATTATCGATTACTCCATCATTATTAGTATCCAAAGATGGATCTGTTCCTCCTTCTGTTAAATCTGTTACACCATCATTATCGCTATCCTTATCTTGGAAATCTGGAATACCATCACTATCGGTATCTTGTGGAGCATCTGATACACCATCGTTATCATAATCCACTGCGTTACTATTTACGCCTCCATCTTCTCCTTTAGGTTCTATTACATCTGCTATACCATTAGTTCCTACATCATTACTTGGATCTATCACTCCATCATTATTGGTATCTAATTCAGAAATCACATCAGCTGGTAATCCACTTTCTTCTAAATCAGGTATACCATCTCCATCACTATCTAAATCCAAACTATCTGGAATTCCATCACCATCTGTATCACCTCCATTAGTCGCAGTCGATTCTTCCACACTATCTGGGATACCATCATTATCATCATCCAAATCAATACTATCAATAATACCATCTCCATCCGTATCTGTAGTATCGGTACTAGATGATTTTGAATAATCAAAAAGATAATAACCGTTTCTAACAGTTCCTGTTCCTCCTGCTTGAGAAGACACATTCCCTACACGAATATAAAGAGGTTCTGTTGTACCGTCTGGATTTACTTTTGTAATATTGTCTCCATATGGATTATCTGGAGTAAATTGACCTGAACCTGTAAAACCTGATACAAAAACTTCTCCATCTGGTGAAACTTCCCATCCATTTAAATAACCATGACTTAAATATGGATTATTACCATCATTTTTTCCTTTTAAACTTAATTGTAATTCTCCATCAAAAGCAAAATCTGTATCCAATACCATTTTATTACCTGTAGCAGATGGATTTCCATTTTCATCTACTAATTTTCCTTTATATAAATAATCAACAATATTATTTGCTACATTTTTGTAAACATAAAAATCTGTATCTGAATAAAACTTTACTCTCATATTATAAATAGATGGTCTCCCGATTCCTTGTATAGGAATTGTTGTTAAAACTTCACCTGTTGTCGCATCTATTCTTACAATACTTGTGTTACTCTTCGCTACATATAAATATTTACCTGTTGGTTCATAACTAAGCGATAATATAACACCTCCAACCGTTGTTTCTCCTTTACTATTAATTGCTAATGCCCCATCTTCTACCTTTCTATATTCAATTTTATTAGCATTAACATCAAACCAAGCAAGAGTCGATTTATCTGGTGAAACATCAGTTCCATAAATTGAATTGGTTTTGCTTGCACTTGAACCTTTTTCAGACCAAATTTCTCTACCATTTTGACCATAAACAGCTATTCCTGTTCCTGCGTAACCTACTGCCACTTTATCATCTATTTGACTATAAGCTTTCGCTGATGCAGTATTAACATTTACATCTTCTAAATTATTAACAAAAGCTGGCTGATACCCAGCAGCATTATAAATAGATTCTTCTCCTGCGCTATAATTTACTATGGGATAATAATGTCTTGATGCATAAGCTGCTGCATTTATAAAGAAAACATTTAATCCATCTCTATTACTTCCTGTAGCTTGTGTATTATTAATGGGTGTATCTACAATACCATTGGATAACAATCTAATTACTCCATTATGATATAAATTATTCATTCCATGATCATTAATTACTAGCAACTTATCATCGGGTTGTATTATAATATCACGAATAGCTGATCTACCTGTTCCAAAATTGTTATTACGAAATTCTATATCAACAACTCCATCTTTACTTAACTTTGCAACATTTCCTAAAGAATATGTTTGGTTTTGACTAATTACACTTCCTGAAAGATAGATTTCATCTTTTGAATTTAATGTAACCTTTGACGGAGCTCCATTTCTATTATAGTTTACTTTCCAAGTTTGTTCAGCAAACGAACTATCAAGAGAACCTCCATCTTTAGGAACACGGGCTAACCCATTATATGTCTTACCTGCTTCTTTTAAAGAAGCATTTAAAGCTATCGCTACTATTATTTTATCATCTGACTGAACTGCAATATCCCAAACATTTCTTATTCCTGTTGGATTATCAAAGGTATTATCTATTTTTCCTGTTGTATTATCCATTCTAATAATACCACCGCCTCCAACAATTCCTAGTATAATTTTACCATCAGATTGTTCATCAACTTCTATTATTCTATGTGTTGCCGTCCAATTTCTATCAAAACTAAAATTAGTATCTTCATTACCTTCATAATCTATTTTATATAGCTTCGTTCCATTAGATGCTACTACATAAATTACATCATCATATTTAGATGCATATATATCTCTAACATTATATCGATTCGTTAATAATGTTCTAGTCCCATCTGAAATCACTTTATAAATATTTCTTCCATCAACATAAACAAAGGAATCATCTCTTAAAGCAATTATATGAGAATTAAAGTTTCCTGTCGTGGTTGAGGGAACATTATCAATCTTTGTATCTTCAACTGGGAAATGACTTGTTAATGGAGAAAAATCTTCGTTATGAAAGAACAAACCATTAAACTTTGTATACTCATCTTCAGTATTTAACTTATACCCTGTATACCAACCTGTTGTTGCAATAACTCCTTTACTATTAACAGCAACATCTGTAACATTATCTGCACCAGTATTCTCTGCTACATTATAACCAACATGATCATAGAAAGTTGGCTCACTAGTAATTCCCATTGGACTACCATTCTGTGCTATTAAATAATTTCCCGATAAAGTACAAAGTACTGTTATTTTATATAATAAATTTTTTTTCATATTACATCATTAATTATTTCCAAAATTCCCATGTTTTTCCATTAAAAATGGATAATGTATTATTCGTTACATCATAACAAATCATCCCTGGTTCAGGATTTACAACATTTTTATGTGGCTCCACTATCTTAGGTAAGATCAAAGCCTTATCTGTTGACTCTAATACCAACACTCCTGGTGCTGAGGATGTATCCGACCCTAGTATAACTCCTTGGTTAGTCGCTACTTCTCTTACCGTATTTTCATATACACGGGCCGCGCCAGTATCTGTTGTTAATTCTTCCCAATCTGTACCGTTGTTTACCTTTACCTTATTATCGCTTGTATCAAATATAAGCGTCCCATTTACCGCTCCAGACATACTGGACACTCTTGGTAAAATAATCCCTTTGGTTGTGTTTTCCGGAAAATCTAAAATTCCGTCGCCATCCACTGATGCTTTTTCAATCCCCACTTGTGCAAAAGCTTGTTGAAAAAACAAGACCAGACATAATGTCCGTAGTAACTTACTCATTTTCATACTCGTGTCTTTTTGATTTTTTTATATTTTATATTATTAACAGACAAAAGTCTTATATAATAGTATGTCACAAAAGGTTCATTAATAAAAAAAGGGTCCTATAAACAAGAAAAAGAGATTGAATAAATAAAAACAGGGTTGTAAAATAAATATACCTGCTATTCAACTATAATTATATTTTATTTAACATTAATATTTGTCATTTCATCGAAATTGACTATAAAAAAAGCAGTCATAATATGACTGCTTTTTTATCATTTTACATCTTTTTTTTAATTTGAAGAGCAATCCTCAAAATATAAATCAATTGTATTTGATGTCTTCGTTGTATCTGATTGACTTTGTAATTGGAAACTTCTCGTTTCTCCTGTTGTCTGTCCTGATAATTCTATACTAAATGGACTCGAACTTACCGTTCCTACTACACTTCCATCTGATATATCAACTAAGTTAAACGGTGCTAAACCTTCACTATCCGTAAACGTTCCACTGATCGTATGCTTTAATCCTAATAAATTAGATACTGATACTAAAGAAGCTCCTATTGCCGTAGCATTATTCGATACAAATTCTATACTTTCAATCTCTTTATCTCCACTACCATTGTAAAGCTCATCTAATAATGTTGTATTCACTATATTACTCCAACTATCATCTAAACATACATCTGCCATTGCTCGCACATTTCGTGTACTACCATCTGCATAATGAATCTTTACTGTCGTTGCTAAATAAGGAGAATAACCTGATACAATCGTCGTACAACCTGCTATTTGACTTCCTGCCTCATCATATAAATTCGGATGTTTTATCTGCATAAATGTTAAACCTGACATAAACTCTTCCTTCGTCATACTTCCTGCTGTTTGTAATTCTGACTTCATGTTCTTGTTCCATGCTAAGATTGGAGTAGCTCCATCTACAGGCCCTGATAAACTCTCATCTTTACACGCTATATCCATCTGAACATCTACCCAACTATTACAGCCCTTCTGTAAACAGCCCGTCCAGCCAGAACTCGTTCCATCATTGTTCATACGTAAACACTTCATCGTCGTATCAAATACTAACATCCCTTTTACTGGGTTCTCTATATCCGTCTCTGGATCCGATAATCGTGTAATCACAAATCCTTTATTCGTCGACTCTAATGTTATAAATCCATTTCTCACATCATTTGGCCAATTATTCGTAGGATGTGCATCCAATGTCGATATTCCCGTCTTCGTAACTTCTGCTGTTCCACTTGTCAATGAACTTGCACTACATGAACATCCATTAATACTAGCATCCGTCGCATCAGAATACGTATAAATACCTTTAAATTCACCACTATCAATTGAGGTCTCTAAACTATCTACCAATCCATCTGTCCCAACATCTCCTGAAACTACAGCTTCTGATGTAACTGTTGTCGTATTATTCGTACCATCTCCATTTACTACATTTCCTGTCGTCATCGTTACACCTCCTAAACTCGTAACTCCAGATTCCTTAGCATCTGGACAGCCATCTCCATCACTGTCTAAATCAAAACTATTTGGTATACCATCGCCATCTGTATCACAAACTTCATCAAATGTAACACTTCGCAACATTAAGCCTCTAGCTCCTGCTACATCTCCTTTATATCTAATTTTCAATACAAACGTCCTTCCTATTCCTTCTACTGTAAATGTCCCTCTATCTTCATTCCTAAATGAGGTCCACCCATCAACCGTAGCATCATATGTATAAAATTCCGGAGCACTAAACGTTCCTCCTGTTACATTAATATATTCTCCTACTCCCGTACTTGTACTTATCGTAATCCCCGATATATCAAAGGTAGGGTTACTCACCATACTTGAAAATGTAAACGTGATATCCTGATCTATAAAATTCCCTTTTGCTCCATTACTCGTCGTCGTCGTTGAAGGATCATCTATTCCTATTGATAAGGCACCTGATATTTGAGATAATACACCTTGATTTACCGATATATTAACCGTAACATCTGAACTCCCTATCGTTGAACTTTCTCCAGAAGTCGATGTATTTTCCCAACGTGGAAAAAATGCGAAAATTGATAATTCCTCTGTAGCTGTACTACAAGTTTCTACAGTATCTAACACACCATCATTATCATCATCCAAATCATCTATATTACATATACCATCTCCATCAAAATCATCATTGTCGCCCATGCCTCCTACTTCTCCAGAACATGTTGTCGTTGATGCTTCTGTCGTATATGTATAAATATTCTTCGAATCATCATCCGTATTCATCGATGATGCCGATGCTGGAGGTGTTAAATTCACTATAAATCCACAATTCGGATCCGACTCTGTACTCTCTGCTGTGTTCGTTACCGATACCGATATACTACCCGCTGATGCTTCCGATAAAGTCTCTCCTGCTATATCCTCCTTCTGAGTCCCCGTAATTACATTGGTATCACTATCATAACTCCAATCAAACTTACCTGACCATGTACCACTTATCGAGTTCGATACCGAGATAATATCACTCGGTACCGCATCCGATAAACTCATTACTACCTTTAATGCAAAACTATCGCCTACACTCCAGTTCGTAAGTCCTACTGAACTTGAGTTATATAAATTAAAATCAAATTTCGCATCACTATCCGATTCTACAATCGAGGGTGTTATCGTCACATCCGATACTCCAGGGTCTTGGGCTTTTGCCCAAGTCCCAAGAAATACAATCCCTAATATGCTTATTATTTTTTTTATCATTTTTCTTCTCTTTTAATTCCCCTTTAAATTTAATTTCTCCGTATCTCGATTGTTCGTGAAGTTAACTTCTCCTCCACTTGTATCTACAACATACGCCGATACACTCGTGTCACTAATTCCTTCAAAACTTACCGTTCCTTCAAAGCCTATCGCACTTGAACTTAAACCTTTAAAAGTACTTGGCTTATACTTAAACGTATGCAAGCCAAATTGCTTACCTAAATACTCCCAATCAGCATTATTAACCTTTAAGCCATTAACTTGTGTTAAGTCTGCATTAAAACTAAAGTTAAAGAATTCTTCTTCTGGTATACGAACTACAATAGGCTTTCCTTCTAAAGATGGATTCCCTGTAATCTCTACCACATTTATTCGAACCGATAATTTACCTCCATTTTGAATCACTGCTGGTCTAGATGAGATTTGTACCGTGAAATCAGGGAATGGGGCATCTCCAAATTCTTCTGGTGCTCCATCTTCTGTATCCTTAATTCCATCTCCATCACTATCTGGACCTGTAATTACTGGACCATTAGGTTCTATAATATTTGGTTTCCCGTCTTCATCACTATCCGGTAAATCCGATCCATCTGCAAATGACTCATTCGGTGTATCATCCAAACCATCTCCATCCGTGTCCGGTACATTCGCTTCTTCGGCATCATTCAACCCATCATCATCACTATCCAAATCTCTAAAGTCTTTAATACCGTCTTCATCCGTATCAGGTGCTCCATTCGATTCACCACCTCCAAATCCAGTCGTATCGTCATCGATTACATCCATGATTCCATCTTGATCTGTATCGGTTGTGTTGTCTATCTTTCCGTCATTGTTCGCATCCAATTTAGGATCCGTTCCTCCTTCGGTTAAGTCTGTTACACCATCATTATCACTATCCCAATCCTGGAAGTCTGGTTTACCATCCCCATCCGTATCTTGTGGAGCATCTGACGTACCATCGTTATCATAATCTACTACATCACTATCCTTTCCTCCACCTTCTCCTTTAGGCTCTATTGCATCCGCTATACCATTGGTTCCAACTTCGTTACTAGGATCTATTACTCCGTTGTTGTCTTTATCTAATGTCTTGATTTCATCCACCGTTAAGCCACTCTCTTCTATATCTGGGATTCCATCGTTATCACTATCTAAATCCAAACTGTCTGGAATACCATCGCCATCCGTATCACCATTTGATGGGGCTGTCTTCTCTTCTACACTATCTGGGATTCCATCATTATCATCATCTAAATCAACACTATCTGGAATACCATCGCCATCCGTATCCACTAATGCATCTCCAAACTCTTCTGGGGCACCATCTTCTGCATCCTTAATTCCATCTCCATCACTATCTGGACCTGTAATTACTGGACCATTAGGTTCTATAATATTTGGCTTCCCGTCTTCATCACTATCCGGTAAATCCGATCCATCTGCAAATGACTCATTCGGTGTATCATCCAAACCATCTCCATCCGTGTCCGGTACATTCGCTTCTTCGGCATCATTCAACCCATCATCATCACTATCCAAATCTCTAAAGTCTTTAATACCGTCTTCATCCGTATCAGGTGCTCCATTCGATTCATCACCTCCAAATCCAGTCGTATCGTCATCGATTACATCCATGATTCCATCTTGATCTGTATCGGTTGTGTTGTCTATCTTTCCGTCATTGTTCGCATCCAATTTAGGATCCGTTCCTCCTTCGGTTAAGTCTGTTACACCATCATTATCACTATCCCAATCCTGGAAGTCTGGTTTACCATCCCCATCCGTATCTTGTGGAGCATCTGACGTACCATCGTTATCATAATCTACTACATCACTATCCTTTCCTCCATCTTCTTCTTTAGGCTCTATTGCATCCGCTATACCATTGGTTCCAACTTCGTTACTAGGATCTATTACTCCGTTGTTGTCTTTATCTAATGTCTTGATTTCATCCACCGTTAAGCCACTCTCTTCTATATCTGGGATTCCATCGTTATCACTATCTAAATCCAAACTGTCTGGAATACCATCGCCATCCGTATCGCCATTCGATGGGGCTGTCTTCTCCTCTACACTATCTGGAATACCATCATTATCGTCATCTAAATCAACACTATCTGGAATTCCGTCTCCATCCGTATCAAGATTTGCTTCTGTATACGTGAAACGGGATGTATTTCCTTGTGCATCCGTATCAGGATCCAATGCCGTTAAATTCACATTAAATCCATTCTGTGATACCGCCTCTACCGTATTGCCCGTTACCACTATCGGAATACGCACTACCGTATTCTTCGAGGCTGGATATTCCGCCTTCTGTATCAACGATATATTATTCGTATTACTATCGTAACTTACCGTAAAATAATCTAACAAATCTCCCGTTATCAAACTCGTATCTTGATCCTGTAGATCAACATTCGCCATATCGATCTGTATCAATATATTCGCCCCAAAATTCGTAGAGGCTGGTGCCGCTACTCCTGAGGTCTCATGAAACGTGAAACTAGCCAATCCCGTCCCTTTATTCTCTACCGTATTCAATGGTACAGGTGAGATTAACGCATTTGATGCTTGTACAGCCTGTGCACTTACCTGCTCACTCGCAAATAAGAAAACACACAATGCTGCTGCTATTTTTTTATATCTATTCATCTTTCTCTATCCCTTATTAAAATTCTATATAATCTATATCTACATTATTCTTAGAGTTCGTCTCGCCTCCTGAACCTGCTTGAATCGTAACTTTTAATGGATACGTCCCTTTCGTTCCTGATTGTGGGGTAAACGTTGCATTTACACCAACCATACTCGCGCTATCGCCAGCAAAGATTCCTCCATTTCCTGTGTAAATAAACTTATACGTAAAGTCATCTTCTTCCAATTTCCAGTCCTTATTGTTAACCGTTCTTCCATTCAATGTGGTTAACGTTGTATCAAAATCAATCGATAACTCCGATTGTTTTACAATAACATACTCAATAGGATCTGTTCCATTAGAATCTCCACCTTCTATCTCTCCTATCATCACAACAAAATCAACTGATTCTGAATCTTCTGTAATAATCGTATTACTCGTGAAAATTCTTGGAAAATAATCCGGTGTCGTCGCACTTATTGGTGCATCTCCAAATTCTTCCGGCTTCCCATCTTCTGAATCTTTGATTCCATCCTGATCCGTATCGGGTCCCGTAATTACAGGGCCATTTGGCTCTAAGATATTTGGCGTTCCATCTTCATCACTGTCTGGTAAATCTTCTCCATCTGCAAACGACTCATTCGGCGTATCATCCATTCCATCTCCATTTGTATCCGGAACTCCTGCTTCTTCTGCATCATTGATTCCATCATCATCACTATCCAAATCTCTAAAGTCTTTAATTCCATCTCCATCCGTATCGGGTGCTCCATTCGATTCATCGCCTCCAAAGCGAGACGTATCATCATCGATTACATCGGCAATTCCATCTTGGTCTGCATCCGTCGCGTTATCTATCTTCCCATCGTTATTTTGATCTAATGCTGGATTTGTTCCGCCTTCCGTTAAATCTGTTACACCATCATTATCACTGTCTAAATCCTGGAAGTCTGGAATTCCATCACCATCCGTATCTTGTGGAGCATCTGACGTACCATCGTTATCGTAATCCACCGCATTACTATCTACGCCTCCATCTTCTCCTTTAGGTTCTATCGCATCCGCTATACCATTGGTCCCAACATCATTACTCGAATCAATTACTCCATCATTATCTCGATCTAAGGTCTTGATCTCTTCTACCGTTAAACCACTCTCTTCTAAATCCGGAATCCCATCATTATCACTGTCTAAATCCAAACTATCCGGAATTCCATCGCCGTCCGTATCACCGCCATTGGTTGCCGTTTTCTCTTCAACACTATCCGGAATTCCATCGTTATCATCATCTAAATCAATTCTATCTGGAATTCCATCGCCATCCGTATCTGTATTGTCTACACAATTGGCTGCTTGTTTAGTAGCATCCTCACTCAAGCCAACACCTTGACCTCCGTCTGCTTTAATTGGTACTCCGTTTGCATCTACACTCCCTGATAAACGACCATCTGCATTAATATCTTCCGATGAAAAACCGCCATCTCCTTCTATTGAATCAAAACAGCCATCTCCATCACTATCTAAATCTAATTGATCAGGAATTCCATCATTATCGGTATCTTGAGCTGTACAATTAACACTATTTCCAGAGGTAATTTTAATATTGGTATACACTTCTTCTGTTGAAGTTGTAAAACCTGTAGCATCAATATAGTAATCGGTTTTAGCTCCTTGGTATGCTAATTTTGTCTCGCCTCCTATTTTTACCGTTACATAACCATTTTCATCAATATCAATTTCATATAATTCGTCTGCTTGCGCTTTATGTGTAAAATTCCATGCTTTGGTAAAGTAACCGTATACATTACCATTACTATGCATATAAAATTTATAACCTTTATCGTTATAATGTGTCGTTACTTGTGCTGTCGTATCAGGTATTAAACCAAACATACCGATCCCCTTTCTAGTCTCAGCTTGTTTAAATTCTAAATGAATCGGTAAAGTTAATTTTTCATTAGAGTACGAAGTCCTCCAACCACTATTTACATTAGCTTTAAATCCTGCTTGATCTCCATTTACTGCTATTATTGCATTACCTGAAAAATTATAATCTTCTAAAGTTCGATCTCCTATACATACTCCTTCATCTATATCTAAAATACCATCGTTATCATCATCTAAATCGACATTATCAATAATTCCATCTCCATCCGTATCAGTGTCATCACAATTCGCTGCTTGTTCAAAAGCATCTTGACTAACACCTTTACTTTGTCCTCCATCTGCTTTAATAGGGACACCATTTTCATCTACATTTCCTGATAAAGAACCATTACTATTAATATGATTTGGAGCAAAACCTCCGTCTCCTTCTATTGAATCAAAACAGCCATCTCCATCACTATCTAAATCTAATTCATTTGGTATCCCATCATTATCTATATCACTATCACACTCTACTCCTTCTGAACCTAATCCTCTAAATTCTCCAATAAGAATACTATAATTAGATTTATTTGACGTTATTCCATAAGGTGTTGTTGTTGGGATATAAGTTCGCGTAGTACTATCTGAATCATACCATCCATTTAAAATACTCAATTTTATTTCCGTCACATTATTCAACTCTTTTCCAAGTGGAAAGATTGTTACTTTGTTCATTTCATCATCTGTCAAACCACTAGGATCCTTAACTGTATACGTTTCTGTTTCAAACACTTTTCCTCCATCATACGTAATCGTAGCTTTAAAATCTCGAATAGGACCATCTCCCAAACCATTTCCGTTAATATGACCAATCCACATTGCTAAATCTGTTATCTTATTTTCTTTATTTTCATCAAAAAAATAAGATATTTCAGCGGTTGATCCATGTGTAGTTACCCAGTAATCCTTCAAGTTTTGTCTACCAACAGTATGCACTGCATCGATACTCTCAGATGATAATCCAGATCCATCTATTGATCTATTTATAGGATTCCAACTATCTCCATTATATTTTACAGCTCTTACTGGTTTAACTAACTCTGATATCAATGCACAATTTTCATCTACATCTAAAATACCATCGTTATCATCATCTAAATCAACATTATCAATAATTCCATCTCCATCCGTATCAGTGTCATCACAATTTGCTGCTTGCTCGGAAGCATCTTGACTAACACCTTTACTTTGTCCTCCATTAGCTTTATTAGGAACACCATTCGTATTTACATTTCCTGATAAAGATCCATTATCATTAATATCGTTTGAAGAAAAGCCTCCATTCCCTTCTATTGAATCAAAACAACCATCTCCATCTGAATCTAAATCAAATTTGTCAGGGATTCCATCTTTATCGGTATCTTGATCTGTACAATTACTACTATCTCCAGAAGTAATTTTAATATCGGTATAGGTTACTGCTCTTGAATTAGTAAAACCTGTCGCAGCAAGATAATAGTCTGTTTTTACTCCTTGAAATTGTTTTTGAATTATACCATCAATTTTAACTATTACATAACCATTTTCATTTATATCAATTTCATATAATTCATTCGCTTGTGCTTTATGTGTAAAATCCCATGCTTTTGTAAAATAACCATGTACATTATTTCCACTCATATAGAATTTATACCCATTATCATTGTACTTACCTATTGTTTGTGTTTTAGTATCAGGTAATAGTCCAAACAAAGCACTACCATTTGTAGTTAAAGCTTGTTTAAATTCAAGATGTATTGGTAAAGTTAATTTTTCATTAGAGTATGATGTTCCCCATGCATTATATGTTTGCGATGTAACTTTTGCTTGATCTAAATTCTCTACTGCCACAGAAGCTCTTCCTACAAATTTATAATCATTTATAGTTTGAGTTGTCTCACACCCTCCTTCATCATTATCTAAGATACCATCGTTATCGTCATCAAGATCATCTTTATTTAATTTTCCATCTCCATCAAAATCACAATAATCTCCATATTTCTTAGCGTCATCACATTCTGGTACTTCTTCCACTATGATTGTTACGGTTGCTGTGCTAGTATCTCCGTCTGAATCTTGAATGGTATAACTAAAAGTATCGGTCCCTATGAAATCAGAATCTGGTGTATACGTAAATGTACCATCTGAATTCATCGTAACCGTTCCATTAGAAGGCTGTGTATTATTGATAACTGTAGTTGTTCCATCACCTTTTGTATCATTGTTCATTACATTACCTGAGACTGAAGAACCTTCTTCTATTGTATAGGTATCATTAACGGCTATGGGTCTTTTATCGGCTGTTGCTTGTGCTGTAAATCTTGGATTGTCTAACCATCCTGATGAATTTAAGGCAAAAGTTACTGTATATGATGTATTAGGACTCATCGTATAATTAATACCACGTGTTTCATTACCAAAACACTGCCCTCGATAAATATTTACGTTACTTGTTAATGTTGTACTTTGTCCTGTTGAATTATTTCTAATTCGTACCGTAACGTTACGAGCAGGATTTCCTGCTACATGCTGTACATAAAACTCATACAACTTAACAAAATAATTTCCTGTCGTTAAGGTTGTCGTAATATTTTGTCCTTTATAAACAGTAGCTGAATTATAATTTCTACCATTACAATCTTTAATTCCTCTTTGAACTACACCATTAACACTCATATTTGAAGCTGTGAAATAACTATTTGCTCCATTTCTATAAGTTGGCGCACTTCCTCCATTTGGATCTGCTTGCCAAACCACTTGAAGATTTGATGTAGAAACTGCCTTAATACTATTTCTAATTAAAGAAACATATTGATTCTCTCCTACTTTTAAAGTTGCTAGATTAGAATTCTTTCCCAAAGGAAAAGCCCCAATCTCTCTACCAAAAAGCAAACTACCTATAAAAAATAATAATAGTAGTCCCTTTTTCTTATCTAGTCTAATTTTTTTCATATCTTATAAACCCTTTGATATTTTTACTATTTAATTCTATTTCCAAAACTCCCACGTTTTCCCATTAAAAATGGATAATGTATTATTCGTTACATCATAACAAATCATTCCTGGTTCAGGATTTACAACATTTTTATGTGGCTCCACTATCTTAGGTAAGATCAAAGCCTTATCTGTTGACTCTAATACCAACACTCCTGGTGCTGAGGATGTATTCGATCCTAGTATAACTCCTTGGTTAGTCGCTACTTCTCTTACCGTATTTTCATATACACGGGCCGCTCCAGTATCTGTTGTTAATTCTTCCCAATCTGTACCGTTGTTTACCTTTACCTTATTATCGCTTGTATCAAATATAAGCGTCCCATTTACCGCTCCAGATATACTGGATACTCTTGGTAAAATAATCCCTTTGGTTGTGTTTTCCGGAAAATCTAAAATTCCGTCGCCATCCACTGATGCTTTTTCAATCCCCACTTGTGCAAAAGCTTGTTGAAAAAACAAGACCAGACATAATGTCCGTAGTAACTTACTTGTTTTCATTCTTGTGTTTTTTTTGATTTTTATTTTAACATAATTTTAGGAAGCAAAAGTCCTATATTATAGAGGTTTACGAAAGGTTCTTTTGTAAAAAGAAGTTCCTATAAACAAGAAAAAAAGGTTAATAAGTAAAGGAAAGATCATAAAGTAAATAATATTGACTATTCAACTATAATTACCTATGTTTCAACATAAATATCTGTTATTTCATCGAATTAAATTATAACAAAAAAAGCAGCCATAATATGACTGCTTTTTAACTTACTATATTTTTTTAATTGGTTTAATTGATTTATTTAATATAAATCAGTTTCTTCAAATTTTTTAAGGTATTCTCTAACACTCACCTTTTCATTTCTTTTAAAAAACTTCGAAAAATTGGTTGATTCGCTAAACCCATATTTTACAGCTATTTCTTTTACGATTAAATCATTTGTTAACAAATCACGTCTTATTTCATACATTAGCCATTTGTTAATCAATTCCTTAGCTGTCAACCCCTTAATTTCTTTTGTTATCTTATTCAAAATATATTTTGATATAAATAACTTTTGGCTGTACTGTTCTATGCTATAATTAATTGTAGGATTTTCTATAAATAAATCATGTAATTTATTTATAATTTCATCTCTTCTATCTGTTTTTCGTATATACGTTTTATGAATTAAGTATTCATTGATTTTTCTAATTATATATATAACTGATTGAATTCTCAAATGATTATCTAAATCCGTTAAGTTTTCTTTTGATTTTTCGTATAAATCTTTTAGAGATTTCATATAATCTTCCATCTTATAAAAAGAGTGAGCTACGAGAAGTTCTCGCTTTAAACTAGCTATAAATGAAGGCGAAATCGAAGATGTCATTAAATACTCCTGAATAAACTCAGGTGACAAAACAATGTTAATGTAATCAACGTTATCATTATTAAAAACTTGCCGAAAACTTGAATTTCTTACATACCTTGCAGGAACGATTATTACATCCCCTTCTTGTAAAGTATATGTTTTATCATTAACTTTTAAATCATAACTACCTTTTGTAACATAAGCTATTGAAGCATTAGGATTTACATCATAATACATATTAGCTCCTTCTCCATTTAAGACATTATTTTCAAGTAAGATTTTATAAGTATCTTTTTTTCCTAAAACAGCAAATTCTTGTCCTAATAATTTAAGTAAATCAACTTTGTCTCCTTTATCTCCTTTTACATTATTAATCTTGTCCATCCCCTTTTATATTATGTAAGTAAACTTAACGGTTTAATTGTTTTTATTTTAATAAATTCTTTTGGATAACTTTATATAACGATAGTTAACCTTTTTACACTGTTTAACAAAATGATCTTTTTTGTTTATTTCAGAACCCTTTAAAGACCATTTTATACATCAAGAATTTAACTCCAAAAATAGTTTTTAAACACCTATTTCAATTAAATCAGTTTCTTCAAATTTTTTAAGATACTCTCTAACATTCATCTTTTCATTTCTTCTAAAAAACTTTGAAAAATTGGTTGATTCACTAAAACCATATTTTGCAGCTATTTCTTTAACGATCAAATCACTGGTCAACAAGTCGCGTCTTATTTCATACATTAACCACTTATTAATCAATTCTTTTGCTGTTAACCCCTTAATTTCTTTTGATATTTTATTTAATATATACTTTGATATATAAAGCTTTTGACTATATTCTTCTACACTATAATTAATTGTAGGGTTTTCTATAAATAAATCATGTAATTTATTTATGATTTCATCTCTTGGATCTGTTTTTCGTATATACGTTTTATTAATTAAATATTCATTGATTTTCTTTAATATGTATATAACTGAATGACTTCTCAAGTGTTTATCTAAATCTGTTAAATTATCTTTTGATTTTTTGTATAAATCTTTTAAGGAATTCATATAATCTTCCATCTTATAAAAAGAACGTGCTACAAGAAATTCTCTCTTTAAAATGGCTATAAAAGAAGGCGAAATAGAAGGTGTATTTAAATAATTTTGAATGAATTCAGGTGATAAAACAACACTAATATAATCAACATCATCTCGACTAAAAACTTGTCTATAACTTGAATTTCTTATATATCCTGTTGGAATGATTATGACATCCCCTTCTTTTAAAGTATATACTATATCATTAATCACTAAATCACAACTACCTCTTGTAATATAAGCTATTGCAGCATTAGGATTTACATCATGATTATAAACATTTGAATATTTACCAAAAAAATCATTTTTAAGTAAAATTTCATAAGCATCTTTTTTTTCCAAAACGGCAAATTCTTGCCCTAAAAACTTTAATAGATCAATTTTCCCCTCCCCTTTATTACTAATTTTCTCCATCTTCACTATTTTACTTTATTATGAAAATAAAATTTTCATTTATTCTATTTTATTTATATGAATTTTCTTAACTAACTTTAAATCGTAACTATTAATTAAAAAAACTATTTTCGTTTTTAATTCCATCATTTTTCTATTGATTGATTTTACAACAAAATTCACGTATGGTAATTTTTTCATTCTTTTTAAAAAATTTTGAAAAATTAGTTGATTCACTAAAACCATACTTTGAAGCTACATTTTTGACTAATTCTCCCCTTACTAAATCTTTTTTCACTTCTTCTATTAACCAATCATTTAGTAACTTTTTGGCAGAAATACCCAAAGTATTTTTAACTGATTTATTTAACAAATATTTTGATATACCTAATTGATTACTAAAGTCTCCTATTGTAAAATTGATTGTGGGGTTTAATAAAAATAGATTATGTAATTTATTTATTACTTCTTTTCCTCTTATTCTATTTTCAACGTATTTTTTCTTAATAAAATATTTACTTATTATTAATAACAAATAAATAAATGTTTCAATTATCAGGTAGTATTCCAGTTTATCAATATCATTTTCTACTTGATCGTATAACTGTTTTATCTTTTGAAGGCAAGAACTCACTCTTGTATCCTTTTCAATTTTTTGAGTATTATTCTCAAAAATCTCGTTATAAAAAGGTGATGTTGGTGAAGTAATGATATATTTATTTATAAAACCTTCCGATATACACATAAGCATGAAGTCTAATTTTTCTTCATGTAAAATATTCTTATGAATATCCGAATAATCATCTGATGAAAATATTCGGGTTTCTTCTTCTTTTAAAACAACATCTTCTCCATTTATAGTAAAAACGGCCTCTCCTTTAGTTACAAATAAAATTATTAAGTTTATGCTTGGAGTTTGTAATACATCATTTATATTTTCGCTTTTTATTAAATCTTTTTTTTCAAAAACGAAAAATTCTTGCTGACTTTTTTTTACAAAATCTGCATATTTGTAATTCTCCATAATATTTTACCCCTTCTTATGAATTTCCCTTAGTTTTTTTTCGATAAGTTGACATATTTTGTAGTTAGATTAACTTTAAAATATGTTAAAAAAACCAAATTCATCGATTAATTCTTTCAAAGCTAGGAAATTATAGACACACACATAAGGTTCATATATAAAAAAAAAATTCCTTTTTATTTAATCTGTCATAAAAAAGATACTATTTATAAAATAAAAGGTTATTTAGTAAACAAATTCAATGTTAAGTGTAATAATCTATATATTATTCAATATAAATATAATTATATAAATACATATTATATTAAACATAATTTCAACTATACAAAACATGATAAATGTTAAGAAATTTTAACAAAATTATATTTTTGTTAACTTTTTTATCTTTTTATTGTATATTTAGTTTGTGATAAAGATAATTATAATACCCCTGCTATTCTTATCTCTATGTTTATCAGCTAGTAACATAGTGTTTAAAGATCATTTTTTGAATATCCGATATGATAAGTCAATGGATATTTCAGTAAATAAAGCCCTAGAAACTATCAATTCTGGTCAGAAAGTAAGTGATAAATTACTTTTTAGTGCTTATCACATACTTTCTTTAGATCAAATTATTAGAAACAATCCTGACTTTGCTTATAACTATATAGCAAAGTGTAACGATTATGCATCTAATGCATACCAAAAATATCTTCTGTACACATTAAAAGGTTTATATTTTAAAACCAAATCTGATAAGGTAAGTGAACTTTCTTATTATTTTAAAGCATTAGAAATTAAACAACATGAACATTTCATTGATCATTTTCACCGAGTTGAATTAGTTTTAATGGATCATTATCTACATACACGAAATTATATTCAAGCAAAAAAGATGAACGATGCTTTTTTTAATTATTGTAATACTGGGGAAGTAAAATCTGCTCAATTAATAGATTATTTCTTAACTCAAAAAGCATTTATTAGAATTCATCTTTATCAAGATTATAAAAAAGCAGATTCAATTCTTGATAAAATTATTACTCATTCTAAACCAACAACTTTAAATAGTTCTATTTATAGTCAAAAATTTTACAGCCTTTATCTTCAGAAACGTTATCAAGAAATTATTAATTTATATTCAAAAACCCGTTTAGCTAACTCACCTCATCTAATAGATATTAAAAACATTATTGGAAAAACTTACTATAAATTGGGAGATTTTGAAAATGCAAAACATTATTTAAAAGATTTTCTAGAAACAGAATCTCCCAAAAATGATGATTATTTTGATTCTTATTTAATGTATTCCGATATTTTAAAACGAGAAGAAAACATATACAACGCTTATAATATTTTAAAAGAAGGCTATTTAAAAAACCAAAAAACATTAAAAACAAGAAATGATAACTCATTATTATTACTTGAAATTGAAAATTCTAAAAAACAAGAAAAAATAAAATATACTACCATTTTAACAAAATGGCAAATACTAACTATCATCATTGTTTCTCTATTCATCTTTCTTTTATTGGTGCTTTGGCAACGCCAAAAATTAATGCGTAAAATTATTCTAAATAAAAGAATGGTTGAATTAAAAAACATTCAACTAAAAGAAGTAAATGAGAATCTTGAAAAATTCGCTCAAATAGCTTCTCATGATCTTAAAGCTCCTATTCGAACAATTGATCAATTGACTACCTTTATTGAAGAAGATGAAAAGAATCTTTCAGATGATACTAAAGAAAATATAAAAGCTATTCATAATTCAACTAAAGGTGCTCAAATTCTTATCATGAATATGTTAGCTTTGGCTAAAATGAATGATAAAAATATTAAACGAAGATCATGTTCTCTTCAAAATATTTTCACAATAGTAGAACAAAATTTATATGCTGAAATACACCAAGCATCAATTACTATTCATTACAATAATTTAGATCAAAAAGTTCATGGTAATGAACAATTGTTAATTCAAATGTTTCAAAACTTTATTCAAAATTCCATAAAATATAGAAAAACAGAAATTCCTTTAGTAATTCATGTGTACACTAAAGTTTGTAAAGGAAATACCATTGTATATATAAAAGATAACGGTATCGGTATTAAGAAAGAAAAGCTAAAAACAATTTTTGAAGCTTTTTCACAAGACGAATTTAAATCACTAGAAAAAGGTGTTGGCTTAGGTTTATTTATTACAAGAAAAATAGCTAGTTATCATAATATTAGTATCACAATTGATTCAAAAGAAAATGATGGTACTCTTATTGGTGTTATTTTTGATAAAAAAAAATTAAAAAAAAGAAAGGAAAAAAAATCCTCTAATAAAAGATCACTTTTAAAACCTAGGACAACATCTTCTTTTATGCCTTTTCCAAAGATCATCCCAAAATGAATTAATTTTTAAAGCAAAATAGAAGTCTGCTCCTTTCATTTCCTTTATTGGAACCGCAATTGGAATAAAATTATCAGATCCAATAGTTAAAGGTCCCATTCTAAGACTTCCTCCTAAATAAACATTTTGATATTCATATGCAGTAATTCCTCCTGAAATTCCAAACCAATTTTTTTGGTAACGACCATTTACGTTAACTACATTACTTCGTTTTAAAGAGTTTTCAAAAACAGGTACTCTTTGTACAATATTAGTTTTTACATACCATCTGTCTGATAATCCATAATCAAAATTTAAATTCAATGCAGTTGGAAGCCCTATTATAAAATCATTTCCTATTTTTGATTGAATAGAATCTCCATAGACTTGCATACTTAAATCTTGAAAATATTGTTCGATGGTCTCGGTATCTCCTGCCTGTTCAAAATCAATTAATTGTTCTCCATCTAAGGTATACCGGTGTACTTCGGCATTTTTATACTTAATACGTCCAATGTCTAAAATACTTGCATTCAATTTCCATTTATACGTAACATCTGTATCAATCAAAATATCCGTAGGATATTTCTTTTTTTCAAATGTAAAACCTAAATCCATCGCTAAACCACTTCCATTCTTCTTTAAGCTATATTCTCCTGCTGTTGCTTCATCATACATTTCAGAGCCTGTCACTACTCCTACTTCAACATCTAAATTATTAAAAACAATCGTATCCTGCTCTGCCACTGCTCCTACTCTTCTATGATTAACCGCATACGCTGCATCAGTTCCTATCAAATATTTTAAATTGACACCTGTTGAAAATTTATATTCTTTTGAATCTTTTAAAACCTTTGCATAGTTTAATCCAATTTCTGCCCAAGCAGCTCCTTGTAAATCACTTTTATCAGCAGTAAAAGGTGTTCCAAAATTTATTTCATTAAAATTGTAATAGTTAAAGCCTGAATCAATATTACGAGCTGAAGCTACAACTCTAGCTCTAGTAAATAAACCTATAGTGTTGTGATAATTGATACGCATAGATCCTGAAGGTCCTAAAACATCTACTTGTACATATGCATCTTTATCTTCTGACGTGGAGTAAAAATCCCATGTACGTTTTCGAGTAGCTCCCGTTATTCCATTAATAGGTTCTGCGACTTCTAAATCACCTTTTATCAATAATGATAAAAGACTTGCATCACTAATATAGCTATAATTATTCTGTGCAAAAGCATCAACTCCAATAATATTTACATCCCAATTATTAGGATTTGATAAATTATGGGTAGGATCTAATAAAACACCATTAATTCCAGCATAATTATCTGCTTTAAAATTAAATTGTTCTTGTGCCTTTAAAATAAATGTAGTACATAAAAGAAGAAGCCAACCAACCCTTTTCATATCATTTTCTCTAAATAATTTATACTAAAAACGGTCATATTATTCTTTTTAGTATAAGATTCCTTCTTTAACTCTTAAAATTATTCTAATTCAGTATTGCAATCAAAATAATATATAAGAGTAAATAAATAACTTAGAAAATATAAAAGTATGATTATGATTGTTTTAATAAATTTTCTATAGGTAAAAATAATGGTTTTGGTAAATTATCAAGTCTCTCCCATCGCCATTCTGAGCACTTTTCAGGTTCCATTCGTTTTGGCTCACCTGATTTCCAGTCTGCTTTTACAAAAAGTGTGATATAGTGTTTATTTTCTTCTTCAAAGAAATCATTGGTATATCCATATTTTTGAAGGTTTTCTATATTTAAATCCGTTTCTTCCTTTACCTCACGAGTAGCCGTTTCAAATTCTGTTTCACCAAATTCCAAGTGTCCTCCAGGAAAAGACCATGTATTTTCACCATGGCTTCCAGTCCTTTTTCCTATCAGTACTTTATTCCCTTTTTTAATAAGAACTCCAACTCCTATCTTTACTTTTGGGTTAGTATTCATTATACTTTTAAATCTTCAAAGATCTTTTTTATTTCTTGAATTTTCACAGCGGGACTTACCATTTCTACTTCTGTTGCTGAAAACTCTCCAAGCCCCAAAATCAAAACTCTTTCTTCATTGTCTAACAGTGTCTTTAACGCTCCTTCTTCAAACATACGCTCAATTTCAGCAATATTTCCTACCATAACTTCAGGAACACGTGATATTTTAACTGTCCCATCTTCAAAAATGGCTAAATCAGCTAAGAAAGTCTTTCCTTTTTCCTGATAAAATACATTTGTAGATCTACCTTGAATTTGCTTACTGTTTATTTGAGAAACTTCTTCTTCATAAATAGAAAAAGAATTTTTCTTAAAAACAGGAACTTTGACACCATTAATCTCTTGCGTATTTTCTCCAAAAAAATCATATAAGTTTTTTAGAGAAGGGTTTAATTCTTTTAAATATTTTTTAGCTAGTTTAAAAAAACCTTTATGATCTTTAAAATTCCATTCAGCATCTTGAATTCGAATACTACCTAAATCATTTATTACAAAACGCTCTCCTTCTGGAACTTGATAATTTAACCATTGTTCCTCCAAACGTTCTTTTAAAAGTGGTTGATCAACAAAATCATTACAATAAAAGATACCATCTTCAAATATTTCAAAATCAGTAAAAATATATTGATCTTCTTTTTTTATAAACGATGGAAAAGAAACTCCACGAATTACACGTGTACGTGCAACTGTTGTATAACTTTCAAAATAATTTTTCTTACCAAATAAACTATCTAAAATTCCCATAATAAATCTATATTAATGTAAAACAAATATATTATAATTAATTGACAATTATAGAAATGCTCAAAACATATGTTACATAAAATTTATATCGTTTTGGTATAAAATTTGCGTCTTTTCAAATAAATCTTAATTATGAAAACTCCTTTTACATTTTTAATTATATTGTTCACTATTAACAATTATTTGAATGCTCAAAATTCAAGTTACGTAGAATATTATCCTAATGGAAGAATATATGTACATGGTGTACTTCAAAATAATTTAGAAGAAGGATACTAGACTGAATTTTATCCTAATGGCATTATGAAAGCAAGAGGTCTTTTTGTAGAAGGAAAAAGAGATGGTTATTGGCAATTTTATGATGAAGAAGGCTACTTAATCAATCAAATATTTTTTGATCCCAATAAAAAACCTAAAAAATATACAGTTCGCTGGTAAACTTTCTTAACAATCCACTAAAAAGGTTTGAATAGCCAAACCACCTTCTGAAGTTTCTTTATATTTTCGATTCATGTCTTTTGCCGTCTCCATCATAGTTCTAACTACCTCATCAAGTGACACTTTAGAATGATCTGTATCCGTTTCTAAAGCTAATTCAGCAGCACTAATAGCTTTTACAGCTCCCATATAATTTCGTTCAATACAGGGTATTTGTACTAACCCCCCAATTGGATCACAAGTGAGTCCTAAATGATGCTCCATTGCAATCTCTGCTGCAGCCAAAGCTTGCTCAGGACTTCCTCCCATCAATTCACAAAGTGCAGCTGCTGCCATAGAACTTGAAACACCTATTTCAGCTTGACACCCTCCCATAGCTGCCGAAATAGTAGCACCTTTTTTATAAATACTCCCTATTTCTCCTGCAACTAGTAAAAATTTCTGAATTTCTTCTTCTCCTGCTTCATGATTAATAAAACATAAATAATACATCATCACAGCCGGAATAACGCCAGAACTACCATTAGTCGGTGCCGTTACTACACGTCCTAATGATGCATTCACTTCATTAACACTCAATGCAAAACAACCTATCCATTTTAAAATTTGTTGAAAACGGGTGATTTTTAAGGATCGAAATGAATCTATCCAATTTTCATGTGAATTATAATTTCGAACTGATTTATGTTTTTTATGAATATCATAGGCTCTACGACGTACATTCAATCCTCCTGGAAGTATACCTTCTGTATGACATCCAATATACATAGACTCTAACATTACATTCCAAATACGGTTTAATTCCGATTTAATATCGTCTACTGATCTTAATGATTTTTCGTTACGCAATACAACATCTGAAATAGGCAACTTAAATTCTTTACAATAATGTAATAATTGACTGGCTGTTTCAATAGGAAAATCAAAAGGTTTCTTAGAAGTCGATTTACCCGAATCATCATCTTCTTTAACTACAAAACCACCTCCAATAGAATAATACGTTTCTGAGCTTATCATTCCGTCATTCAAAATAGCTTCAAATGTTATTCCATTTGGATGAAATGGCAAAAACTCTTTATGAAAAACGACATTTTTATCAAAATCAAAATGTACATCTTGCTTTCCACCTAAACGAATTATTTTCGTATCTTTTATTTCTTGTAAAATAGTCTCGATTTGGTACACATCTATATATTCAGGATCTTCTCCATTCAATCCTAAAATAGATGCTAAATCAGTTGCATGCCCTTTTCCTGTCAACGATAAAGATCCATACAAATGCACTTTTATTTCTTGAATTTCTTCAAAAACATCTTTCTTTTTTAACTCTTGTATCCAACGTTCAGCTGCACGCCAAGGCCCTAATGTATGGGAACTCGAAGGTCCCACACCTATTTTCAATATCTCAAAAACACTAATTCCAGACATTATCTGCTCCTAATTATTTGATTTACGTTGGAAAAATACATATTATTTTTTAATATTTCATCATTAAAAAAACGGTTTCCTATAAAACTACTCATTAAACTTTATGATAATTTATTCAAAATAGTATCTTTGTTAAATTCAATTATTAAATAAAGATTTTTGACTAGAAATAAATCTTTATAATTTATACTTTAAAATAAGTGATTACACAAGACCAAATAAAGACTTTAAACGATCGTATTCAAAAATTGAATACTTACTTACGTATTGACCAAAAAAAGATTGAGATAGAGAACGAAGAAGAAAAAACTAATGTACCTGAATTTTGGAATGACCAAAAAGAAGCACAAAAAGTCATGAAGCACCTTCGTAATTTAAAACGTTGGGTAGAAGATTACACTGAAATAGCCACTAGTTTTGATGATTTAACTGTTCTAATCGACTTTGTAAAAGAAGGAGAAGCAACTGAAGAAGAAGTGGAAAAAACCTATCATTCTATCATCACACAATTAGAAGAAATTGAATTTCGCAATATGCTTTCAGATGAAGAAGATCCTTTATCAGCTGTTTTACAAATTACAGCTGGTGCTGGTGGTACTGAAAGTTGTGATTGGGCGAGTATGTTAATGCGAATGTATTTAATGTGGGGGGAGAAAAATGGTTTCAAAGTAAAAGAATTAGACTACCAAGCTGGAGATGTTGCTGGAGTAAAAACCGTCACACTAGAAATTGATGGAGACTACGGTTTTGGATACTTAAAAAGTGAAAATGGGGTACACCGATTGGTTCGCGTTTCGCCTTTTGACAGTAATGCTAAACGTCATACTTCATTTGCTTCTGTTTATGTTTATCCTTTAGCTGATGATTCTATCGAAATTAACATTAGTCCAGCAGATTATACATACGAAACCATGCGTGCCAGTGGAGCTGGAGGACAAAATGTAAACAAAGTTGAAACTGCTGTTCGTTTACGCCACCACCCTACTGGAATTATCATTGAAAATTCAGAATCACGTTCTCAATTGGCAAACAAAGAGAAAGCCATGCAATTATTAAAATCTCAGTTATATGAAATTGAATTAGAAAAAAAACGTGCAAAACGAAACGAAATAGAAGCTTCTAAAAAGAAAATTGAATGGGGTTCACAAATTAGAAGCTATGTACTAGATGACCGACGTGTGAAAGATCATCGAACTAATGAACAAACTAGTAATACTGATGCGGTTCTAAATGGTGATATTGATAAATTTATTAAAGCCTATCTAATGATGATGGGACAAGAAGAAGAAAAAACGGATTTATAATGGATAATTTACATGAACTTTTAATTGCCATACTTCCCTCTTTTATTATGGGGGCTATGCTATTTATTGCCTTAAAACTCTATTTTAATCGTGTGTTAGGGTTATTCCTAAATAATGAAGCCAATCGTAGAGAATTTGAATTACGTAAACAACAAAGTAATCAAATGGTTTTAAACAAAACCCAAGCTTGTGAACGTTTTGCTATTTACTTAGAACGTATTAACCCTGTTAATTTAGTTACTCGTATACAACCTACTACTTCAGATGTTCAAGTATATTCTAGTACGTTAAATCAAATTATTGATCAAGAATTTGAGCACAATATAGCACAACAAATTTATCTACAAGACCATACATATACTGCTATAAAAAAGGCTAAAAATGCTACTAAAGCGATGATTTTGCAAATTGCTCAAGAATCTCAATCAATAGAGGAACTACGAAAAGATCTTATTATTCAATCAACTGAAAAGGAAGAAGAAGTTCCCTCTATTATTGCAATGAAGATTTTGAAAAAAGAATTTTAAATAAAAAAAAGTTAATTCATAAAAAAGCTCAAAAATCATATAAATTTGATTTTTGAGCTTTTAAAAAATATTCACTTAACACCTATTAACAGTGTGTTTCCTTATCTTTTTTCTAATAAAACAATATTCTCAACATGATGAGTTTGAGGGAACACACAACATATCATTAAATATCTAATTATCATTAATTTAACATATTTTATAATAAAAAAACGTATAAAATACGTAGTATAAATATTCTTTTTAACTATTATTTTCACAAAGATACAAACAAAAACTCGCATAGAAAATCTAAACTATTTTGGACTCCAATATTAAAATAATTATTAGTATATTGCTTGTATTATACTAATTAAAAACTTTATGAAAATATTAAAAAAATTCATTCTCTATTTAACTGTACTTATTTCAAATTTCTCTTTTTCACAAATTGATTTAGATAAAGTCCCTTTTGTTGCATATTGGTCTATTGGAGATAGTTATGATTTCAAAATAACTAAAATTACACAACAATGGAAAAATGACACTTTAAATAAAGATAGAGTCAACGCATACATAGTGAATTTTAATGTAATAGATTCAACAGAAAACTCTTATACAATTGATTGGACATACAAAAATGATATTCTTAATGAATATAATTTTCCAAAAGAATTAGAAGAAAAACTTTCAAAATATGATTTAATAAAAATTAAATATAAAACTAATGAAGTAGGAGAATTCATCGAAATATTAAATTGGAAAGAAATTAGTACAATGTTAAATTCTATGTTTAAAGATTTAATTGAAGTAGAATTTAAAGATTCAGAAGAAAATAAAAGAAAAGAAGCTATAGAAAAAATCAAAGTAATTTCAAATATATTAACTACACAAGAAGCTATAGAAAATTTATTAGCAAAAGAAATACAAATATTTCATAATCCTTTAGGACTAGAATACAATACCACCCCTTCATCATATGAAGGAGAAGTTCCTAACATTTTTGATGGTACTCCTATCAAAAATATAACTCATATATATTTTGAGGAAGTTGATTCTGAAAATAAATTTTGTATAATGAAATCAGAATCAAAAATAGATCCTGATGAAAGTAAAAAAATAGTAATTAATTTTTTATCTAAAATAAATCCTGAAGATAAACACTTTACTAAAGAATTAGAAAGATCTAAATTTAACATCATTGACCGAAATAACTTTGAGTATTATTATAATCCAGGTATTCCACACAAAATTGAATCATCACGAGAAATATTATTGAAACTAGATGATACTAGTACAAAAAAAATTGAAACTATTTCTATTGAGCTTATTTATAACAAATAATAATTTTCTGATTTAATATGAAAAAACTTATTCCAATAATTTTTATTCTAACCTTTAATTCATGTTTAATGTTTAAAAGAAATGGCATTGAAATGAAAATTATAAATAATTCAGATAATACGATCACAAATATTGAATTCACAACAACCGAAAAACTTGAAGTTATAAAAATTGATAAAATCAAACCGAACGAATGTATTACTAAATTTTTATCAATGAGTAAAAACAAATCTGACGGTTCCTATTTACTGACCTTTATCCGTACAAATGGTCAAAAAGAAACGATTGGAAGTGGTTATTACACAAATGGAGGCTCCCTTGATCATTGGATTGATTTCACAGTAGATAATGATACTACTTTTGTTTCTTTTGATGCACCTATATATTAAATTAAAACTCCCTTACCAAACTTACCACCTGCCCTAAATACAATACGGTATCTTCTTCAGCTATTGAAACAGGTTTGTATTTGGTATTATCAGGACTCAATGTATTTTGGTCTTTTGTTTTAAGAAAACGTTTTACTGTAAAAGCATCTGAATTTAATGAAACAATAACAATTTTATTATGTGTAATAGGAAGATCAGAACGTACAATTAAAATATCACCTTCAATTAAAGTTGGTTCCATACTATCTGATTTTACACGTACCAAATAGGTGCTTTCAGGCTTGGAAAGAAACTTTTCATCCAACGACAAAGGAAGTTCTGCATAATCTTCGGCAGGAGAAGGAAAACCAGCTTGTACTCCATCAGAATAATACTTTACATAGATTTTCATCCCATCTGTTTTAAATGGTATAAGCTCTATTTCTGAATCCTTTGATATATTATGGATGTTAATTAGTTTCATTATAAAAATTAAGAGAATTCACTTCATTACTACGTGCAATCACACAACCGTCATTGTTGGATAAAACCGCAATAGGCTTACCTTGTAATTCAGGACGAAACACTCGTTCGCAGGATGCGAAAAAATTATTGCAATCAACTAGGGCGTACATACTGCAATAGTATAAAAAAACCGCTAACATAATGTCGCGGTTATGAGGTTTTAATTTTATAAAAAAATATCAATTCAATAAACATATGTTCTTAGCTAATACATCTAAATCTTTATACTTTTTGAAAGAATATCCTTTCCCTCCTTTGGATAATTTAGCAGATAACTCTTCGTTCTCTTCGAAATACTTCACCGAATTCTTTTTAAAACTCCCTTTCCCATATCCTAAATATGTTGGATACTTTTCATCCGCATCTTGAAAGTATATTTGTAACATCTCAGTTGTTTTCTTTGAACCTGAAACAGTATTGGTATATATAATATCAAGACCATTAATAAAAAGCATCAAACCGTTACAATAATAATAAGGAATAAGATTTTTAAAAGAAGCAGGCCTATTCATTTCTTTTAACTTCCCATTAGTTTTATACATTTTCACTTTACTCTCATCTTCTTCATAATACAGCCTATATTTCTTAAATTCTTCTGAATTGTACTTTGTTGCCAATTCTTTCATATTAAACTCTTGAGCTTTAGAAACAGTTAGACCAAACAGTCCTACTACAGTAATCAATAATAACTTTTTCATGATTTATTTTTTTTAAATTTTTCCCAAATATATAAAAAAACCTCCCAACTAACAATTGGAAGGTAACCTAACTAATTTAAACTATGAAAAAGTTACTTACATAACCCTTTAAAAGTAATTAAATTTACTATTTATTTTTTGAAATTCAAAATTTGTAATCCAGGAAAAATCAAACATAACACATTCCAAAGAAAACCACGAAATAAAAATACAATAGCTCCTAGCCATAAATACCAAGGAATGGAAGCGATTCGTTTTTCTATATAAGCATCAATACGTTCTTCAAAAGTGATTTCTTTTGTAACCTTTGTATTCGTTTCTGTTTTTTGATTTTTTGAGCCCGGTATAATGTTACGAATGGTAATCGTATTTCCTTTTTTTGAGATTGCTGCTGAAGCTTTTCCTTCTTGTGTGGAAATACGTTTCTCAAAATCTTCCATTTGTTCAGCTACTTCTAAAGGAATCGTAAAACTCTCTTCTTGAACCAAAGTTGGAATAATCTCTATTTCCTTTTTCTGAATTGATATTGAATCTTGTTTGACTTCACTAAAAACCTCATGCTTGGTTTCTTGAACTTTCTTAGTTCCCAAGCATGAAGTCAACAATAAAACAACTCCTGTTATATAAATTAAACTTTTCATGAAAAATACAATTGAGCTTCTTCGTTTCTTCTTCTCTGTAACCCTTTTAATATACGTCCGTTTGCACGTACCCATCTCTTAAATTGATACCCTATTCCTTTATCATTTGGATTTCTGTTTACCTTTTTAAGTAAAGTAGATCTTCTCAAAGCTGATGGCCCTAAGTTGTAAGCAAAAGAAACTAAGGCATCAAATTGTTCTTGTGAAATATCATCCCGTGTATACCGATCCACTGCCCTTTCATAATGTTTTAACTGATAACGTAAAAGTTTTTCTGCTTCGGCCTTTGAAATAGCAGGATCACTTAATCGCACCTTTCTTCCATTGGAATAATAGGTTGCTCCATAACCAATGGTAGGTACACCAGCAGGACACATATAAGGATGCGATCGAAAGCCTTCATACTTTTTGATTAAATCAATTCCTTTTTGTGATGTTTTCATGATCCTAAATATTTATTAATCACCTTTTTCAACACATCTGATAAAGAGCTCACAAACTCTGAAATCTCTTTATAAATTTCATCTGAAAACACACCACATACTGCACAAAATGCATACATAACTTCTTGTGGTAATTTTAAGTAATGTTCAATTGAAACACCTACCACCCATCCTGTAAAAGAACTGAACACTAATAAGCCTAAAAATGAAGTCCAGTTCATTTTACGTTTAAATCTTAATACGATAGCCCCAATGGCTCCGGCTATCGCATAAAGTATTCCGTATTTCATTAAAAATTCTTTCATAATGATTTACACTTCTTCCTGAATTGGCTTTCCTTGAAAACGAATAAACACTTCATCTTCAGGTGACTTAATTTGCCCCCAATGCATAATGTTCCACTCTCCATCTGTACTTAAATTACTGATCTGTTCCCCCATTAATTCTAAAAACAAATCCTTTTTAAGTGTTACATTCTTTGTTTTATCCTCAATCTCAGGAATCTCTAAAACAACAGGTTCCTCTGGTGTGATAATTTTTCCTTCAATACTGTATTCTTCGATAACTAATTGACTACCTGCAACAGTCGATTCTTCAATATCACCTTGTGCAATGTAAAACCCGCCTTCATTCACTACTTCATCTTGAAATGTCCATTTTCTAATAGCTGCTGTACCCAAGCCTTCAATTTCATACCAACCACTAATACCACTAAAATTACTGTTATTGTACATCACCGACAACACCGCACTAAATCTTTTGTAAACACCTGTTGAAGCTGTTACAATATCAAGGTTCGTAACATCAATACTAGGTGCATACACTTCTTTCGCAATCATTCCATTTTCGAACTGATTCATCTTTACGTATACCTCGTAAATATTATCTCCATTTTCCTTTTGACCCACTATTTGAGGTACTAGGTTTTTAAACACTCGAGGTTTTTCAAGTGCTTCAATACGTTGTAAAATTTCTTCATTCATTGTTCCTCCTTCATTTTCACCTTGTAATACGATTGAAGTTTCATCTTCTCCAATCTTCATAAACACAGGACTACTCCCTAACACCGCAAGGATCATTTTATCCTTTTCTCCATCCAATAAGAACTCCACTTCGTTCTTTCCATCTCCATTTTGATCTCTTACAATTAACTTCATTTCTTTATTCTTAATTATTATCTACATTGTCTCGATGCTGCACCCTTTATTTTTCCCGTACTTGCATCCACATCCCACACTGTATCAGCTTGAGCATTGTAAAAACGTACCAACTTTGCACCATTTGGAACACGTTTTTTCATGTTCTCATTTCCGTACAGGCGTACATTTGTAGCCGTTAGTTCATGCGTTTGATCAATATACAATTGCACTCCCTCAGCAATCGCATTTTCGTATTGTTGTTCTACATACACATTCCCTGTATAGACACCACCTGTCACACATACAGTTCCTGATTCAGGTGCTACATCTCCATACGGATCACTATCCAACAAATCCACTATAGAACAATTCAAAAAGGCTTTTGGAGTTGTATAATCGATCTCATATACATTGGAATAACCTGTCACAGGTGTTGAAACCCGTTTTACACGAAAACGTACTTTACCTGTTTCTAAGCTTTCTATACTGATCGTTCTTGGAGAACCACCACCATGATTGACACGCCAAGCACCGCCATTAACTGAATATTCCAATTGCCAAGTTGAAGTGGAATTATTTGGTGATCCATCAGCAATGGACCAAACCACTGTAGCATTGTAACCCAAAACAGTAATATCGGTAATAATGGGATAAACTTCTCGTACCGTATTTAGAAGTTAAAAAAGAAGAAAATTTAACAGAAGCAATTCATGAAGATATTAAACAAAAGTTAATGGAAAGAATCAAACCAACTAAATAGTTTATCACGTTAAATTAATTCCTACTATCTTTAATAAAATCATATAAGCTTTCAATAATTGATTCTACATGTTTATTTTTAATATGCTCCCATTTGATATTACCTTTTTTAACTAACTTTAGAAATGTTTGAGCATATAATGTTTTTTTTGTCTTAGAAATTTTATTAAAATATTCTATGTCTTTTAGTTTGTCATGTAAATATTTAGAAAATTCAACTGATTCAATTTCATCTATTTCATAATCCATATTCGCTCTGATTATATCTTTCAAATCTACTTCATCCGGCACATTAGTCTTTTTATTAATTGACGATTCAATAATTATCTCTCTCCAAATTTCTTTATTCAAAATATTCTCTATCTCTTTTCCTCCAGTATCTCTAAATAAAAAATTATTATTAATTTTATTTTGTTCAAAAAACTCCTCAAATCTCTTAATTTTATTCTTTCTCATTGCTACTTCACCCTCATTATCATGAAGATAGCCATCATTATCATGAAGTAAAAATATCCTATTATTTAAAGCTAACGCATTAACTTGATCTGAATTATTATCTAAATAATCTTCATCAAATATATATGTATCAATCAAATTACCTCCAAATTCAAAAAAAGCATAGTCAATATCTTCTTTAAAATCTAACAAATCTTCTTCACTTTCTTCTTGATTTAAATATGCATCTAAAAAACCTCTTAAATAATAAACATCAGAAGGACCTTCAACCCATATTGTACAATTTGCAATAAAAACTGACGAAGACTGAACCCCAAGATCTTTTAAAATTGAAAAATCTCCATTTTTAACATTCCTTATTTCAAAGTGACTATTACCTACATTTATAAAATTATATATAGAAATTTTTTCCTGATCTACTGTTAAATCTAAAAAATGATTAGAATGTGTAACAATATATATTATCAACTGCTTTTCTTCTGATAATTTTACTATTTCATTTAAAAATATTCGTTGCATACCAGGATGGAGATTCAATTCTGGTTCATCAATAAAAATAGTAGATTTTTCCTCAGACATATAAATCTTAAACAACAGTAAAATCAAAGCTTGCAACCCATCTCCTAATTCATATATTTTTTTATCTTTTTCTACATCTTCTATATTTAAAGAAATACTTTTCTTTAAATCATCTTTACTAAATTCTAAGTCAAAATGAGCAATAATATCTACTTGCTTCTTATTAAAAAAATTATCTCCCAAAAATTTCTCAAAACTGTAAAACTTTTCTCTTACATCTTTATTACTATTACGTAACTTTACAATTTCATAATACAATCGTTGTCCAGTAAATATATCTAATCTTTCATTTTTATCAGATACATCTAATTTATAATATTCTCTTAAAGTTGTTTTAAAAACATCATTTACTAATCTTGTATCTTTATAATAAGTTTTATCTTCTTGAATATCATTATCCATATACAATAAATGTGCTGACCTCATAGTTGGTATATAAACAAATCTTTCAGAAGAATAATAAATAAAATCAATACTTGCTTTAATCTTTTCTAAGTTTTGAAATTGCCATGCAATATGTTCTTTTACAAGAATATATCTAGCATTATCAGAAAACGTATAATGGTTACTGATATAATCGAAATTATCATAAAATTCAAAAACTTTATTAACTTCATTAGTCCATTCGTACCTATTCAATATACTATCTTTAATATTCTTATTTTTATAAATATATTGATCTCCTAATAACCCTCTTTTTATTATAGATTCATCAATAGATTCTAATAATGGTATCTGTAAATTAATATTTTTCAACTGATTATAGTCCACACTTTGTGTCCTTACAGATTTATTGAATTCATTAATTAATATATTAAACTCATTATCAAAATATAATTGATCTTGAATCATCAATTCTCTTAAAAATCTACTTTTTCCAGAGTTATTTGCTCCAATAAAAATATTTATACTTGACGCATTTGGTAAACATAAATTACCACCGACTTCATCAATATTGTAATCTTTTAAACCTTCAGTATTTTCTAAAATTAAATTCATCTAATAATTATATTTTTAATTCTTTTACATAATCCATCAACTCTTCAATGTGTTCTGGATTGTCAAATTTTATATCTTCATTACTTAAAATTATTTCAAAAACTTGAACAATAGCTTTATTATATCTTTTTCGTTTTACAAGCAATTTTTTATACTCTCTTTCTTCTTTTTTCAAATCAAGAATATTTTCACATAAATTAAGCTCATACAACTCGGATTCAACTCCTTTTCTTTTTGCAAAATCTAAAAAATCCCTAATTGATACATCTTCTTTACCCGTAGAAGAAAATATCTTTCTAAAAAAGCTAAACATATTATGATCTAACTTTTTTATATGTTTTTAATAGCTCTTTTTCATTTTCCTCTACAATATTCGCTCGTTTTGAAAAATCATCTTCTCTTGCTAATCGATAAAGCGTCTTAACACGAGTAAATAATATATAATTGAGAAATGCTTTTAATTTAGATTCTGTATTAGAAAAATATTTACCTAACCAATAAAAAGTATATGAAAGAATTAAAGCTATAATAAGTGAAAATACTTTATATAAATAACGTGGAAAATCATTATTCTCTAATTCTATTCTAGGAAAAAGTGCCCATGTTATAAAAAATAGCGATGTTAACTGACATGCAAAACCAAATGTTCGTGCAAACCTTCTAAAATAAATATCCTGAATCTTACCAGATAATAGATAAAAAAAGAATCCTATAATAAACACTAAAATAGGAAATCCTAGTGCAAAAAACATAGAATAATAAGAGGTAAACCCAAATAAATCATAAAGAGTTTTATTATCTTCTCTAGATAAAAAAAGGTGTACAAACGGAATAAAAAAAGCTATTATCCCTAAAACTATATAAACAATAAATCCTTTATTTGGTATTCCCTGGGTGTTCGACCTTGTCTTTTTCAATGGCTTGTAGTTCTGCATAATTCGTTTGTGTTTCTTTCGAATCATCATTACTACAGTTGGTAAATGTTAGGCTTAACATCATGATTGCTCCTAAAATAAATACTTTTTTCATTTTCTTATACTTTAATTGATTAAAGTATAAAGATACAAATTATAGCAATGAATTTTTCTGGTTTCTTTTTTAGCTTTCTGTCGATAAATTGACAATTATAATCGTCAATCAATCAAATTTACATAATTATTGGTAAAAATCTTTAGATTTCTTTAACTTTTTATTTCTTGTTTGGTGCAAAAAGTATTAAATTTGGGAATAATATCATAAATATATTAAAACAATAACCTATTCATAAATTTAAAATACAATGGAATTAAAACAACAGTTAGACCAACTTCATAATAGAGTACATGGAATCAAAGCTCAAATAACAACTGAAGAAGCCACAAAAAATGCATTTATAATGCCTTTCATTCAACTACTTGGCTACGATATATTTAATCCAACTGAAGTTGTACCTGAATATACTGCTGATATTGGAACAAAAAAAGGGGAAAAAGTTGATTATGCAATCATGAAAGAAAACCAACCTATTATCATCATTGAATGCAAACATTGGAACGAAAACCTTGATAATCATAATTCGCAACTTAATCGTTACTTTAACGTTGTAAAAGCAAGATTTGCAATATTAACAAACGGAATTCAATACCTATTCTTCACAGATTTAGAAAAATCCAACATCATGGATTCTAAACCCTTTTTAGAAATTAATTTAGATGAACTAAAAGATCAAAATATTAAAGAGCTTCAAAAATTCCAAAAAGAACACTTTAGCATCGACAATATCCTTAGTTCGGCCAGTTCATTAAAATACATCCAATCTATAAAAAAAGAGTTTGAAAAAGAGATTGAAAATCCATCTACCGAATTAACCAAACTTTTAGTTGGAAAATTCTTTGACGGTATCATAACTTCTAAAAGACTTGAAAGCTTCAGTGAATACACTAAAATAGCACTAAAATCATCTATTAACGATAAAATTAATAAACGATTACAATCTGCTTTATCAAAAGAGGAAGTTGTTCAAGGTGAAATTCAAAATAATGTAACAGAATTAATCGACACTGAGGAATCTAAAGTAATTACTACTGAAGAAGAGTTAGAAGGATTCCAAATCATTAAAGCAATTTTAAGAAGAGAGATTGAAACTTCAAAAATTGCTTACAGAGATACTCAATCTTACTTTGGGATATTATATGATGATAACAATCGAAAACCTATATGTCGACTTTATTTAGATGGGAAGCAAAAAAGGGTTGAAATTTTTGATGAAAATAAAGAGAGTATTAAACATGACATTGAATCCATCGACGATCTTTATCAATATCAAGATGAATACTTAAAAGTTGCTATGTCTTACGAATAAATTACTTTATCAATCTTTGAAAATAGTATAACCGAAAAAAAATTGAATATAATTCAGATTATTAGTTGTGATCTATGGAGGTTTCAGTAGGTATAATTGTAAATTAAAAATAAATTGAATTTCACTGAAATAAATTGGAGCTTAATATTAGATATATTAAAAAGTATATCTGTAATAATTGTATCTATAGTTGCCATATTTGGTATTAATTCATGGAGAAGAGAAACAAAATGGAAAAGAAAATACCAACTTGCTGAAGATACATTATCACTTTTTTATGAGGTAAAAGACTCTATTTCGATAATAAGAAACCCTTTTAGTTATACAACTGAAGGAAATACAAGAAAGAAAAAAGAAAATGAAAGTATTGAGGAAACTGAAAGATTAAATAGAGCATATATTATTCTAGAAAGGTTTAATGACAATAAAGAACCTTTTTATAAGTTAAGAACAATTAAATATCGTTTTATAACAGTTTTTGGAAAAGAATATGAAAAGTGTTTCAGTGATATTGATAAAATAATGAATGAAATAATTACTGCATCTCATTTTTTAGGGACAAGATATTGGAAAGACCAAGGAAGAAAAAAATTCACAGAAGAAGAATTTGAAAAACATCTTGAAAGAATGCATAAGTATGAAAGTTGTATATGGGAAAATTACGAAAATGATGAAATAAATAAGCAATTAAATCAAATTATAACTCAGATTGAAAAAGTTTGTTTTTCAATCTTAAAAAAAAATAATTTATGATTTAATATTATTTTATAGATTTCACTTTATTACATATAAAGAATAATCAAAATGTAACACTATTTATATAAATTAGTATAGTTAATCATACAACTCATCATCTTGATTTGAAGTATCTGTAATCTTTATTTGAGCATCATCTCGGATTTTTTCAGGATATTTATCTTTATAGATCGTATCAATATCACCTACTCGCTCATGCCCCATTATTTCTCTTAAAATATCCTCCATAATAAATAATCGTTTACCAATGGTAGCAAAACTATGTCTCGCTATTTTTTGCCCCATAGGTCCATCTACAGGGTGGACTTGAAATCCTTCAATACGATCTTTAATAATATTTAAATCACGTCTGTGATTCACTGAAAAAGTAGTATACGCTAAATGTCTATTCTCTTGTAAAGATTGCTTATTCTTTTTCTTGTCATAACGCACTGGCCAAGGAAATAAGAATTCGTTTTTATCATCATCACATTTATAGCGGTCTATAATAATTTTTGCTTTATCAGTTAGTTTAACATCAATTATTTTAGCTCTTTCCCCTAACTTATGTCTAATTAAATAAACTCTACCACTTTGAATATCTTTTTTCTTTAAATAATAAATATCCATTAAATCATGACCTCCTAAATAAAATTGAAGCAAAAAAAGATCACGACTTTGAGATAAATAATCTGTCAATTGAATTTCTTCTATCTTCTTCCAATCCTTTTTTAACAAATACTTTTTTCGATTAGCAGTTGCACTGTAAGGTATATCTTTTGTAATGTTTTTAAACGGTCTTTTATCATCAATTAGACCTCGATTAACCGCTTCATTATAACATGCCTTATATGTTCTAAAATAAGTATGTATCGTTCTGTTTTTTACTCCAACACGAATAACTTCTCCATTCTTATCTTTATAAAGTTGATTCTTCTTTGCATTTTTAAACTTAGTCAGTAATGAATGATTAATTTCAGAAAATTCAACATCACCAATTATTTTATTCCACTCTTTTAATGCTTTTTCATATACCTTTTTATTTCCAAGTTTACCTTGTTTTTCCAGTTCAGAAATTCTCAACTCAACAAATTCTACAAAAGTAGAAGTTTTATTATCTCTCAAAATATAATTCATGGTCGATTCGATTGATAAATTCATCAATGAAACTTCATGAATTTTTGATTTTAAATTAAGAATATAGGTATAAAGAATACGGTAAGATGGATGTGATTTTAATGGTAAATTTTCAAGGTCATTCCAATCTTCTTTTTTTGAATGACCAATTGTTTTTCTTTTAATTTTTCCTAAATGATTTACTTCAACTTTTATTGGGAATCCTTTTTTGGTTTCTCTTTCCGAGGTAAATAGTCTTACTGAAGCTTCCATATTTAGATGTTATATCAATTAAAAAAAACGTATAAAATACGTATAAATATAACACAAAAAACGTATAAAAAAGCTCAAAAACCATATAAATTTGATTTTTTGAGCTTTTAAAAATATTCACTTAACTCTTATAAACAGTGTGTTTCCTTATCTTTTTTCTAATAAAACAATATTCTCAACATGATGAGTTTGAGGGAACATATCAACAGGTTGAACCCTTGTCACTTTATATATTTCATTCATCAATGCTAAGTCTCTCGCTTGTGTAGCAGAGTTACAACTAACATATACTACTTTTTGCGGAGCTACTTTTAAAATTTGTTCTACAACTTTTTTATGCATTCCATCACGTGGAGGATCCGTTATAATCACATCAGGATGTCCATGTTGTTTTATAAAATCTTCTGTAAAAACAGTTTTCATATCGCCACAATAAAAAGTACAATTTTCAATATTATTTCGCTTCGCATTTTCTTTTGCTGCTTCAATGGCTTCTGGTACTGCTTCTACTCCTACTACCTTTTTAGCCTTTTTACTAATAAATTGAGCTATTGTTCCTGTACCAGTATACAAATCATACACCAACTCATCTCCTTTTAAATCTGCAAAATCACGTGTAAGTTTGTATAATTCATATGCTTGATCTGAATTGGTTTGGTAAAAGGATTTAGGCCCAATTTTAAATTGTAACCCTTCCATTTCTTCAAAAATATGATCTCTACCATCAAAAAGTTTAACATCTAAATCATAAAGAGAATCATTACCTTTAGGGTTAATAGCATACAATAAAGAAGTTATATCAAATTCATTTTTTAAAAAGTTTAACAAACCTTCTCGTTGCTCTTTATTTTCTTTAAAAAATTGAATCAAAACCATCAATTCACCTGTAGAAGAAGTACGAATCATCAATGTACGTAAAAACCCTTCTTGATTATATAAATCGAAAAACTCCAATTGATGTTCTTCTGCATATTTTTTTACAGCCAGACGAATACTATTAGAAGGTTCTGCTTGCAAATAGCACTTGTTCAAGTCTAAAATTTTACTCCACATACCAGGAATATGAAAACCTAAGGCATTTGTATCTGTAAATTCTTTTCCACTTTTAATTTCCTCTTCGGTAATCCATCTTTTATCAGAAAATGAAAATTCCATTTTATTACGATAAAAATAGATCGCTTCAGAACCTTTAATAGATGTTATTTCAGGAATTTGAATACCTCCAAGACGTTTTAAATTATTCTCAACTTCTTTTTGTTTATAAAATAACTGATGTTCGTATCCTAAATTTTGCCATTTACACCCTCCACATATTCCAAAATGTTCACATTCAGGTTCAACTCGCTTATCAGAATATTGATGAAATGCAATTGGAACACCTTCCACATATTTTCTTTTTTGCTTTCTAACTTGAACATCCACTATATCTCCTGGAACTGCATTTTTTACAAAAACAACGCGTCCTTCTTCATTTTTACCTATCGCTACTCCTTTAGCTCCCGCATCAATCAGTTCTATATTTTCAAAAATTTGATTCTTTTTTCGTCTTCCCATAGCGCAAAAATACATAAAGAGTGAAGATTATCATCCTATTTTATTCGTTTTCTATACATTTTTTAGTAACTTTAAAAGGCGTTATAAATTATATAATTATGAAAAATCAATTAAGTACACAACAACAACAGGCGATTTTAAGGTTATTCGATATGGTCATTGTTGCAGATGAACAAATTGATGCAATTGAAAATCGATTTGAAGAATTATTAATTCAAAAATTTGGTTTTGATGAGATGTTATTAGTTGAGCCCAATGAAATAGGAAGATCAGAAGCCTTTGAAGTATTAAAAAATCTACATAAAGTAGAAAAGGACAAAATTATAAAAGCATTAGAAAAATTAGCTGATTCTAATTTAATTCGAACAGAAAACGAATCAAAAATAATCTCAGAAGTTAAAAATAAATTATATTAAAAAAAGGCTCCTAATAATTAGAAGCCTTTTTGTTTTATTGATTTTCGTATTTCTCTTTATTTTTATAATCTTGCAACTCTCGTTTAATCTTTTGTTCCCTTTCTAAAGAAGATTTACGATAATTTTCAAACTCCTCTTCAACTTCATCAAAATCTTTTTTGGTTTTTGTCGTAATACTATTGGCTCTTTTGAACATTCCAAAAATAATAAACAAACCTATTAACAATGCTGCTATAGTTCCCCATAACAAAATACTATACAAATCCTTACCAATTAATATCCCTAAAAAAGAAAAACTATCTTTTTCATCTGTAACTTTCTTAAGGTCTTCATTAGTTTTCTTTAAATTAGTCTGTAATGTTACAATTTCTTTAGATTTTTCATCGATAATCTTATTCGATTTACCTAATGAATTTTCTAATCCTTTTATGGTATCAAGAATGGTCTTTTTAATTGAATTTAATGATGATTTTTTAACAACTTTATATTCTTGATAATTATTAGATGAAGAAATAAGATAGTCAATACGTTGTTCAACTGTCCCATTATTTAGATTTATTTTTGACACTTCTTTATTTGTTTTGGCTTCTTGCCCCGAAAGAGCCATTATAGAAAATACAAATAAGGATAACCATGTCTTTTTTAATCGTTTCATATAATAATCTTTTATAATCGTTCAAATATATAAAAAACCTCCTCAAAAAAGAGAAGGTTTTTCTATAAAATATATTATTTTTTATTCTTAATGAGCCAATTCAGCAATATAACGCTCTGCATCAATTGCAGCCATACACCCACTTCCTGCAGCTGTAATTGCCTGGCGATAAATATGATCTTGCACATCTCCTGCTGCAAAAACTCCAGGAATTTCGGTTCTTGAACTTCCTGATTCTGTAATAATATAACCTGTTTCATCTAACTTTAAGTGTTCTGCAAATAAATCGGTATTCGGTTTATGACCAATCGCAGAGAAATAACCATCTAATTTGATTTCTTTCTTTTCTCCTGTTTGATTATTCACTACACGAACTCCTTCTACAACAGATTCTCCTAAAATTTCTTCTACTTCAGTATTAAATAAAACTTCTACATTTTCTGTTCTTTCTACACGATGTACCATCGCCTTTGAAGCTCTAAATTCATCACGACGAACTGCTAAATATACTTTATTACATAAATTAGCCAAATACGTTGCTTCTTCTGTTGCAGTATCACCTCCTCCTACTACAATTACATCTTTTCCTTTATAGAAAAAGCCATCACAAGTAGCACAAGCAGATACTCCACCTCCCATAAGACGTGTTTCACTTTCTAAACCTAAATATTTAGCTGAAGCTCCTGTAGAAATAATAACTGTTTGAGCTTCTATTATTTTTTCCTCAGCTCCATCATTAATCGTTACTTTATGAATTCCTCCTTTTTCTTTGGAAAAATCAACTTTTGTCGCAACACCAAAACGTACTTCTGTACCAAAGCGTTCTGCTTGCTGTTTTAAATCTTCCATTAATTCAGGTCCTGTAATTCCTTTTGGGTAACCTGGAAAATTGTCTACCTCTGTTGTCGTTGTCAACTGTCCTCCCATTTGCATTCCTGTATACATTACAGGGTTTAAATCTGCTCTTGAAGCATAAATAGCCGCTGTATATCCTGCTGGACCTGAACCTATTATAAGTGTCTTTAATCTTTCTACTGACATATTTTTTATTTTGAGTTACAAATATACTTATATTTTTGACTGAAAAACGAAAAGTAAAAAATGAAAAAAGGAACTTTTCTCACTTTTTTGTTTCAATCCATTATTTTTAAATCTATTATTCATTTTTAGTTTTTCATTTTTAGTTTCTATAAAACGATTATCTTTGTCTATATTCTAAGTGAAAAGTAAAAATGAAAAGTGAAAAACTTATTTCAATAGTTTTCATTTCGGTATTTTCATAAACCTTCTTCATTTTTAGTTTTCATTTTTAATTTACAATCTTTACATGAAATATAGTTCTAAAAAAATAGTACAAAGCCTTACTGAAATACTGGTTGCGAAACAAATTACACATACTGTAATATCACCAGGATCACGCAATGCGCCTTTAACCACAACATTTCAGTCGCACCCATCCATTAAACCTTACAGTATTGTTGATGAACGCTGTGCTGCTTTTGTTTCTTTAGGGATAATTCAAAAAATTAAAAGACCGGTTGTTGCTTGTTGTACTTCTGGATCGGCTCTTTTAAATTATTACCCAGCAGTTAGTGAAGCTTTTTATCAAAACAAACCCTTAATTATTATTTCAGCAGATCGTCCTAAAGAAAAAATAGATCAATCTTTTGGGCAAACCATTCGCCAAGAAAATGTTTTTAAAAATCATATTGGTTTTTCTGCTAATTTAATTGAAGATTCTTCAGAAAAAGGATTACGTTATAACGAACGTTTAATTAATGAAGCTTTAAATATTGCTATTCAAAAACAGCTTCCTGTACATATTAATATTCCCTTTTCAGAACCTTTTTATGGATTGGAAGAATCGATCTCTGTTTCACCTAAAATTATTCAGCACACTCCATTTGATAAAGTTCTTAATGTTAATGAATTAGATGAATTTGCCAAAAAATGGAACGTATCAAAGAAAAAAATGGTTTTAATAGGTCAATTACCTAAACAAACACTATTTCAGGAACAAATTAACCATTTATTAAAAGATCCTTCTGTTATTGTTTTACATGAAACTACCTCTAATATAAATCACGAGAAAGCAATCAATAGTATTGATAAAACTATTTTTTCTTTATCTCCTCATAATTTTGAAAAAATAAAACCAGAAATTCTTATTACAGTAGGTAAAAATATTATTTCAAAAAAGATAAAAAAATTACTGGAACAATTTCCAGCTAGATACCATGCTAACATTGCTCCAAATGGAAATATAATCGATACTTTTTCTAGTTTAACCCACAATTTTGAAACTAAGGAAGAATTATTTTTTTCACAGTTTTTTTATCTGACACAGCCTCATGAATCTGATTACCAAGAAAGATGGTTAAATCTCAAAAAAGAGAAACATCAAAAACATCAAACCTTTTTGAACCAATGTGAATTTTCAGATTTAAAAGTGTTTGAAACAGTTCTTCAACAACTTCCTCAAAATATTGATTTACATCTAAGCAATAGTTCTATTGTTCGATATGCTCAATTATTTGATCTAAATCCTACAATTGAACACTTTTGCAACAGAGGAACGAGTGGCATTGATGGAAGTACAAGCACTGCCATTGGATCTGCGATAGCATCTTCAAAGCAAACTGTTTTTATTACAGGCGATATTAGTTTTTTTTATGATTCCAATGCATTATGGAACTCTTATACTCCCCAGAATTTTGTAATTATTTTACTCAACAATGGTGGTGGTGAGATCTTTAAATTTATCCCAGGTCCTGATCAAACTAATGCTTTAAAAGATTATTTTGCAACTGAACATACTTTAACAGCTAAACATTTAGCCACCATGTATGGCTATCAATATTCCAAAGTAATACAATTGAATGATTTGCAAAACCAATTACAGCATGTCTTTTCTCATAATCAACCTACTTTACTAGAGATTGATACACGAAATGTTGAAAATGCGACTATTTTAAGAAACTATTTTCAAGCATTAAAATAATGGAAAATTTACATGTCTCATCAGTTCAATTTGATATTTCTTGGGAAAATCCTGATCAAAATTTAACATACCTTTCCCAATTTATTTCCACTATTGAAAAAACCAATGTAATTGTTTTACCTGAAATGTTTTCTACGGGATTTTCTATGACTCCTCAGCTATTTGAAAATCATCATCAAGAAAATATAATCAGTTGGATGCAAAATATAGCACATACTAAGCAATGCGCTGTCTGTGGAAGCATTATTTTCAAAGAAAAGGACACATATTACAATCGTTTTTTATGGATTGATGAAACAGGTCAAAAAATCTATTATAATAAAACCCACTTATTTTCATTAGCTGGAGAAGAAAAAGTATATCAAAAAGATACTACCGTTGCTCCTATTATTCATTATAAAGAATGGAAAATTTATCCTCAAATTTGTTATGACCTTCGTTTTCCTGAATCTTCACGAAATATTCAAACAAAAAATTATGATCTTTTAATTTACGTTGCCAATTGGCCTGAACGTCGTTCATATGCATGGAATACTTTATTAAAAGCTCGTGCTATTGAAAATCTAAGTTATGTTATCGCTACAAATCGTGTGGGAAATGATATTAACCAAGTAAATCATTCGGGAGATTCTCAAATCCTTAATTTTGAAGGAAACATTTTAAAACTGGCAGAAAAGAATACCATTCAAATTGTACAAACTTTATTAAGCAAAACAAAACTTATTCAATTTCGGGAAAAATTCTCTTTTTTAGAAGACCAAATTTAATTAACATTTTTAATACACTATACTATGAATCACATTACTTTAGAAAATACTCGCGTTGAATTAGTCCCCTTAACCAAAGATTCCTTTCATCATCTTTTTCCTATTGCTCAAGATATGGAAATGCCCTACACACCCGACCCAATTCACACAAAATTAGATTTAGAAAACTATATTTCGAAAGCAATACAAGATCCAAATGCTATTCCATTTATCATTTTTGATAAATTAAAACAACGCTATGCTGGAAGTACTCGTTATTACATGATTTCAAAACCTCATAAACGTTTGGCTATAGGTTTTACATGGTTAGGAAAAGAATTTCAAGGAACTAAATTAAATCAAAACATAAAATATCTTATGCTAGAATATGCTTTTGAAACATTAAACATGGAGCGAGTTGAGTTTTTTGCTGACGTTTTAAACAAACAATCGGTAAAAGCAATGAAAAAAATTGGATGTACCGAGGAAGGAATTCTTCGAAACCATGCTCAACTAAGAGATCGAAGACGTGATACCATTGTTCTAAGCATTTTAAAAGAAGAATGGCTAAAAGAAATAAAAAATAATTTGTATACCTTTATCCAAAGTTAAATTTATGCAAGAACTTATTTTATTAGCTATTATTGGAATAGCAGCTGGAATTGTAGGTGGTATGACAGGTTTAGGAGGTGGAATTATTATTGTTCCAACTTTAGTTTTTCTTTTTGGTTTTACCCAAGTGAATGCACAAGGGACTTCAACAGCAACCTTACTTTTTCCCATTGGTATTCTAGCAGCTTATAATTATCATTCAGAAGGACAAATTAACTGGAAATTTGCTTTGATTATGGCTCTTTCATTTGTTATAGGTGGTTTTTTAGGATCAAAAATAGCTTTATCAATTGATGAAAAATTAGTAAAGCGTATTTTTGGATGCATTATGCTTTTTGCTGCTATAAAAATGCTTTATGGTACTTTTAAAATATAATGCCTTGCTAATTTAAAAAAACTAAACAAGGCATTAAAAATAATAATTCAACCTAAACCACTTTTTTATTTTTTTGCATTTTCTGCTAGAAAATCCATTACTAATTTTTTCTCATCTCCTTTTAAACCTGCTCTTGGAGCCATCCCTTGCATAACACCCTCCCATTGTTTTAAAGTTAATTCTTTTGGCTCATGAGGTGCGTGACAAATAGAACATTTATTATAAAATAAAGCTTCTCCTGGTGTCATATTAGCAGAGGCAAATTGTTCTTTCAATGTTTCTATTCTTGGTGCCAATCCTAAATAAATCATTTTATATTGATAGTTTTCTTCAATTTCAGGAGGTTCAAAAGCTTTATTTTCGGATTCAGGATCTGTACATTTTTTAAGATAGGCCAAACATGTATTGGCACTAGTTGCTTGACTCAAATCACTACTTGCAATACTTGGTGTTAGCATATTAATACTACCACTATTACAACGCCCTTTTGAATCTAATTGAATCCAATTTCCTTCTTCAAGACTTAAAACACCTTTCATAATAATATCCGTTACTTTTGCACCTGCTAAAAGTGTACCTCTTTTATTATATACTTCAACTAAATCTCCGTTTGAAATACCTCTTTCTTTAGCATCTTCTGTATTAATTAAAATGTGTTGTCGACCTTGAATGTTTTCTATTTTTCTAATATCAGCATTAGCCATTTGTGAATGCAAACGCATATTAGGATGTGGTCCCAAAACGTGTAACTGACCTTTTTTTGCATTCCCTAAATATTCCATAGGCTCAATAAATTTTGGCATTGGTGGGCATCCTTTTGCTTTAAAACCATCAATAACACTAGAATATAATTCTATTTTTCCAGAATTAGTATGCAATGGATTTAACATAGGATTTTCATAAAAAGCACCATGTCGTGTCCAATTTTTCGCCTCTTCAGGTACTTCTAAACGTACAATTCCTTTTTCCCAAAATTCATTAAACGGCATAACTTTCTTCCCATCAGAATTTTCATATGCTTCTTGTAAAATTTGAAAATTTGTTTTTCCTCCTGTAAATTTCTCTTCTACTCCAAATATGGCTGCTAATCTTCTAAAAATTTCAAAATCGTTTAAACTTTCTCCTACTGGTTCAATTACTTGACGCATTGCATATATTCGGTCATTACTATATGTTCCTCCAGAGGCTAATCCATCACGTTCTAATGTACTGGTTGCAGGAAGTACAATATCAGCAAAACGGGCTGATGCACACCACCATGGGTCTTGACAAATAATGGTTTTAACTTGTTGATTTAAAGCTCTAATCAATTCATTAGTGTCTTGCTGATGCGACATAAAATTATTTCCAGAATTATACACCAATTTTGCATTTGGAAAAACAGACTCATGACCATTATGCATGTATTTTTTACCTGGATTTAGCAACATTTCTGATATTCGGGAAGCTGGACATTTTGTTTTAACAGGGTTTCTTCCTTGTGGCAACCCTCCTGGAACGGTTTTACCTGACTGTAATGTACCTCCATTTCCATAATGGAAACTAAATCCAATACCTTCTCCTCTTTTACCAATTTTACCTAACATTGCGGCAAAATTAATCATAGACCAATGGGTCATTTCACCATGTTGTGCTCTTTGAACTGACCAACCAGGAGCAAATTGGGTCCTCTTAGATGCACATAACTCAGCTAATTCTATAATTTTCTTTGCAGAAATTCCCGTTATTTTAGCTGCCCACTCAGGTGTTTTTGGGATATCATCTCCTTCTTCTCCTAATAAATAAGCTAAATATCGATCGAATCCTACAGTATATTTATTTAAATAGGCTTTATCATACATTCCTGTTTGATATATATAATATGACATGGCTGTAAATAAAGCAGTATCAGTATTGGGAATTATTTTTATCCATTCGGCATCTAAAACCTCATCGGTATTGGTATAATGTGGATTTATGGAAACAAATTGAACTCCTTTTTCTTTTAATTTTTTCCAAATAGGATACATTTGATGATCAGCCACACGATATTCTACCCGACTATTTTTCCAGGGATCACAACCTATTAAAACAACTAACTCGGTGTTTCTTTCTAGTACTTTCCATGCAGTTTGAGGAGAATAGACTTCCATATCTCCAATGATGTGTGGTAAACTAATTTGAGAAGCTCCTCCTGAATAATCTCCTTTTGTAATAGAATGTCCTCCTATCAATCCAAAAAAACGTCCTTGTAAAACATGAGGGCGTAAAATTCCTGCATGGGACCATCCTCCATATGAGCTACTAAATAAAGAACCATTTCCATATTTTTCCATAACATCTACTATCGCATTGGAAGTTAATGCCAGTGCTTCGTCCCATGTTAAACGTACAAAAGAATCTTTTCCTCTTAATTCCGGTTTTGTATTTCCTGTTCTTAAACCTTCTAAATAAGATCTTCTAACCATAGGATACTTGATCCTTGTTTTATCATAAACCCTACTTAAAACACCTTTTGTAAGCATTTGGGTAGGCATTTCATCGAACTCTTTGAGTGGTTGTACACCTATTAAGGTACCATTTTTAACAACGGCTTTAAAAGGTCCCCAATGGCATGCATGAGGAATCAAAACGGTTTCATTATCAAATTGATGATCACAACTAAACAAAGTTAACCCTCCTAAAGCGACACCTGTAGCTGCAATTGATGATAATTCTAAAAAATCCCTTCTATTCATTTTTAATTTTTATATTTTTATTTATTAAAAATAGTACCCTACATTAATATTAAACCTTCCTTCCCAATCATGATTAGGATCTCCTTCTGAAAAAGCTTTTGTCCATTCTGGCCCAAACCAAGGTTGATTTTTTGCAGCTACATATTCTACATAGGTATAAATACCTCCTGATTGTAACCGAATTCCCAATTTATTAGTGATAGAACTTTCAAATTCACTTTTATCTTTATCTAAATAGGCAAAATCATTATACACTTGTATTTGTGATAGAGCTTTTCTATTTATTGGGAAATCATAAGAAGCTCCTACTGTATATAATGTACCTTTTGCCGCTACTTCATAAGCTGCATTGTAGGCAATTAACTCAACAATATCACGGCTTTCACCTTCTATATTTTTAGGATTTTTTTCAAATCTGGAAACTTGTGTTTTTAAGTTAAACCGTTTATAATCAAGCTCATAATGTCCTGCTAAAGCAAAATGATCTCCCATTTCTTTTGTATCAACATTATATAAGCCTCCATACATAAAAGAAGCTCCTATTCTATGCTTAAATTCCCCTTCCGTTTTGTATACCAATTTCCCATTAAATTGATTTGTTTCCCGGTTTCTTCCTCCCACATCATAAGAATAGCGTCGCATTGATTCTACTCCATCTCCACCAATTTCTGATGCTAAATCAGAATTTTTAAAAAACGCCAACTGATAATCAAACTTTTCTCCTTCTCTTTTATATTTCAAACCAACATCATAATCATCTTCAAGCCCCAAATAATAACCCATTCCCAAAAAATAACTATGTGAATTGTAGGGTTCTATACCAAATGGAACACGTGTTAAACCAAATTGTAATTGATTTTTTTCATTTAAATCATATCCTATAAATCCTTGACGAAGCATTCCTCCTCCTGATTGATCTTCATAAATTCGATATTTAATATCCAATATAAATCCTTTATAAGCTACTTTTGGGCTTATAGCAAACATATCATAACTAATGTCTCCTCCTCTTTTTTTCTGTGCTTCTTTCCATGAAGAATTGTTATAATTAAATCTCAAAGCTCCTTCTAATCTAACTTGTGGTTTATCTTGGCTATATAGTATTGTACTACAAATAAAAAAGACAACAATACTACTGATGCTGTAATTTTTCATGTCTTTTAATTTTTCAAATTGACCTACAAATCTATTATTATCTATTCTATTTGAAACATGACTAATATCATTTATGAAATCCATAAAATTACAATTCATTTGAAACAGCTACTTTAATAAGCTTTTAATCTATAATTAACTTAAAACATGTTATTTATCATCTTTATAATCTATTGCTAAAAAATATATTTGCTGAAAATTACAGTTAAAATGAAATTATTTTGGAGGTTGTCTGTATTCGTATTTTGCTTATTATTTCTGAGTTCTTGTGATTTTTCAAAACATCCTATTTCAAATTATACAAAAATTAAAAATAGATCGTTAAAGTCTCACGAAAAGGAAGTAGTACTAAACTTTGATATTGATACAACAAATTTGATGCTTGTTAAAGCTTCACATCGTAATTTTTATATTCCTAAAAGAAAAGATCAAATCACACGATATAAATGCTCTAAATGTCATACGGAAAGTATACAAAAGCTTCAAACAGCTTCAGCTACTTATGACAAAAGAACGCATCAAGAAATTAAACTACAACATTCCAATACTCTTATAATGGAATGTACTACATGTCATACAGATCATAATATGGATGTTTTACATAATATGAATCAAACATCCATTGATTTTAATGAGAGTTATCGTTTGTGTGGACAATGTCATCCGCATCAATTTGAAGATTGGAAAGGAGGTGCTCATGGGAAAAGAATTAGTTTTTGGGCTGAGCCAAGAATCTCTAAAACCTGTGTTCAATGTCACAATCCTCATAACCCTGCTTTTAAACAAAAATATCCTGCAAGACATTTTATAGGAAATGAAGAGTGAAAAATGTAAACAAAAATTAAATTACTCGTTATAAAATTTAATATAACAAAGCAATAACGAACCTCTACCCTCCAATACGTACCATACTTCGATTCAATCCGTGTTGATCTGAGGTTTTGAAATCTTCTAATTCATTCATTCCTGCTCGAACTTTATATTTCTTCATGATCAACAAATTAACTGCTTCACCAATTGATTTTCCTTGTCGAAAAAGCGTCAAAAGATCTGCTTCGTCATTTGAAAATAAACAGTTTTTCATTTTCCCATCAGAAGTTAAACGCAAACGATTACATGAATCACAAAAAGGATTCGTTACAGAACTTATTATTCCAAAATTTCCTAAACCATTTGGCAATTTAAAATTCCTAGCAGTTGCATGTTTTTTTACAGGTAATATTTCTATTGTTTTCTCTGGATATTTTTGATATACTTTTCGTAAAATCTCTTCTTCCGATACCATTTTAGAAAAATCCCAACGATTTCCATCAAAAGGCATGAACTCTATAAAACGAACTTGCAATTTATATTTTAACGATAACTCTACTAAATCTAAAATTTCATCGTCATTAAACCCTTTGATCAAAACGGTATTAAGCTTTACTTTAAACCCTTTTTCAATTGCTGCATGAATATTTTCCCAAACTTGATCAAAATAATCACGCTTCGTAATTTGATTAAATTTTTCTTTATTTAGAGAGTCTAAACTAATATTAATGACTTTAAGATTAACCTCTTCTAACAAATCAAAATACTCCCCTAATAAAACACCATTGGTTGTCATAGCCAATTGAATGGGTAATGCTGATAAACCTTTTAAAATGGTTGTAATATCTTTTCTAATCAAAGGTTCTCCTCCAGTTAAACGAACTTTCTGAACACCCGATTTCACAAATTCTTGGGTAATAGCCAGCAGTTCTTCTGCATTCATTTGATTTTCTCTAGGTGTGAATTGGATTTTTTCATTAGGCATACAATAAGTACACCTCAAATTACACCGATCTGTAAGAGAAATTCTTAAATAATTGTGATTTCGGTTATGTGAATCTTTTAAATTGATAATAAACTATTTTTTGATTATTGTTTAGTAGTAATTGTTACTTTTCATTCCTGTTTTTTGACTTCCAAGTTATGTATAATGTTGTACTCCTTTTATAACATTAAATATATGCATTACAAATGGAAAAATAGCATCCATTGATTCTGCTGCACCTTTTGTGGATCCTGGCAAAGCCAAAATTAGACTATTATTTTTTAAGCCAACTACACTTCGTGAGAGCATAGAATACGGTGTTCGATCTTGCCCATAACTTCGAATGGCTTCTTCGATTCCAGGAATTCGAGTATCGAGTAAAGGAATGATCGTTTCGGGTGTTACATCACGTTTTGATAAACCTGTACCTCCTGTAAAAATAACTAAATCGGTTTCTTCTTCAAGTGATTTTTCTATTTTTTGTTCTATATCAAAAGGTTCATCTGGAATGATAACATAATCTGTAATAGCTACATTACATTCTTCTAATTTTTTTATAATAGCCTTTCCTGCTTTGTCTTCTTTTTTTCCTGCTGAAATTGAATCAGAGCAAACAATAACACGTGCGGTTAATTCTTTACTAAATTTATCTTTAAAATCTGACTTCCCTCCTTTTTTCTTTAACAATTTAATATTTTGAATCTCTATTCCCTTATCAATAGGTTTAAGCATATCGTACATATTCAAAGCAACAGCACTTGCCCCATGCATTGCCTCAACCTCTACTCCTGTTTTATAAATAGTTTTAATAGTTACTTTAACAATTATTTCCAAATCATTAATTTCGTAATCAATCCCTGTAAACTCGATAGGTAAAGGATGGCAGTCTGCTAAAATATCAGGTGTTTTTTTCACTGCTAGTAATCCCACTGCTTTTGACATTGCAAAAACATTTCCCTTTGGAACTGTATCATTTTGAATAGCTTCTATCGTCTCTTGCTTACTTACTTTTACTACAGCTTGAGCTGTTGCAATTCGAAGTGTATTGGATTTATGTGTTATATCAACCATTTTTTAGTGCATTTAGTATGTTGGATATTAATAATTTGACTCAATCTTTCATGTCTATAATTATTATTTTTATTCTAATATCTACATTCTTGATTTTTAACTCTTAATTAATTTAATGATTTTCCTTCCATTGATAAGAATCATCTTCAAAAAGTTCTTTACCAAAAACAGGTACATTAGCTTTGATTTCTTCTACTACAAATTCTAAAGCCTTAAAAACTTCTTTTCTTCTTGGTGATGATACAAATACAAAAAGACATATTTCACCTGCTTTTACCACACCTAAACTATGGTAAATATGCATACATGTTAAATCAAACTGTTCAAAAGCTGCTTCTCGAATTTTATGAAACTCTTTTAAAGCCATTTCTTCATATGCCGAATACTCTATAGCTTTAACTTCTTTTCCTTCTATTACATCAGCTCTAACTTGCCCTAAAAAAATATTATGAGCTCCAATATTAGTTTTTACTTGATGATTTGCGATAGATTGTGCTATTTTTTCTGGAGAAATAGGACCTTCTACAAAGACATTTTTTATTTTTTTCGTCATACTTTTTCTATTATCATTTTAAACAATTCACTTGCTCCACCTTTTAAGCTTACACTATGATCAATTTTATGTTCTTTCAAAATTTTAACCGCTTTTAAACTTCTCATTCCTTTTTGACAAAAGATTATTTTCTTTTTCTCTTTATCTACTAATTCTAATGAATCTTGTATTTTTCCTAATGGAATATGTTGAATTGAAAAATCCAAAGCTATAGGATCTAATTCCAATTCTTCTTTCTCACGAACATCGATAATTTGAACTAATTTTTTATCTATATTATTTAAAAATTCATCTACTGTTATTTCTTCAACTGATTCATCTTTCACTCCGCATAATACTTCATAATCTGTTGTTTCAAAAAAATCTTTTTTCTCCTTTACTTGTTGAATTTCAGATTCATTTCGAGCAATATGAAACACATTCATCTCATTTTTCAAAGCAGAATATACTAATAACTGTCCTTTTAATATATTTTCTAAACCTAGAATCATTTTTAATACTTCATTTGCTTGCAATGTTCCTATAATACCTGGTAACACACCCAATACTCCTATTTCATTACAACTAGGAATTAAATCTTGTTTAGGTAATTTAGGGAATAAACAACGGTAGCTTGCTGATCCTTTATAATTTAAAACAGCTACTTGTCCTTCAAATTTATAAATAGCTCCAGAAACAAGTGGTTTATTAGCTAAGATACAGGCATCATTTACCATATATCGAGTGGAAAAATTATCGGTACCATCGACAATAATATCATAATCTTCAAATAATTTTAAAGCATTTTTAGAACTTAAACGTTCTGGAATAGCTTCAATTTGTACATCAGGATTTAAATTATTCAAACGATTTTTTACTGCTCGTGCTTTATTTTTACCAATATCAGATACTCCAAACAAAATTTGTCGCTGCAAATTGGACTTTTCAACGACATCATCATCTATTATTCCCACTGTTCCAACTCCAGCTGCTACTAAATACTGTAACACAGGACACCCCAAACCTCCAGCTCCTATAACCAAAACTTTTGCTTCAAGTAATTTTTGTTGCCCTTCTATTCCTATTTCAGATAATTTAATATGTCTACTGTATCGTTCCTTATCCATTGTCTTTAATTATTTGTTTATTGAATAATATCCTTATCCTCCTGCAAAAGGGGGTAAAATGGCTATTTCATCTTCTTCATTTATCATAATACCTTTTTTACCAAATTCATGATTTATGGTTATTTTGTATGATATATCATGTAAGAAAGTATATTTTGACCGTAATTGACTTTCCAATTCTTCAAAACTAGCTGTTTTTAAGTCAAACTGTTCTTCTTTACATTTCGTATGATCTACAATTAATCCTAGATACTTAACTTTAACTTTCATTTTGAATTTTTTTTAATTCTATTGGTGTATTAATGTTTTGTAACTGTTTTTCTTGCTCCTCTGAAACTACAATTGTTTTAACATTTAATTCTTTTAAAACCTTATTCAATTTTAAATCATTATTCTTTATTTTTTCTAAGAAAAAAGGCTCTAATTTTTTCTTATAACGTGCTATTAAAGGCATGTTTTTACTCTTTGTAGCCAATTGAACTACATCTGCATTTGATTTATCTTCTACCAATAATTTTAATACATCTGAACTAATTAAAGGAATATCACAGCTTACAATTATATTATCTTCTGTTTCACTTTTATTTAGTGCTGTATAAATACCTCCTATTGGTCCTTTATCAGGTATAATATCTTCTATTTTTTCTATTTCAAAAACATCATATTCTTCAATAGAAGCAACTAAAACCATATCTTTAAATAAAATCTCTAACTCATTAATTAATAATTGAATAAATCTTTCATCATGTAAAACACATAATCCTTTATTCATTCCCATTCTTGAGCTTTTTCCTCCTGCTAATATGAATGCTGTTATTCCCAATCTAATAATCTTTGTTCTCCTTCTAATTTCTGAATATCGGTTATATCTTGAGACATTTCAATAACACCTCGATACTTTTTATTTTCATCTCGAACAGCAAAATATCGTATTAAAATCAGCCGTTCCTTAAAACGAATCCAGAAATCAGCTGTATTTTGTGTTCCTTTTTTAAATTCTTCTAATATTTTTAAAACGGTCCCAACACTTTTGGGTGGATGACAAAATCTCACCTCTCTACCTATAATACCCGCACTTCGTGGAAAAACGCGCTCTTCTCCTCTGTTATAGAAGATAACTTTATCATTTTCATCTACATAAGTTAAATCAACAGGCATCGTTTTTAATAATAAATTGACTTGTTCAGGTGTCATATACCCTTCATCATAGTGAAAGGTGTCTTCAGTAGAGAAAGATACATTCCGTTTTGTAAAATCCTTACTTGGATGAATATAAGCCTCATTATTAACTTCTAAAGAAGCTTTTTTATGCATCCAACCTATTTCCTCCTCTCCTTTCTCCATTTCATCCCAATCTTCTTGGACAAGCAATTCTAATGATGTAGGAAATAATTTCAATTCTTCTATCACCATTAAACGTTTAATTCCATCAACTAAGAAAAGTAAATTTTGATTTATTTTCTCTATATTTTTTTCTTCATTAAATTGTTTTAATAATCTAATCTGATCTCTTAAATTATCATGAAAAGACCACATTCCTTGACTTGGCCCGTTCCACCCATATTTTTCTAAGTAAGGAAACAATTGATTTTCTTTTCGAGTAAAACGTTTATCAATCTCTGACAATTGATTGAAAAGATTAAAATATTTTTGAAAATCTGTTTCTACCTCAGTTTTTTCCAACTCTTCAATAATATCTTCAATCAATTTTCTCTCTTCAAAATACACTTTGATGGGATGATTGTCACTTAAATTAGCTGTATAAGCTTCCATATTTTTAATATTTTGTAAAATCTATTTTTTCAAATTCATCATCTAAAAAATTCCAACAAGATGTATTAAGTTGTTCAAAATCATCGATTATTTTTTTTCCATATTTAGTTAGTTCTGCACCTCCACCATTTTTTCCTCCTGTTTTTTTCATTAAAATTAACATTGGGGCTTGTTTATTCATTGAATCTAATAAAAACCAGGCTTTTTTATAAGACATTTTTAATTCTTTTGCAGCCTTGCTAATGGAACCCAATTCATCAACTAATTTTAACAAATGAATTCTTCCCTCTCCCAAGAAAACACCTTCTTCACTTTCTATCCAAACCCTACTTTTTACTTTAAACTTCATCTTTAAATAAAATAATTTAACAACTATATATCAGTAATTTAATATAACATTATAATATTTTCTACATTCTCTTCTCTCTTTATTTCCATTTTACTTTCTGGCATATAAACTAATGCATTACTTTTAGCAAATGAATGCATCATTCCTGAACCTTGTCCATCTAATATTTCAACTTTTCCATCATTAAAAATGGCTTTTAGAAAATGTGCTCGATTCCCTTTCTTTTTATAAGAGTTTACAGCAATTCCTGATAAACGTTTTAAATGAATTGAATCTTGTCCTTTGAAACGTTTAATTAAAGGTAAAACATATACATATGAACAAGTTAAAGCTGCTGCTGGATTTCCGGGAAGCCCAAAAACAAAAGTATTCTCAACCTTCCCAAAAAATAAAGGTTTTCCTGGCTTCTGTTTAATTTTATAGAAAACCTCTTCTACACCATTATGGTCAAGAGACTCTTTCACAAAATCATAATCTCCTACGGAAACTCCTCCTGTTATTAAAACAATATCATGTGCTTTCAGTGCTTCTGAAATAATTTTTTGTGTTTCTTCTAAATTATCTTTTACATGATAATAATGTATATGTTCAATTCTCTGTTCCTCTAAAAAAGAACCTAATGTATAGGTATTAGAATCGTATATTTCACCATAAGCAAGCTCTTTATGAATAGATGATAATTCATTACCTGTGACAATAATTGCTATTTTAGGTTTTCTATATACATTCACTTCAGAAATTCCTAAACTAGCTAAAACACCAACTGTTGCGGGTGTAATTTTTTCTCCAGCTTCAAATACTTTATCTCCTTTCTGAATTTCCTCCCCTTTGTAACGAATATTTTGACCTTTATGATAATCTCCTTCTACATAAAGCATACCTTCCTTTATCGTTACTTTTTCCTGCATAATTACAGCATCAGCAGTATCTGGAACAGGAGCACCTGTAAAAATCCGAACTGCTTCACCTTTTTTTAGAGAAATCATCCTATCATCTCCAGCCTTTACCTCTTCTTCTAAAATTCTAAAATGCAATTCTTCTCCAAAACAAACAGCATATCCGTCCATTGCAGATTGATTAAATAAAGGTAATGTATAGGTTGAATGTACATCTTCAGCAAAAATAGTATCGATTATTTTTCTAGAGACTGATACTTTTACTTCTTGCGGATTACACTCAACATTTTCTATATAATCTATAGCTTTTTCTACTGATATCATTGTCATTACATATACGTTATTCCTCTACAAATATAACGATAAACAAAAATGTAAAAAAAATGATTCAAATCATGTTCTAAACTTATTTAAAATCATTAAAAATTACACATAATCACTTTATTCATAAGCTTTTAAATTGGTTTTCACGTTTTCATATCGTAAATTGACAAAAACATGATCTTAGTCATGCTTTTATACTTAGCTAGTATCTAATTTTAAACAGAAAACAACATTATATAATTTAATAGAGATTAACTTAAATCAAAGATTACATGCCGATAAAAAGTTATTTAGCACATCCTCAACCTGATCAAAAAAAGGATCTTGAGATGGCTTTAAATGAACTAGAAAACTGTGAAATTATCCCTTCACAATCACATGATATCATTATTATAGTGACCGACACCCATTCTGAATTGGAAGATAAAGAATTGGAAGATAAAATTTATGCAATAAAAAGTCTACGCTTATTAACAGTCGTAGCAGGATTTGAAACGGAAAATAAAGAAAAACAATAACAACAATGTTCGAAAAGAAAACAAATAGACGAGAGTTTTTAAAGAAAATGGCTGTCATGTCTGCTATGACTGCGGCAGCGGCTCTTGTACCCGGAATCGTATTTGCAGAAGAACAGGATGCAAATTTACCTTCAGGCGATATCAACTGGACGAAAGGTCCGTGTAGATTTTGCGGAACAGGTTGTGGAATTTTAGTAGGAACACAAAATGGAAAAGCAGTAGGAGTTAAAGGGGATCCTAATTGTGAAGTAAATAAAGGATTACTTTGTGTTAAAGGATATCACCAAATTATGTGTATCAATGCCAAAGATCGTTTAAAAAAGGCTTTAGTTAGGAAAAATGGTGTAATGGTTGAAACACCATTAGAAGAAGCTTTAGATTTAGTAGCTTCTAAAATGAAGGGAACCATGGAAGAACATGGAAAAGATTCTGTTGCCATGTTTACTTCAGGGCAATCTACTATTCCAGAAGGATATGCTGCATCAAAATTAATGAAAGGAGCGATTGGTTCTAACAACTTAGACTGTAATGCTCGTTTATGTATGGCCAGTGCCGTTACTGGTTTTCTATCATCTTTTGGTTTAGATGAACCAATGGGATGTTATGAAGATATGGATCATGCTGACGTAGTAATTACTTGGGGAAATAATATGGCTGAAATGCACCCTGTATTATTCTCAAGATTATTAGATCAAAAACAAAAACGAAATTTAACTATAATTGATTTTGCAACTCGAAAGACTCGCTCTAGTGCAGCTTCTGATAAATCAATTATGTTTAATCCTCAAACCGATTTAGCTGTAGCAAATGCAATCGCTTATGAAATTATTAAAAACGGTTGGGTAAATAATCAATTTGTTGAAGAACACTGTAATTTCCTTAAAGGAAAAACTAATATTGGTTACGGTACAGAAGATCATTTTAAATTTAAAGATGAGCCAAAACCTATTTCATTTGAAGATTACAAGAAGTTCTTAGAAGATTATACTCCTGAAAAAGTATCCAAATTATCAGGTGTTTCTGTAAAAGATATTAAATATATGGCTTCTCTATACGGGAATCCTAATAAAAAGGTTATTTCTTTCTGGTGTATGGGTGTAAACCAACATACTCGAGGAACTTGGATGAATAACCTTATTTATAATATTCACTTATTAACTGGTAAAATTTCTTCTCCAGGGAACAGTCCTTTCTCATTAACAGGACAACCAAGTGCTTGTGGTACTGCTCGTGAAGTAGGTACTTTTACTCATAAATTACCTCATGGTGTTGTAACAAACGAACATGATAGAGAAATGGCTGCTAAAATATGGAAAGTTCCTGTAGAAAGAATCCCAGCTAAACCTACTTATCATGCTACGGAAATGTTCCGAGCATTAGACCGTGGAGATATTAAGTTTATGTGGATACAGGCTACTAATCCATTAGTTTCTTTACCTAATCTTCGTCGATTCAGAGCTGGGGCTAAAAAAGATGGACGTTTTATTGTCGTGTCTGATGTATTCCCTACTCCAACCACTGATGTTGCTGATGTAATTTTACCATCAGCATGGCATATTGAAAAAAATGGTATGTATGGAAATTCTGAAAGAAGAACTCAATATTGGCAAAAAATGGTTGATGCTCCTGGTGATGCTACATCTGATGCTTGGATGTTCATTGAAGTAGCAAAACGTATGGGATATGGAGATCTTTTCCCGTACTCAAAAGAAAACCATTACGAAGAACTTTATAATGAATATAGACAATTCCATGCTGGGAAAAAACACAATATGGCTCCTTTAGAAGTTTTAAAACGTGAGTCAGGTGTTATTTGGCCTTTTGTGGAAGATAAAAATGACCCCGCTGGAGGAAAATCAACTCACTGGCGTTACAATGCTAAATATGATCCAGCTTGTAGCAACGGGAAAGACTTTGATTTTTATGGGAAAAAAGATGGAAGAGCGATTATTTGGCAAAGACCTTATGAAGCTCCAGCAGAATCTCCTGATCAAGAATATCCTTTCTGGTTAGATACTGGACGTGTTATTGAACACTGGCACACAGGATCTATGACAAGAAGAATTCCTGTTTTACATAGAGCAGTACCTAATGCTTATGTAGAAATACATCCATCAGATGCTAAAGAATTAGGAATTGTTGAAGGAGAACCTATAAAAGTTACTTCACGAAGAGGTTCAATGACTTTACCTGCTTCAATAAACGGTCGTGGTATTCCTACTAAAGGACAAGTATTTGTACCATTCTTTGATGAAAACATGTTAATCAATGATGTAACACTTGATGCCTTTTGTCCTATTTCAAAAGAGCCAGATTATAAAAAGTGTGCTGTAAAAATTGAAAAAGTTTAATTGAGCTATGAAGAAAATCACTCAAATCATATTAATTTCATTACTAATGCTAGTATTTGTCATCATTGTTGGAAGTGCAGTAACTTCTAACAGTGATGCTCAAATTGACGAAGCTAGTATTCAGCCAATTAATATGAATCGGGATATGAACTTAAGTGCTTTAGAAGAAGCCGAACAAAGTTTACAATTAGGAGAGGAATATCTATACGAAAGTCCTGAAAATCCTAATAGAAGAACCTATGCAGAATATATGGAAAATAGAGCTTACGAAGGGGCTCCTCCTTATATTCCTCATGAAGTTGAGAGTGACTTATTAATGGGAGGAAAAGAATGTTTACAATGTCATGAAAATGGTGGATATGTAGCAGAATTTAAAAATTTTGCACCTACAACTCCCCACCCAACCTATGTTAATTGTAGACAATGCCATGTTCCTATAAATACCCAAAAATTATTTGTAGAAAACGATTTTAAACCTATTAAAGTCGATTTAAATAATAATGCTTTGTTAACAAGTCCTCCTACTATGCCTCATAGTTTACAATTGAGAAGTAATTGTCTAGCATGTCATGCAGGACCCGCTGTTCCAAAAGAAATTCTTACGGATCACCCAGAACGAGCAAATTGTTTACAATGTCATGCTCTCAATGGTGTAGAGAAAGATCAAGTTCCATCATGGCATCGTACTAAAAACAAATAATATTATGAAAATTATACCATACATACTTTTGTTCACAACCTTTCTAATAGGATGTAGAGGAGGACATCACGAATCGAACATTAGCAAAGTAACCAAACATAATGTACCTATTGATTATACTGTTTCTTCGGAAGAGTTTATTTTAGGAGATAGTTTGATTCTAGCTAAAGTACCTGATCATACGATTTACATACGAGATCGAAAATCAGAGATTACTTCATTTGAATGTTCTAAATGTCACTCAGAATCATTAGAAAATATTGCAAGCAAACAAGGAGGAAAGAAAAACTCACACTGGAATATTAAAATAAATCATGCCGAAATTATGGCCTGTTCTTCTTGCCACGATACTAAAGGAAATTTAAATCATTTAAAAGATATTAATGGAACTCCGATAGACTTTGATCATAGTTATCAACTCTGTTCACAATGTCACACTAATCAATTTGAAGATTGGAAAGGAGGTGCACATGGAAAACGTTTATCTGCATGGGCTCCCCCAAGAGTTTCTTATACTTGTGTAGAATGTCATAACCCACACGATCCTAAATTTAAGCAGCGTATGCCTTCTAGACACTTGAATGTTTCAAGTGAGGATCAAACGTTAAATGAAGAACACTAAAAAAGGAAAACATGTTTAAGAGTATATTTAAAAATAAAAAATCAATTCCTGATTCGATTGATCTAACCAAAGAAGCTTCACAAAATCTTGCAGAAACAAAGTTAGATCGTACGTTAAATCAAAAAGTAGATCGCCGTAACGCTATCAAAGGTTTAACAGCAGGATTATTGGCCGGAACTGGTTTTGCAGCAACATCATGCAGTTCTTTTTCGAGTGATAAAGAAAAAGAAAATGCAGGATTGAAATGGGAAGAGTATTTTCAAAAGAATTATCGTCTCATGACACCTGAAGAAAAAAATGAAGCTGTCAAACGTTTGGAAAGAAGTTATGAACTACAGCATAATACTAAAGTAAGCATTTCAGATGCTGGTCCTTTAGAAAATGTATTATACGGTTATGCCTTTAACATTTCAAAATGTCAAGGGTATATGGACTGTATTAATGCTTGTATAAAAGAAAACAACCAAGATCGTAAATCTGATATGCAATACATTCGAATTCATGAACAACAAAACGGTTCTATGGACTTCGAACATGCAGATGATAATTATTATCATATGGTTCCTGCAGAAGGGAGTTTTTATATGGGGACACAATGCTTCCATTGCGAAAATCCACCTTGTGTTGAAGTTTGTCCTGTAAAAGCAACTTGGAAAGAAGAAGATGGAATTGTAGTTGTAGATTACAACTGGTGTATTGGATGTCGTTATTGTATGGCTGCATGTCCATACGATGGTAGACGTTTTAATTGGTCTACACCTGAAATTCCAGCTAATGAGTTAAATAAAGAACAGCATTACTTAGGAAATCGTCCAAGAATGAAGGGTGTTATGGAAAAATGTACATTCTGTATCCAACGTTCTCGAAAAGGTCAATTACCTGCTTGTGCTGATGCATGTCCAACAGGAGCTCGTGTTTTTGGGAATTTATTAGATCCAAAAAGTGAAATTCGATGGGTATTAGAGAATAAAAAAGTATTTCGTTTAAAAGAAGATTTAGGTACAGAACCTAAGTTTTGGTATTATATGGACTAAAAAATAGTAATTATGACATTAGTAAATTTTTTCAAAGACGCGTTTCAAACTGCTATCATTGGTAGTAAGCGTTATAATATATGGATGGCTATTCTTACTTTTTTTATGTTAGTAGGAGCTTACGCCTATTCCATTCAATTAGACCAAGGTCTTTCTGCAACTGGAATGCATGACCGTGTAAGTTGGGGATTGTATATATCAAATTTCACCTTCTTAGTAGGTTTAGCCGCAGCTGCCGTTATGTTAGTTCTACCAGCTTATGTATTTAAAGATCTTGATTTTAAACAAGCCGTATTAATTGGTGAAGGATTAGCCGTAGCAGCACTATGTATGTGTTTAGCCTTTGTTGTTGCCGATTTAGGTGGACCAGGAAGAGCATGGCACTTAATTCCTTTTATTGGTTTATTCAACTGGCCTGATTCTATGTTATCATGGGATGTATTGGTTTTAAATGGATATCTATTCCTTAATTTAACCATTCCTTTTTACATCTTATATATGCATTATCAAGGAAAAGAACCTAGTAAAAGCTTCTATTTACCAGGGGTATTTTTATCTATTGCATGGGCTATTGGAATTCATATGGTAACGGCCTTTTTATACGCTGGATTACCTGCAAAACCTTTCTGGAACAGTTCGTTATTAGGACCTAAATTCTTAGCTTCAGCATTTGCAGCAGGTCCTGCAATGATTATTATTGTTTTAGCTATGGTTCGTAAGTTTACAAGCTTTAATGTGAGTGATAAAACATTAGATAAGATTTCTTTAATTGTAACCGTTGCTGCTCAAATTAATTTAGTAATGTTAATTTCTGAATTGTTTAAAGAATTTTATTTTCCAACACACCACGGTATTAGTGCTCAATATTTATACTTTGGATTAGATGGGAAAGATGGTTTAGTACCATGGGTATGGACTGCTGTCGCGATGAATGTATTTGCAACAGTTGCTTTAACTCTTAATCGATTTACAAAATCTAGAAATTTATTATACATCTCTTGTTTAATTCTTTTCGTTGGAATATGGATTGAAAAAGGGATGGGATTAATTATACCTGGTTTTTTACCTGGTCCTTATGGAGTAATTAAAGAGTACACTCCTACTATGGTTGAAATCTTTGTTACCATTGGAATTTGGTCTATGGGAGCCTTTATTTTCTCTGCTTTAGCAAAAGTAGCCATTAATATTGAATTAGGAAGATTACGTTTTAAGAAGTAATCATTTTTATAATATCCTTTTGAACCCATTCTGAATTTGTTTCAGAGTGGGTTTTTTTAAATAATTACTATATTTGATAATCATTACACAGTCATTATGAAACGTATTTTAGTTCTTCTTTTTCCTATTACTTTTTTAATACAATGCACACACTCAAATAATTCTATTCCTCAAACTTCATTTGGAACAATTGATCGTATCGAGAACTTTTCTTCTAATTTTTTTGCACCCCGTACTATTGATATATGGTTACCTGATCAGTACACTCCTAATAAAAAATATGCTGTTTTATATATGCATGACGGACAAATGTTATATGATGCTACAAAGACATGGAATAAACAAGAATGGGGTGTTGATGAAGTAATGGAAGAATTAATGAATCAAAAAAAAATTGAAGATTGTATTGTAGTAGGTATTTGGAATAACTCAAAGACAAGACACTCTGATTATTTCCCTCAAAAACCATTTGAATACTTACTTAAAAGTTATCGAGACTCTTTACTTCATAAGGTACAACGTGATCATGAAACTAATTTATTTTCAATAAACGTCCGATCAGATGATTATTTAAAATTTCTAGTTCAAGAATTAAAACCTTACATTGATCAACACTATTCTACTAAAAAAGAAAAGGAAAACACTTTTATTATGGGGTCTAGCATGGGAGGACTTATTTCTATGTACGCTATTTGTGAATATCCTGAAATTTTTAGTGGCGCAGCTTGTTTATCAACACATTGGGTAGGAACTTTTACAGATAAAAACAACCCTATTCCACATCAATTTATAACCTATTTAGATAACAATTTACCTAACCCTGATACACATAAGCTATATTTTGATTATGGAACTGAAACATTAGATGCTTTATACGAACCTTTTCAATTACAAGTAGATTCTATTATGCGTAAACATCATTTCACTAATAAAAACTGGAAAACTTCAAAATTTGAAGGACATGATCATTCAGAAAATGCATGGAAAAGCCGCTTAGATCAACCTCTACTCTTTTTATTAAGCAATGATTAAAAATTTCTATAAAGTATAAGAATTCCTATTCTCGAATCAGTAGTCTTTATGAAATTTCATTCACCACAATATTCAATTGTCTTTCTATATATTTTAAATGCTTTAATTCATCTGAAGTAACAAAACTTAACGAGACTCCCTTTCGTCCTGCTCGAGCCGTACGACCACTACGATGTGTATAATAATCAATATTATCAGGTAGTTCATAATGGGCTACATAAGCTAAATTTTCAATATCGATTCCTCTAGCAGACACATCTGTTGCAATTAAAGTTTGTATTTTTTTATTTTTAAAAGCTCGCATTACCTTATCACGTTCTTTTTGCAATAAATCTCCATGTATAACATCTACAAAGCAATTTTGAGAACGCAGTTGTCTTGTTAATTGCCTTGCACTCGCTTTTGTTTTACAAAATACAACACCTCGCTCCTTTTCTCTATTTTTTAAAAAATCTAATAATACAGTAAACTTTTGCTTTTGTTCACAAACAATATATTCATGAACAATCGATTTATTTACCACATTTCCCATATCAATGGTAATGCGTTTAGCTTCCTTAGATAAATAATTATCAATAATAGTATTTACATCTTCAGAAAGTGTGGCAGAAAACAACCATTTTGAACTTTGAGTTTTGATTACATCCAAAATGATATTAATATCTTCTTTAAATCCCATTTTAAGCATTTCATCTGCTTCATCTAAAATAACATGTTTTACTTGACGTACATCTACTTTTTTACGTCTAATCAAATCAACTAACCTTCCTGGGGTAGCTACTACTATATGTGTTGGGCGACTTAATCGAGCTATTTGTAATTCTATTTTTTCTCCTCCATACACAGCTTCGGTGAATATCTTTTCAGAATATTTCGTAAAGCGGAACAATTGTTTGGCAATTTGCTTTCCTAATTCTCGAGTTGGGCATAATATCAAAGCTTGAACTTTAGGACTATCTGGATCTATTTTGTGTAAAACAGGTAATCCAAAAGCAACTGTTTTTCCTGTTCCTGTTTGAGCTTGACCAATAAAATCAGTTCCTTCTTCTAATAAAAATGGAATAGCTTGCTCTTGAATATCCGTTGGATGTTTGATTCCAAGTTCATTCAATCCTTTAATAAATTGTTTATCTACACCTAATTCTGAAAATGTTTTTTCCATATTGCAAAGGTAAGAGAATCTTTATAATGAATTAATTTTACTACAAAAAAAGAGAGGAAAACTTTTGTAATCCCCTCTCACTGTATTTTATAGTTTACTTCTAATGAAGCCAATCTAATTTAAAATCACATGTTTTATAATCATCATCTATCTTAATAAAATTTTCTGACACATGTTTCTTTGCCCATTCATCAATTTTTTCTTGCTTCTTTTTATTGACTGCAAATTTTTTAATACGCTCATAATCATCTTTTAAATTAATTTTATGAGCTGGAATTATTTTGTCTACACGAATAATTTTATAAACTTTTTCGTCTCTTCCAATAGTATCTTCAAAAGGAGAAGTGATTCCATTCTCATCAACTCCTGTTACTTCTAAGTATAAATTAGTTGGCAAATTTGTTCTTACGAAGCGAGTATTTCCTGTTCTCGGATCTGCCACTACCCCTTTATTCAAACGGGTATTTTTATCTCCAGAGAACTCTTTCACTGCTTCTTCAAATGTCAAAACTCCTTGATCTATCTTTGCTTTAATAGAATCCGCCAATTCTTTTGCTTTTTTCATTTCTTCTTCATTCGGTTTATTAAGCAATAAAATATGGCGTAAATCTAAAATCTCACCTCTACGTTTCTCAAGCATTGCAATGTGAAATCCAAATTCCGTTTCAAAAGGTTCAGAAATTTCACCCTCTTCTAAATTATAGGCAACCGCTTCAAAATCTTTAACCATTTGCCCTCTTTTTGTATTGGCTAACATTCCTCCATCAACAGAAGAAGGTCCTTCAGAATGAACGATGGCCATCGTAGCAAAACTTGCTCCATCCTCTACTTCTTTTTTAATTTCTAATAACTTATCCTTTAGTTCTTGCTTATGCTCCTCTGTTAATTTTGGTTTAATAACAATTTGTGAGAGCTCAATTTCCTCTTCTACATTAGGTAACTGTGATTCATATTCTCTAAAAAAGTTATTCACTTCTACTGGAGAAGCATCTACTCCCCCTGTTATTTTAGCACGAATTTGCTCTGAATAACTTTGTTCTTGAAGATTTTTTAAAATTTCTTGTCTTAATTCTTGTAATGTAGCAAATCCATACAATTTTAAGGTTTCTTCTTCTCCGTATCTAGAAATTGCTCCATTTGCCATTTCATCTACTTGTGGCTTTAACGAACGATCATTAACCGTTATTAAAGTATCTTTTTTAGCTTCTGCAATCAATAATTTTTCTTGCATAATACCTTCTAAAGCAGCACATTCTGTTTCAACACCAAAATTTTGGCGTTTAAATTCCTCAAATTGTGCTTTAAGTTCAGATTGTATAATGATTTCTTCATTAATTACTGCAGCAATTCCATCTATCTTTTCTTGTGAAAAACTCCACAACGAAATAAAAATGGCTATGGCTAAACTAATCTTTCTCATAAATTTCAAACTCTTTGTTTTTCTTTGCTTCATTCAATAAGCTTTCTTTTAACTTATCGATATAATTTTTATTTTTTTGAACCTTTAGCATATTTTTAATCTTCTCCTGACTAAATTCAATAGGTTCTGGATCATTTTTTAATTTATAATCCGAAATTTTGACCAAATATACATTTATTGAATCATGTAAACGTAAAAATTTTGTTCTTTTCAAAAACTCTGACTTATTCGAAATCTTTGGAAAAGGAAATTTTAAGTAATAATCTGAAAAATAAATCCAAGTAGAGTCGTTTAATTTAAATTCTGAAGCTTTATTTAAACCTTCTAAACGGAGTTTATTCTGATCATCTTTTTTTGTACTTCTAAATAATCGGGAAACTTCAGAAATTGTCTGATTATTAACTGAATCTTTATTAAATTTTATGTACTGTAATTTTACAATATCTTTATTTAATTTAAAATTATCTTTATATTTCTCGTAATACTCACTAATTTCATTCTTATTAACTATGGAGTCTTCACTTTGTTGTAATAAATAACCATTCAATAATTCACTACGGTAATTTCGAACTTTATCTTCTATTTCTTTTTTAGTCTCTCCTGATACAGTTTTCTCAGCCTTTTGAGCAAGCAATTCATTTTCAGCCCATTGTTGTATTTTAGATTGAACTAATTGCGCACTATCTTCTGATGACAATCCCTTTCCTACCCAAGAATCAATTTCACTTTTTTTCAAAAAACTACTTCCTGCTTTTGCTATAATGTCTGATTTTTTTTCAGAAGTACATGAAAAAAAGATACTACCTAATATAAAATAACTTACTATTTTTAATTTAACTTTCAATATAATATCTATTATAAATTATTTAAAACACTTTGATTTACTTTAACCTGCTCTTTTAATTTTGATATTTCTTTATCTAAATATTTTTGTTTATATCTTTTTTCAACAACAGATTTTAACTCATCATAAGTAGGATCCTGACTCGGCAAAACACCCAATGTTTTGGTTACGAAATAATCCCCATTTTCTTTATATGTTTTTATTTCCTCTTCTTTAGAATATTCTTTTGGTAAATCTTCACTAGAAAGTTCACGTTTCATTCTTCTAAAATAAACGTTTTTTCCAGCAAATTGTTGTTGTAACTCTTCAATCGTTTTATTTTCTTTTAAAGCCTTTTCAATTTCTTTAGCCACTTTATGATCGGAATTACAATAAGCTACAATTAAATCTACTCTTTCTTTCCACTTATAATTTCCTTTTATTTTTTGATATTCATCTAACAATCCTTCCTTATCATTTAAAGCTTTTTCATATATATGTTTATCATATAATTCCGTTAAAAGATTTGCTTCTAATAACTCTACTTCTTTTTTAAATTGGGGGTTAAATTCATCTTGCATATTATCAAATAACTCAACTTTTGATCTTGTTATACTGATTGGAAGCTGTTGTTTTATTTTTTCTTCAGGGTTTTCCACATTATTCTTATAAATCATTCTTAAGAACGTAGCATTGTCCGCAATAAAATTCCAATTGGTATAAGTTATTCCATTATTAAATTCTACTATATTTTTTTGTTTAATATCGTTACGTACAATTTCACTCAGTTCTTTTTCAAAATCTTCCTTCGAAATAGCGTCTTTTTTTAATAATGTAATCAACTTTTTATTATTCAAATCTTTCGCTACATTATATTTTTTTTCAACTGGGTGTAATTTTTGATTAATGTAATTTACTTTATATCCTTTTAAAACAATCCCATATTCACCAGAATTTTTAAATTTTCCAATAAGTACATCATCATTAAGTGTAACATCATGTTCAATTAGTTTTACAAGATTCCATCCAAAATCTGTTTTAAATGGCTTTGATATATCTCCCTCTTTCAAAGGATTCAAAATACTCAAAATTTTATTATCTAACCCAATTCCATTCAATGTAATCCCACCTTTTTTCTTAGAATTCTCATCTTCAGAAAATTCTTTTACTAATTTATCAAAAGAATCTCCTCTTAAAGCTTGCTTATAAATAGCATCAATTTTTTCTTTTCCTTGTTTCAACGTATCTTTTATTAATAACAATTGAAATTTATAGATTCCTGAATACGGTCTAACGTCTTCTATTACGGTATAAACATATTTCTGATTACCGGCTTCTTGCATTTCTAATACACGTCCTTCTTTTAAATTCGAAAAAATATCTTCTTCAAGACCATAAGGTAATTCGCCTACAGTGTAATAACGATTATCAACACGTTTTACATTTTTTACTTGATCAAAAAAATGAGTGTTTTTCATTAATTTTGATTGATAATCAAGGGCTTTAATTTTATCTATTCCTTCTACAAAATACTGTGCTATAAGCACTTCTTTTTGAGCACGTTCTTTGAATTGTTGCTCCATTTTTTTATTAAAAGGATCTTGCTCTAAATAAAAATCTTTTCTCTCACCAATAAATTTAAGCATATTATTAGTAAATACTGGAGAAGCATCTAATTTTAATTTTCGAGCCTCATCTGATTTCAACCTCATTGTTAAATAATAATCTAAAACAGCATCTTTTGGTTGTGTTTTATCATGATCTAATGTATAGCCAAATTTATTCTTAAAATCTTCTACTGTAATAAATGCCTGATTATCTTTTTCTACCAAAACATTATCTTGAGCACTTAGAATAAAAAAATTTATTGCAAAAATTGTTATGAGAAATTGTTTCATTTGTATCGTTAATTTGAAAACAAAAATAATCATTCAAAATAAATTACACTAAATAATACCTTTAAATCCGTTAAATAAATATTTTCTTACTTTAAATCACTTTTTTTTGATTAATTTATCTAGTGAAAACAGTAAATTTGTTTAACAAAACAATAAAATCGTAAAATGAAACAAACAATAACCGATCGATTCTTAAAATACGTTAGTATTTATACAGAAAGTAAACCTTTTGTAGAAAAGATTCCTAGTACTGAACGTCAATTTGATTTAGCTCGTTATTTAGAAGAAGAACTTACTCAAATTGGATTATCTGACATCACAGTTGATGAACATGCCTATGTAATGGCAACACTACCATCTAACATCGATGAAGAAGTACCTACTATTGGTTTTGTTGCTCACATGGATACATCTCCAGACTTTACTGCTAAGAATACAAAACCACAAATTTGGGAGAATTATGATGGAAATGATCTTGTTTTAAATGAAGACTTAAATATTATCTTAAAAACAGACGAATTCCCTGAAATAAAACAATATAAAGGGCAAACTATTATTACTACTGATGGAACTACCTTATTGGGTGCTGATGATAAAGCTGGAATTGCAGAAATTGTTACTGCAATGGAATATTTAATCAATCATCCTGAAATAAAACATGGTAAAATTCGAATTTGCTTTACACCAGATGAAGAAGTAGGAAGAGGAGCTGAACTATTTGATGTAAAAAAATTTGATGCTCAATGGGCTTATACACTAGATGGTAGTGAAATTGGTGAACTGGAATATGAAAACTTTAATGCAGCTTATGCTAAAATTACTATTAAAGGGAAAATGGTACATCCTGGTTCCGCAAAAGATAAAATGATTAATTCAGGTACTCTTGCCAGACGTTTTGCTGACATGTTACCTTTTGACGAAGTTCCAGAACATACTGAAGGGTATGAAGGTTTTTTTCACCTTATGCGTCTTAACGCAACGGTTGAAGAATCTACATTAGAATATATCATTCGTGATCATGATCGTGAGCAATTTGAAGCTCGAAAAAATCTTATGCAAGAAATTGGTTCTCAATTAAATCAAGAATTAGGAAAAGATTTAATTCATGTTGATATTAAAGATCAGTATTATAATATGCGTGAAAAAGTAGAACCTGTAATGCATATTGTTGATATTGCAGAAGAAGCAATTAAAATGGCAGGTGTTACACCCAATATAAAAGCTATACGTGGAGGAACTGATGGTTCGCAACTTTCTTTTAAAGGGTTACCTTGCCCTAACATCTTCGCAGGAGGGCACAATTTTCATGGACGTTTTGAATATGTCCCTGTTGAGTCTATGATGAAAGCTACAGAAGTTATTGTAAACATCGCTCAATTAGTCAGTAGTAAAAAATAATTTAATATAAAAATATTCTGCATAAAAAGACACTTTTTGGAGTGTCTTTTTATATATTAACATTTTGTGTTAAAAAAGTTTTGGATAAATGTAAGTAATCACTATTTTTATCGACAAAATATCTAAGATGTTCTTTATTATATATCTTTTAAACGATAAAATGAAGATTGAAACTTAAAAATGAAAAGGAAAAAATGAACGGATTTAAGCAAATTTCAACTACTACAGTTTGGAAGTTAAAAAAACAATGGGATATTGATGATGAAAAAGAAATGACAGACGTAAAAAAACTACACTATGGTCTATTTAATTCTGACCAAACAATAGTAGCCTTTACCTGTATCTCGATTAAAAATAACGAAGCTTTTTTTACTATCTATGAAAACAAACCCTATATTCATACTTCTGAAGTTATTCAATACCTAATTAAAAAAGCAACTTTATTAAATATGTCAAGGTTAAGTTGCGCTTTTAATGAAGAAAATAAATTGGTTTATGAACAGTATGGATTTGATAAATTCTATAGTTCAAAATATGCTAAACAATTATTTTCATTGTACTTAAAAAAATAACTTATATTAATTCTTGAATTAAATTTTCTACTGTAATCTCTTTTTGAGAACCGTCAAGCATGTTTTTCAATGTTAGAGTTTGGTTTTCTATTTCTTTCTCACCAATCATGACTATAAAACCAATCTCTTTCTTATTAGCATAAGTCAATTGCTTCTTCATTTTTACAGGATCAGGATATAGTTCTGCATTAATACCTTTTTCTCGAAGTTGCTTAATATATTTTAAAGACTGTAATGCTTCTTCCTCTCCAAAATTAACAAACAAAACCTGTACACTATCAGCTGATAAATCAGGAAATAAATTTAATTCTTCTAAAACTAAATAAATTCGATCTAAACCAAATGAAATTCCAACACCTGAAATATTTTTTAAACCAAAAACAGAGGTTAAATCATCATAACGACCTCCTCCTCCAACAGATCCCATCTGAACACCCTCTGCAGATACTTCAAAAATGCATCCTGTATAATAGTTTAGCCCTCGTGCTAAGGTAACGTCTAAATTAAGTTCTGCTTTACCTAGACCTAATTCAGCCACAGTGTTATAAACAAACTCAACATCTTCAATTCCTTCCTTACCAATAGAAGATGCTTGAAGTAATCCCTTCAATTTATCTTTCTTAGTTAAAAAATCACCTTCAAAATGAAATAATGGATTTAGAATGGAAATAGCTTCATCTGAAATACCTTTCGAACGCATTTCCTCCTTTACTTTCTCCTCTCCTATTTTATCTAACTTATCCAAAGCAACTGTAAAATCAATTAACCTATCTTCAATTCCAGCAATTTCTGCTAATCCTGCTAAAATTTTGCGGTTATTCATTTGAATGGTTACTTTCAAACCTAATTTTGAAAAAACAGCATCATACAATTGAATCAACTCTACCTCTTGATATAAAGAATTAGAACCTACTACATCAGCATCACATTGATAAAACTCTCTAAAACGGCCTTTTTGAGGACGATCTGCACGCCAAACGGGTTGAATTTGATAGCGTTTGAAAGGAAAAGTCAAATCATTCTGATTTTGAACCACAAATCGTGCAAATGGGACTGTTAAATCATAACGAAGTGCTTTTTCCGAGATTTTAGGAGTAATACTTAAAGTTTTTCTTTTCTGAAACTCTTCTAAAATCTCACTTTTTTCAAGAAAAGAACAAATACTTCTCTCTATAAAATGATCACTATTTCTATTTACACTATTTTCTAATTCATTTTTAATTCTTATACATTCTTGATTTAAATTTAATTCATTAGTAATATTTGTAATTAAATCTTTATCATTAATATATGTGTTGTTATTTCTAATAAAATCTAAAAAAGACTCTTCATAATTCCCTTTTAAATAACGTTCTAACTCAATTACCAAATGAACTATATCATTTACGATATCTACCTTTTTTAAATAATCTCCACTATTTAAAATCTTAAAAATCAATCGATCACCTTCTTCTCCATATTTCCCCATTAGAGTAGAAGAATTTTCCATAGAAGGTGTTTCAATTGGTGCAAAACCAAAATGTTTAAATTCACTTTTAATAATATCCATAATATAGTTACGTCGTAACATAACAGCTGGGGTAAAATCTCGAGTTCCTTTAGGAATACTTGGCTTTTGCATCTTAATTTATTTTTTGCAAAGATGCTAAAACTACGTTTTATTCTAAAATCTTCTTGGCTTTTTTTTTAAATACTGTACCTTTGGGTCTGAACTCTAAGTAAGTATCATAAAAAAATATTATGAAATGAGCCATAATAATGAAGTTGAGACCAACCGAATGATAATAGGTGAATTCCATCTGATCTTAGAGAAAATAAAACAGTAACAGATGAAAATAATAATTGCCGGTGCAGGAGATGTAGGCTTTCATTTAGCTAAATTGCTTTCTCATGAAGCACAAGATATCATCATCATTGACTCTGACAAAAAGAAATTACAACATATTGAGTCGCACCTCGATGTCATTGCATTAAAAGGAGATGCTACCTCTTTTATTACATTGAGAGAAGCAAACATTAATGAAGCCGATATCTTTATTGCTGTAACGCAAGATCAAAACACCAATCTTACAGCAGCCGTGATTGCAAAAAAATCAGGTGCAAAAAAAAGTATTGCCCGAATTAATAATCCTGAATATTTATTGAGAGAAAACTCTTTAAATTTTCAACGTATGGGAATTGATTCCCTTATTTCACCTGAGACTTTAGCAGCTAATGAAATTGATGAATTGATTAATGAAGCAGGATTCAATGAATATTTTGCCTTTGAAGAAGGGTTGTTAAAAATGAGTGGTTCTGTTTTGGATGAAAATTCAACTTTATTAAATAAAACAGTTAAAGAAGTTGCAGATCAAGAACATAAAAATAGAACAGACTTCACACCTATTGCTATCATAAGAAAAAATTCACAAGATATTATTGTACCTCGTGGAGATACAGTTTATAAACTGGGAGATCAAGTTTATTTTCTTTTATTAGGTGATGCTTCAAAACACATCTATAAAATCTTAGGAAAAACTAAAGTCGATTTAAAACGAATCATGATTTTAGGAGGTGGAAAAATAGGAAAAGCTACCGCAGAAAATCTTTCAAAAAGTAACCATAGTGTTACTTTGATTGAAAAAAATCCTTCAAAAGCGTTTGATTTAGCTGATGACCTTTCTAAAACACTTATTATTCAGGGAGATGGTCGTGATAGCGAGCTTTTAGAAGATGAGGCGATTGAGGAAATGGATGCTTTCATAGCAGTTACAGGTCGTTCTGAAACCAATATTATGTCTTGTTTACTAGCAAAATCTAAAGGCGTTAAAAAAACCATTGCCTTAGTAGAAAACATGGATTACATTCACCTAAGTCAAATGATTGGAATCGATGCTTTTATTAATAAGAAATTCTTAGCCGCCAATAACATTGTACGTTTTATTAGAAAAGGAGAAGTATTAGCTCTAACACATCTTAGTAATTTAGATGCTGAATTATTAGAGTTTAAAGTGGTACAAAATGCTAAAATAACTCATGATATTATACGAAATATTGATTTTCCACGCGATGCTATTATAGCAGGAGTTGTTCGAAACGGTCAAAGTTATATTCCATTAGGAGATTTTCAAATAAAAGCTAATGACCGTGTTGTTGTTCTAGCTTTACCAGACGTATTATCAGAAGTTGAAAGTCTTTTCATAAATAAAAAATAACATGAAAAAACTCAATATAAAAGTTGTTGTTAATTTTTTAGGAGTCCTTCTTATTTTGAATGCGCTCTTCATGTTTTTATGTGTCCCTGTGAGCTTATATTACAGTGAAGAAGCAGTTACAGGAATTGCTCTTGCCGCTTTGATAACAGCAACTATTGGTGGAATTATGTATTTTGCATCGAGAAAACATTGTAAAACAGTACAAAAAAGAGAGGGCTATCTTATCGTAACCTTTGGTTGGATTTTTATGGCTTTGGTAGGTACTTTCCCTTACCTCTTTTCAGGTAGTATTCCTCATTTCACTGACGCTTTCTTTGAAACCATGTCAGGATTCACTACAACAGGATCTTCTATTTTAAACGATATAGAAGCTATGCCAAAAGGGATTCTTTTTTGGAGAAGCTTCACCCATTGGATTGGTGGTATGGGAATCATTGTACTAACATTGGCTATTTTACCATTATTAGGAATTGGAGGAATGCAATTATTTTCTGCAGAATCTCCAGGTCCTTCTGCAGATAAACTCCACCCTAGAATTACTGAAACTGCCAAACGTCTATGGTATATTTATGTTTTACTAACTTTAATTCAAGCTATTTTACTTTGGGGAGCAGGAATGACACTATTTGATGCAGTAAACCATGCCTTATGTACCTTATCTACTGGTGGCTTCTCTACCAAAAATGCAAGTGTTGCATACTGGAATAATCAACCTTTAATTCAGTATATCATTATATTTTTCATGTTTATTGCAGGAACTAATTTTGTATTAAACTATTTCTTTGTAACAGGGAAATTCAAAAAAATGTTTAAAGATGAAGAGTTTAGATGGTATGCAGGTATGGTGCTTTTTGTAAGTATTATTACAGCCCTAACCATGTATTTATTTGCTAATCCTTCTCAAAGTTTACCTGTAGGAGCTGATAATACAATCAATGCTTGGACCGATTCCACAAACCAGCTACGTTATACTGTTGAAGCATCAATCAGGCATGCTTTATTTCAAGTATTAGCCGTAGTCACTACTACAGGGTTTGTTTCAGCTGATTTTACAATGTGGACACCTTTTTTAGCCGTTTTATTCTTTGCTTTAATGTTTACAGGTGGTTCAGCAGGATCTACTGCAGGAGGTGTTAAAGTAGTTCGCCATACTATCCTAATCAAAAACAGTTGGTTAGAATTCAAACGTTTGTTACATCCTAATGCTATCATTCCAGTAAGACATAATGGAAAAAGTGTTAAACAACAAATTGTATTTAACATTTTAGCCTTTTTCATGATCTATATGCTCATTTTCATTTTTAGTTCTATCATTTTGAGTTTTACAGAATCAGAGGCCGGCACTCCAAATCTAAAAGATTTTGTATCGGCCATAGGTGTATCTGCCTCTGCATTAGGGAATGTAGGACCTGCTTTTGGGAACTATTCCCCAGTTGATAATTTTGCAAGCATGACATGTTTAGGTAAATGGTTTTGCTCATTTTTAATGCTATTAGGAAGACTTGAATTATTCACCATATTAATCTTATTCACTCCTTTCTTCTGGAGAAAAAATTGAAGCTTGATTACTTGATCTTTTTTTCATTTTTTTATATCTTTGGAGATTAATGAGTAAGCAGCAAAACACATATACTGAAGACAATATCCGATCATTAGATTGGAAAGAGCATATTCGATTACGTCCAGGGATGTATATCGGGAAATTAGGTGATGGATCAGCTCCTGACGATGGAATTTACATTCTTTTAAAAGAAGTTATTGACAACTCCATTGATGAATTTGTAATGGGATCTGGAAAAACAATAGAAGTTACCATAAAAGATCAAACCGTTACCATTCGCGATTATGGACGAGGAATTCCGTTAGGAAAAATGATCGATGCTGTTTCTAAAATGAATACAGGAGGTAAATATGACTCAAAAGCCTTTAAAAAATCAGTTGGATTAAATGGTGTTGGTACTAAAGCAGTAAATGCACTTTCTCATTATTTTAAAGTTCAAGCTATTCGAGAAGGGCAAACAAAAATTGCTGAATTCTCACAGGGAACCTTAACCCATGACGAAGAAATTGCTTCTTCTTCATTAAGAAATGGAACTAAAATTAGTTTTACCCCTGACAGCGAAATCTTTAATAATTTTCAATTTCGTAACGAGTATATCGTTAAAATGTTGAAAAATTATACCTATTTAAACCCTGGATTAACTATTGTTTATAATGGGGAAAAATATAAATCTCAAAATGGTTTAAAAGATCTTTTAGAAGATACGATAGATGAACAAATTATCTACCCTATTATTCATCAAAAAGATGAAGATATTGAAATTGCTTTAACCCATAGTGGAAAATCATATAGTGAACAATATTATTCCTTTGTAAACGGACAACATACTACTCAAGGAGGAACGCACCAAGCTGCTTTTCGTGAAGCTCTGGTAAAAACTGTTCGAGAGTTTTATAATAAAAACTTTGATGCTTCTGACATACGAAAATCCGTTATTGGAGCTATTAGTATTAAAGTAATGGAACCTGTTTTTGAATCGCAAACTAAAACAAAATTAGGTTCAACAGATATGGGAGGAAATTTACCTACCGTACGTACTTTCATCAATGATTTTATCAAAACAAAACTTGATAATTACTTACATAAAAACCCCGAAACAGCTGAACGACTACTTAAAAAGATCCTTCAGGCAGAAAAAGAACGTAAAGAATTATCTGGGATACGTAAAATTGCCAAAGAACGAGCTAAAAAAGCCAACTTACATAATAAGAAATTACGTGATTGTAGACAACATTATAACAATCAAAAAAATGTACGTAATCTAGAATCTTCTATTTTTATCACCGAAGGTGATTCAGCAAGTGGATCCATTACAAAATCACGAGATGTTGAAACCCAGGCTGTTTTCAGTTTAAGAGGTAAACCTTTAAATTCTTATGGTCTAACTAAAAAGGTAGTGTATGAGAATGAAGAATTCAACCTCTTACAAGCTGCATTAAACATTGAAGATGGTTTAGATGATTTACGTTATAATAATGTCATCATTGCAACCGATGCCGATGTAGACGGTATGCATATCCGTTTATTAATCATTACTTTCTTTTTACAATTCTTTCCTGAATTAATAAAGGAAGGACATTTATACATACTACAAACCCCTCTTTTCAGAGTTCGCAATAAAAAAGAAACACGTTACTGCTACACCGAAGAAGAACGTTTAAAAGCCCTTGATGAATTAGGCAAAAATCCAGAAATCACTCGATTTAAAGGGTTAGGAGAAATATCACCTGATGAATTCAAGCACTTCATAGGAAAAGACATTCGTTTAGATCCTGTCATGATAGGAAAACATACTTCTATCGAAGAAATGCTAACTTTTTATATGGGGAAAAACACACCTAAACGCCAAGAATTTATTATTGAAAATCTAAAAATAGAAAAAGACTTACTTGAAACATGAAAATTAACAATAAAAGAATTAAATCCTACATCCAAAGTATTTACCTCATAATTGGGTTACTATTTGCTCTTTTCTTAATTACAAAATTATTCCCGATTCGAGCTTTTGCACATATTCCTATTAATATATTTCCTATTATAGGGTTAATACTACTCGTTATAACACGATATCGAGGAAATCAATTATTTGAATATGATTCTGATGGCGAGGCTCTTAATTTTAAAAATGAAGATATTGTTTTATCAAATTTTATTGCTTCTTCAAAAAAATCTTCCGAATTTCCAAAAAGAAAATTAGTTTCTTATAAAGTTAAAAATAGCTTTTTGAAAAGAACCTTAGAAATAACCATTACAAGTAAAAAAAGTAGTACAGGATTTACAAAATTAAAATATGATATTTCTTATTTAAAGAAAACTGAAATCAAAGGCATTAAAAAATCTTTAGACAAAGTTTTAGAAGAAAATAAAAACGTTTAAAACGAAGTGATTCAATGATAGAGAACTCAGAAAACCCTATACCACAAGACGAAAGCATTCAAAAAATTTCTGGAATGTATGAATCATGGTTTTTAGACTATGCTTCCTACGTTATCTTAGAACGTGCCATTCCATCTATATATGATGGATTGAAACCTGTGCAAAGGAGAATTCTGCACTCTATGAAAGAATTGGATGATGGCCGTTACAATAAAGTAGCCAATATTGTAGGTAATACCATGAAATATCATCCCCACGGTGATGCCGCAATTTCTGATGCTATTGTTCAATTAGGTCAAAAAGAATTACTCATCGATACCCAAGGAAACTGGGGAAATATCTTAACAGGAGATAGAGCCGCTGCTTCACGTTATATTGAAGCACGACTTACCAAATTTGCTCTTGATGTCGTTTTTAATCCTAAAACTACAGAATGGCAGTCTTCTTATGATGGAAGAAATAAGGAACCCATTGATTTACCTGTTAAATTTCCTTTACTCTTGGCTCAAGGTGTAGAAGGAATTGCTGTTGGATTATCTACTAAAATTTTACCTCATAACTTTAACGAATTAATTGATGCTTCAATTAAACACTTAAAAGGAAAATCGTTTAAACTTTTTCCTGATTTTTTAACTTCTGGAATGGCAGACGTTTCCAACTATAATGATGGAAAACGAGGAGGAAAAGTACGTATTCGAGCTAGAATTGGACAACAAGATAAAAACACTTTAGTTATTAATGAAATTCCTTATGGAACCACTACATCAAGTTTAATAGACTCTATCTTAAAAGCCAATGATAAAGGTAAAATAAAAATAAAAAAAATAGAAGACAATACAGCTGCCAATGTTGAAATATTAATTCATTTACCTTCAGGAGTATCTCCTGATAAAATGATTGATGCTCTTTATGCTTTCACTGATTGTGAGGTTTCCATTTCACCGCTGTGTTGTGTAATTGATAATAACAAACCGATATTTGTAGGTGTTTCAGAAATTTTAAAACGGAATACGGATAATACTGTTCAGCTTTTAAAACAAGAACTTGAAATTGCTTTAAACGAATACCAAGAACAATGGCACTTTGCCTCATTAGAACGTATTTTTATAGAAAAAAGAATTTACCGAGATATCGAAGAAGAAGAAACTTGGGAAGGTGTTTTAAAAGCTATTGACACAGGACTTAAACCTCATATAAAACATTTAGTACGTGATGTTACCGAAGAAGATATCACACGTTTAACTGAAATTCGAATCAAACGTATTTCAAAATTTGATTTAGACAAAGCTCAACAACATATTCAATCATTAGAAGAAAAAATAGCTGCTGTAAAAAATAATCTGGAAAATTTAATTGATTATGCCATTGATTATTTTAAAACTATAAAAGCCAAATACGGAAAAGAAAAAGAACGTAAAACAGAACTTCGAATTTTTGACGAAATTCAAAAAACAAAAGTAGCTATTGCCAATACAAAATTCTATGTCAATCGTGAAGAAGGTTTCATTGGGACTTCTTTAAGACGTGATGAATTTCTTTTTGAATGCTCTGATATTGACAATATTATTATTTTCAGAAAAGATGGTACCATGATGGTCACCAAAGTTGATACCAAAACTTTCGTTGGTAAAGGAATTATTCATGTAGCTGTCTGGAAGAAAAAAGACAAACGAACTGTATACAATTTAATTTATCGAGATGGAAAAATTGGCTACAATTACATGAAACGTTTTTCCGTTACTTCCATTACCCGAGACAAAGAATATAATCTAACCCAAGGTAATAAAGGTTCTCAAATTTTATATTTTACTGCTAACCCAAATGGTGAAGCCGAAATTGTAACCGTTTATCTTAAAGCATTACAAAAAGTAAAAAAACTTCGTTTTGATATTGATTTTACAGAACTAGCAATCAAAGGACAAGGTGTAAAAGGGAATCTAGTATCAAAATATCCTATTAAAAAAGTCGAATTAAAAGAAGCTGGAATTTCTACACTTGCCGCTCGAAAAATATGGTTTGACGATACCGTTAGACGCTTAAATGTTGATCAAAGAGGAGAATTTTTAGGAGAATTTCAAGCAAACGATAAAATCCTAACCATCAACCAAAGTGGTGTAGCCAAATTAATTAGCTTTGATTTAGGAAACCATTTTGAAGATGATATGCTCATTATTGAAAAATGGAACCCTAAAAAACCTGTTTCTTGTGTGTATTATGATGCAGAAAAAGAACGCTATTACATTAAACGCTTTTTATTAGACGATACCCCTAATCCTCAACCTTTCTTTTTCTTAGAAGATTCTAAATCTTTTATCGAATTAATCCTAACCGATTACATTCCTATAATTGAAATCGTTTATAGAAAAGAACGAGGAAAAGAGCAAGAAACAGAACAAGTCAATGTCTCTGAATTTATTACCGTAAAAGGCATCAAAGCTCAAGGAAATACTTTAACAACAGGTACTGTGAATCAAATTAATGCACTTGACCCTTTACCTTACACAGAAGAAGTTTCCAATGAAGCATCACATGATTCACAAACTGAATTAAACTTTTAAACCATGCTAGATAACTTGCATCCAATTTTAATTATTATTATTGCCGTAACGGCTTTAACTAGTTATTTTGGATTTACAAATCGGGATTTTTTTAATAAAAACTCTTTTAATATAGCCGCTATTAGATCCAACAAACAATACCACCGATTTATAACCAGTGGTTTTTTACATGTGGATAGCATGCATCTTATTTTCAACATGCTTTCCTTATACTTTTTTTCAAGTAAACTTTTTATCAATATGATTGGTATTCCCGTTTATTTGTTTATTTACTTTGGTTCAATCTTAGCAGGAGGCTTATTAGGTTATCTTTTTCATAAAAATGAGCCTTATTATACTGCTGTAGGAGCTTCAGGAGGTGTATCAGGAATGATTTATGCTAGTATTGCCTTATTCCCTACCCAAAGTGAAATAGGATTGATCTTTTTACCTGGAATTAGTATACCAGCATGGATTTTTGGTATACTATATATGGTGTATTCCGTTTACGGCATGAAAAATCAAGTAGGAAATATTGGGCATAGTGCGCATATTGGTGGAGCAGCATTTGGTTTAATTATACCTTTAATTATTTTCCCAGAAATTATTTTTCAAAACGGGTTGTATATTGCTGCTATTTCTCTTCCTATTATTTATTTATTCTTTAGCCAATACAAAAAAATAAATTAACTTTATTAATTCCAAATAAAAAAACACTTTAAATTAAATATTTCTTAACAATTTATTAAACCAAATGAATACTTTTTAAAAATACACTTTAAAAAGTACATTTAACACATTTTTCATTTCATTATCATTAAATATTTAGTGTTTTTTTTACACTTTATGTAAAAATCAGCAGTTTGTTGTTCTCAAATAGCTCGAAAACAAATCTTTGTCTTTAACTTTAAGACAAATACTACTGCTTATGAGAGAATTAAAACAACAAGGACTTTACTTACCTGAATTTGAACACGACAATTGTGGAGCTGGTTTTATTTGTAGCCTGAATGGTGAAAGAACCAATGATATTATCCATAAAGCGTTAGAAATTCTTGAAAAACTAGAACATCGAGGAGCTGTTAGTGCAGATGGAAAAACAGGAGATGGAGCTGGAATCTTAATTGAAATTCCTCATGAATATTTTTCTCGAGTTTGTGAATTTGAACTACCTTCTAAAGGTGATTATGCTGTTGGAATGACTTTTTTACCTAAAAAAGAAAACCAGCGTCAATATTGTATTCAATTATTTGAAGAGAACTTAGCGCAGCAAAATTTAAAAATTATCGGTTGGCGCACCGTTCCGATTCAACAAAATATAATTGGTAAAATTGCCCAAGAAACAGAGCCATTTATTCAACAAGTTTTTGTTACCAAAGGAAAACTAACAGAGCAGGAATTTAAAACCAAACTTTTTATAGCCCGAAAAAAAACAGAGCATCAAATTTACCAATCAAAACTCTCTCAAAAAAACTACTTCTACCTTCCTAGCTTCTCCAATACCACTATTATTTATAAAGGATTACTTATCCCAGAAGATATCAAGCTATATTATAAAGATTTACAAGAAGAAGACGTGATTACGCGTCTTGCTCTTGTACATCAACGGTTTTCAACCAATACCTTTCCTACTTGGGATTTAGCTCAACCCTTTAGACAAATGTGCCATAATGGAGAAATCAATACCTTAAGAGGAAATGTAAGTAGAATGCGAGCCCGTGAAGAGTTATTAAAAAGTGATTCAATTGAAGAAGATATAAAAGAGATATTACCTACCATCTTAAACGGTAAATCAGATTCTGCTTCCATGGATATGGTATTAGAATTATTATTAATTACCGGACGCTCCTTACCCGAGGCCATGATGATGCTCGTGCCTGAAGCTTGGGAAAAACATCAATCCATGAGTACTACTAAAAAAGCTTTTTATGAATACAACGCTTGTATTATGGAACCATGGGATGGCCCTGCCTCTATTCCTTTTACTGATGGAAATTATATTGGGGCTTTATTAGATCGTAATGGGTTACGTCCTTCTCGTTATACGGTTACAAAATCAGGTTACGTGATTATGTCTTCTGAAACAGGGGTCATTGAATTAGAACCTGAAAATATTGAATACCACGGTCGTTTAGAACCTGGAAAAATGTTTTTAGTTGATATGAATGAAGGACGTATTGTAAATGATGAAGAAATTAAAGAACAAATTGCCTCTAAATATCCTTATCAAAAATGGTTAAAAGAAAATACAGTTCATTTAACCGATATACCCTATACACAATGTATTATCCCAAATGAAAAAACCGATTTACAAATTCGTAAAAAGGTTTTTGGCTACACCTACGAAGAAATAACCAAAATTATTGCACCAATGGCTTCTCTTGGGAAAGAACCTATTGGATCAATGGGAACCGACACACCTCTTGCCGTTTTCTCTCATAAACCTCAATTGTTGTATAATTACTTTAAACAACTATTTGCCCAGGTAACTAACCCTCCATTAGATGGAATTCGAGAAGAACTGATTACTGATCTAAGTCTTGGATTAGGTACTGACTACAATTTATTTGAAATTACGGAAAACCATTGTAAAAAATTACGAATTAACAATCCTATTATTTCAAAATATGATTTAGAGAAAATTAAAACCTATGATAATCTTGATTTTAAAAGTACTACCATACCCATTCTTTACGAAGTAAAAGAAGGATTAAACGGTTTAGAAGAAGCACTAGATACCTTAATTAATCAAGTAGAAAAAGCGGTAGAAGAAAATAATACCATCATTGTGTTATCTGATCGAGGAACTACAAAAAATTTAGCTCCTATTCCTGCCTTATTAGCATGCTCATTGGTACATCATAATTTACAACGAAGAGGAAAAAGGTCACGTTTTTCTATTATTATGGAATCAGCAGAGCCTCGTGAAGTACATCAATTTGCTTTATTATTTGGATACGGTGCTAGTGCCATCAATCCTTATATGGTCAATGAAATCATTGAAGAACGAGTCGATATGAATACCGTGAAACTTGATTCTGAAAAAGCTATTGAAAATTATAACAAAGCTATTGGAAAAGGTGTTGTAAAAATCATGAACAAAATTGGTATTTCAACCCTTAATTCTTACAGAGGTGCACAAATTTTTGAAGCTTTAGGTTTAAATAAGAAATTCATTACTAAATATTTCCCTTACACTCCTACACGTATTGAAGGAATTGGATTATACGAAATTGAAAAAGAACTCTATAAACGTCATAAAGAAGCTTTTGAAGAACATCAAAATGGAAATCTGAACTTAGAAATAGGGGGTGATTATCGTTGGAGACGAAATGGTGAAAAACATTTATTCAACCCCTTAACCATAGCCAAATTACAACAAGCCGTTCGTCAAAATGAACCACAATCTTATGCTGAATATTCAAAGTTAATTAACGATCAAAGTAAACAAACGATGACCATTCGTGGTCTATTAGAGTTTGCCAATCATGACCCTATTTCAATTGATGAAGTAGAACCATGGACTGAAATTGTTAAACGTTTTAAAACAGGTGCCATGTCATATGGTTCCATCAGCCAAGAAGCCCATGAAACCTTAGCTATTGCAATGAACCGTTTAGGTGGAAAAAGCAATTCAGGAGAAGGAGGAGAAAATCCTCAACGTTTTTACAAAGACCAAAGTGGTGACTGGAGAAACAGTGCCATCAAACAAGTAGCTTCAGGACGTTTTGGAGTTTCTTCAAACTATTTAACCAGTGCACAAGAAATTCAAATCAAAATGGCACAAGGAGCTAAACCAGGTGAAGGAGGACATCTTCCAGGTGAAAAAGTATATCCTTGGGTAGCAGAATGTCGAAATTCAACTCCTTATGTGGGTTTAATTTCACCTCCTCCACATCATGACATTTATTCAATTGAAGATTTATCACAACTGATTTACGATTTAAAATCAGCTAACCGAGAAGCTAGAATTAATGTTAAACTAGTTTCAGAAGTAGGTGTTGGAACCGTTGCTGCTGGAGTGGCTAAAGCCAAGGCCGATGTAGTCTTAATTTCAGGTTATGATGGTGGAACAGGTGCTTCACCCCTTACCTCTTTACGCCATGCAGGTCTTCCTTGGGAATTAGGAATCGCTGAAGCTCAACAAACCTTAGTCATGAATGATCTTCGAAACCGTATTGTTGTTGAGTGTGATGGTCAATTAAAAACTGGACGTGATGTAGCCATTGCCTGCCTTTTAGGGGCTGAAGAATTTGGTTTTGCTACTGCACCACTGGTTGCTACTGGTTGTGTGATGATGCGTGCATGCCATTTAAATACATGCCCCGTTGGAATTGCAACTCAAAATCCTGAATTACGTAAAAAGTTTAAAGGGAAGCCAGAACATGTTGTAAACTTTATGTACTATGTTGCTCAAGAATTACGTGAAATTATGGCTCAATTAGGATTTAGAACAATCAATGAAATGGTAGGACAAGTTCAAAAATTAGATACTACTCAAGCCATTAATCATTATAAATTAGAAGGAATTGACCTATCTCCTATTTTACACCAACCCCAAGTTCCAGAAGGAACTGCTTTATACAATACTACCACTCAAGATCATGAGTTAGAAAAACACATTGATTTTGATATTATTGCAAAGGCACATCCCGCTATCTTTAGAAAAGAAAAAACATATTTAGATTTTAGCATTAACAATATGAATCGTTCCGTAGGTGCTATTGTAAGTAATGAAATCTCTAAAATATATGCTAAAGAAGGCTTACCTGAAGATACCTTAAATATTCACTTTACAGGTTCTGCAGGGCAAAGTTTCGGTGCTTTTTCTACCAAGGGATTGACCTTACAAATTGAAGGAAATGCAAATGATTATATTGGAAAAGGATTATCTGGAGCCAAAATTATTGTGAAAGTTCCTCAAAAATCTTCAATTATTTCTCATGAAAATATAATTGTCGGGAATGTAGCCTTATATGGTGCTACTGATGGAGAAGCTTATTTTAATGGAGTGGCTGGTGAACGATTCTGTGTTCGTAACTCTGGAGCAAAAGCTGTTGTAGAAGGAATAGGTGATCACGGATGTGAATACATGACAGGTGGAATTGCTGTGATACTCGGTAAAACAGGACGTAATTTTGCTGCCGGAATGAGTGGAGGAATTGCTTTTGTGTATGATCCTGATCAACAATTTAAACAAAATTGTAATATGGAAACTATTGATTTTGAAGAAATTATTTTAGAGGAGGATCGAAACCAATTACATAGTTTAATCAAAAAACATGCACAATACACAGGAAGTTCCTTAGCCAAAGACATCTTAGCTCAATGGACGATTGCCTTAACTCACTTTGTAAAAGTAATGCCTACAGAATACAAACAGGCATTAGAACGTATTAAACAAGAACAATTAATCTCTAAAACAGCTTAAATATGGGAAAAGCAACTGGATTTTTAGAATTTGAACGAAAAATAGAATCAAAATATACTGTAAAAGAACGTACACAACATTATAAAGAATTTACCATTCCTTTATCTAAAAATGAGGTAGAAACACAAGGTTCTCGATGTATGAATTGTGGAATACCTTTTTGTCACAGCGGTTGTCCTCTAGGGAATTTAATTCCTGACTTTAACGACTACGTTTACAATGGTAGATGGAAAAAAGCATTAGAAGTGCTACATTCAACGAATAATTTCCCTGAATTTACCGGTCGACTATGCCCTGCTCCTTGTGAAGAAGCTTGTGTATTAGGGATTAATGACCCTGCTGTGACAATAGAGAATATAGAAAAAAGCCTTGTTGAAAACGGCTTTAAAGAAGGTTGGATCAAACCTGAACTTCCAAAAGAAAGAACAGGTAAAAAAGTAGCCATCATAGGATCAGGCCCTGCAGGCTTAGCTACTGCACAACAATTAAATCGAGCTGGACACTGGGTTACCGTTTTTGAACGTGATGAAAAAGTAGGAGGATTATTACGCTATGGTATTCCTGATTTTAAATTAGAAAAAAATATTATTGATCGAAGAATTTCTA